>JAUQYW010000652.1 GCA_030587525.1 Candidatus Sigynarchaeota archaeon | reverse complement strand
ATGGGCACGTTCTGCAAGTGAATGTCCAGGATCTGCCTTCGTGCTTTCTCGTCAGGAATCGGGATCATGATCTCTCGATCAAGCCGTCCCGGGCGCCTGAATGCAGCGTCGATGGCATCCGGTCGGTTCGTCGCGCCGATGATGACGACCTGGTCGTTATCGCTCAACCCGTCGATTTGCGCGAGCAGTTCCGAGATGTAACGGTTCTCGGTCGAACCTGCTGATTCTTTCCGGTTCTGGAACAGCGCGTCGATTTCATCAAAGAAAATGATGGTCGGCGCGCATTTGCGGGCATCATCGAACAATTGCTTGATGTTCTTTTCGGATTGCCCGAACATCTGCGATAGCAGTTCGCCGCACGTGACGTTCTTGAAGGTCACACCAAGTTCCTTCGCGAGGACCTTGGCGAGCAATGTTTTGCCACAACCAGGAGGGCCCTTGAGCAGCACGCCACGGGAAGGACGGGTCTTGTAGTATGAAAAGATCTCGGCATGCTTCAAGGGCAATTCGATTATGGATTTAAACTCCGCTATGGCTGCATCCAGGCCCCCGATTATGTCCCAACTGTCTTCCCCTGCCGTCACGCGACGTTTTTTTGCGACAAGTATCTTGGTCCGAGCATCGATCGTGAAGATGCCATTCGCTGGCAAACGGACACGAACGACGGCCTTGATGCCCATGCCAGTCAATCTCAAGGGAAATTGGTCTCCGTTGACGACTGGGATGTTTTCGCCATATTCCTTCAAGAAGAGGCTGCACACCATACTTAGATCGTCTGGCAATGTATCCGTGTTGCCGGAATCGGTCGAAACATCGAAGATGGCGGCCTTGGCGCGTTTCAGCTTCTTGGTCGTGCTATCGGCTTGGATACTGTCCCCGGCGCGAACACCCAACGATTCACGAATGGACAAGGGCATCACGATCGTTCCCGGTTCGATGAGGCCGGAGACGGCAATGGCAACCGTCTTGTTCGCACCAGTTTTCAGCACGAGCAGACCTTTTTCCGGGATCCCCATGATCTTCATATCATCTGCCCACATGGTAACGACCTTGCATTGCTGGCTCCCTTGCATGCCCTTGGCGACGATGAATTCGTGATGTATCGATGCAAAGAACTCACGGCGTGTCAACTGTGCTCGCTCCATTGTTTCATTCAATCCTCCCACTGGATGATCCAGACACTTACATGTACGCGTTATATGTTAATAAACTTAACTATGTTAATCTTAACATAATAACAAGGACTTAAATAATTTTTAATACAAACAATTTCGCCGCAATAACTCGATGGGCATGATGCACCGATATGTCCCCGTCTTTCATGAAAAGAGGCATATTTAAATCCTGGTAGTTTAACAACGCCAGATCAATCCCGGTTCCTGTGCTATATTTATGCGTAATCTTTATGGTTTCGAGGCATTAAAAGCACGGGTGTGGACGGAATTTCTGGTGGGAATGGAGCAAAAAACGATAAACAATCGTGCTCGTCCCGTCATTTCATACGTCCGGGTTTGTTCAGCACGACGATGCTTTCCTTTGCCATGGTCGGCGAGATTTCCCCCGGCACGTTCGACGGAGAATTGCTGAGCGGCATCCTCTTGTTGGGAATATCCCTGTAGAACGTCGTCACGTGCTCGAAACCCATGGACTTTCCAAGATCCACTATGATCTCGTCAGTCGGAATCTGTACATTCTTGACGGTCCTATTTCCGACAACGAGACAGCATTTGCGATCATAGTCGAGAACTTGGTAAAGACGAGCTAGTACTTTCGAAAAGTCCGCGAAGAAGGAGATGACGTAGCCAAGCCGGTCCTCGTAGATCTTGAACCGGCCATGTTTCCCGAGGGCCCTCGTGTCGAGCCATTTATTTCCCTTGGCGGCACAAGCCCGGCCATTGCCAAGCCGCGCATAATACGCATTCTTCGTGGCGATGAACCCGGCGAAGTCCGTGGTGTCCTGGATCGATGGCATATGCGTGTCGATGAACGTGATCAAGTCTTTCATTTCTTGCTTGGTGTCGGTCAATTCGCTCTGCCCGATCGCATCGAGAAATGTAGCGATCAATATTTGCTGCTGCTTCGCTTGAGCCACCATGATGTTCTTGCACGTCACGAGAAGGAGCGGTGCATCCGGGAATTCCGTTTCATTTTCCACGCCACCGAGCAAGTGTTCATCGATGTTCTTCACGCCGCTCGTGTCGGGCAAGATCCATTCCAGCGGGAACCGGGAAAACTGTCCATAGGCCACGGTCGTCTGGCTGTCTCCATACGGGGGGCTCGTCACGATGAGGTCGATGGAATTATCCGCGACGCCTTCGAGAACCATCGAATTGCCGAGCACGGCCGTGCATTTCGCCGTGAACTGGTGCGTGCGGTAATACCCGGAAAATGCCTCGGTCGCCCGCAAAAAATTCCCGAAGATCGTCTTGAAGCATTGAATGGCATCGACGTTCCTGTCAAACTCCACCATCCTTTCTCTTTCCATCCGATACGTTTTATTTTCGTCTTTTCGCTGGTATGAACAGTCACGGGCGGTTTTACCGAGACACGCGAGAAAAAAGTTCTTCGCGGGTAAAATTGTACCTTCATGCCGTGTACCACCCTTGAATGTCTCGTTGATAGCATATTTTATCGCTAACAGCGAGCCGATGGTGGCCTCGTTGAACCAAAACCCTGTCTGAGCCACGGGCGGGATGGTTTCGAGAATCTTTTTGCCCCGGTTTTCGTTCACGTGCTGCATGATTGCCTTGAAATGGCGTTTCAAGGTGGGGGGATCCATCGGCGTGGCCTTGACTTGCTCGACGAGATGGGCGAGGGGGTTGAGATCGAAGGCAATCGAGTCGATGTTGCGAAGCATCGCCTCGACACACGTTGTTCCAGAACCCGCGAAAGGATCCAGCATAGGTTTCTTTATAGAAGGAGAATCATAGCGTGGATAATACATCTTGATGAGTTTTCGCGCAACCTGGGGTATCATCCTCGCGGGGTACTCGTGAAAGATGAAATGCGTGAACTCCTTCGTGTCCGCGGTCTTGAATGTCCACTCGGACTCTTCAAAATCGTCGAGATCGAGCATCCGCTTTATCTTGCTAGCTTCGATTTCTTGCCGGTCGGGATGCTTCTCGAGAAAATCGTCAAGAGTTTGATGCTTTTCTTGCATTAGTCGGTTCAAGATACCACGGGCTTTTTTTTCAACCGCGTTATTAACTTGATATTAGGCATAGAATCTACAATTAATACTATTTTTTCGCCAACACGATATCCACCGGCAACCCCCACATGGAATCGCGTTTTTCCCGGGTGATCGAAAAACCAGCTGCTATAAGGGCTTCGCGAGCATTGATCGGCCGACAATCGATGGCTTTGGGAAATTTCTCGTGGAACCATTCGTACACGCGGACCGCGACTTTCCTTCCATTGCCCCGGGACAGCGATACGATGCAAATTCGGCCCCCGGTTTTCAAGACCTTGCGGCATTCCGCGAGCACGACTGGTATCTCGGGGGTGTCGACGAGATCGAAGGTGAAGCTCGTGAAGATGGCATCGAATTGATCGTTCATATAAGGTAGATGTGCAATGTCGCCGAGTCGCAATTCGACCCTGCCAAGCAAGCCGGTTTTTCTCAGGCGTTTCTCAGTTATGGCGAGCATGCCTGGCGACAAGTCGATGCCGTGAACCTTCCCGTTCTCGCCGGCCATCCTCGCCAATCTCTCAAGGACTTTCCCCGTTCCAAAACCGAGTTCAAGCAAGGTCTCCCCTTCCTTGGCATCCAGAAATTCCAGCCCTATCCACTTGAACTTGTTTTCCGAGGATCCGGAAATGGCGTCGTAGGATTTGCTCATCTTGTCATAGGTTGTCTTTGCTTCTTCTTTTGACCTGGTCACGCGTTTGACTTCATCTTGTTCCTCACTCATTGTGGATCGCCATCATGTGGTGAATGATTCGAGAGTTTTTTGTTTCTTGCCTGCGATTTGGGGTGCATCGAAGGTGATCACTTGCCATGGCATTGTTGGATCGCCATGGACGCGCTTGATGAGCTTCACGCTCAATTTCATATCACGTGCCATCTCCACGGATAATCTAGCATAGTCCTCGCTGACCTCCGCTCCGATACCTGCCCTGCCGCAACTGCTCGCCGAGATCGGCGTCGTTCCACTTCCCGAATATGGATCGAGCACGAAATTACCTGGCTCCGTGAAGCAATTGATGGCAAGCAAGGGCAAATCGGGCGGGAACGGAGCGGTGTGGCCGTACTTGTTCACGCCGCCCTTGCCGATCTTGATGACGGGGCTGAATTTTTGGACATTCGAGATCAACGCATTACTCTCCCTGTTCTTGGCAAGTCTCAACGGTCCAGGTTTCTTGAAAATGAACATGTGCTCGTAACAATTCGTGGGGCGCTGGTAAAACGGCACGAAGTTCCCGTCGTTCTTCTGCCGGTTGCTCTGCGGCTCGCCTTTGTACCACGCGATGTTGTCGAGCAGTTCGAATCCAGCTTTCTGGAAGAGCAAAATGATGTATGCCCCGAGCGGTATGCGTTTTTCGCCCATAGTCGATTTGACGATGGTTCTCTCGTTGTCGAAAATATCTCCTATATTATAAAAGAAGATGCCACCGTCAACGAGGGCCTCTCTTGACGCGGCAATCACGTTGTACATGTCATTCAAGTACGTGAACAAGTTCGTCCACTGGCTGTATTCTCGCGCGTTGTAATACGGCGGCGAGGTGATCGCGGCATGGATAGATTCTTTCCCGAGCGTTCGCAACACGTGGAGGCAATCGTCCTGCACGATATACACGAGTTGTTTCCGTGACTTCCGGAATATCTCGTCGTTCATTGCTGCTCCCGCGAGCTCGTCATCCGCTCGTTTGGCATAGACGAATTGGCTGAACAGTGGCCCATCCACGAACTTTTCGTGCAATCGAGGATCGACATGCGTGATATCGACGAATCCCGAGAAAGGTGCGATCTCCACTTTCCGCTCGTGCTGGGCCGCGATCTTTTGCAGTGATGCAGGTTCGGCGGGGTTGATCGCCATAAACGTGTCGTTCCGGTACGTGAAATACTTGATGATCATAGAATACAATTGCGTGATGTCGTACCGTTCCACGAGATCCTTTCGCCACACCTTGATCAACTCCCGGGGCACGATGTTTTCTTTGCTGAAATCGTAGGTGGAATCTTGCATGAAAATCGTGCGCATGGAATAGCGTTTCCCCCGGTTCGTTTTCGATCGGTCGGCACAAAGCGGATTCTTGCATTCCCAGCTCTTTTCGCCAATTCCGGAGTAAGAATTGCCGGAAATCTTCAAGGATCCGCAAACCGGGCACGGGATCTTTCGTTCATCAACCACGCTCTTGAGAAACACCAGCAAGAGCTCGTTGTTATTTTCCACGAACGCGATTTCTCTCGAGTTTGGAAACCGTTTTTCTTGCTGGAGGATGTAGCAATCGAGGAATGAAAATCCGGTCAAGGGCGCCTCGTAGAACTTGATGATCTCTTGAATATCCGCCCGGGAAAGGAGGTCGGACGAGGTTAAGTCGTCCCCCACCGGGCTGGTGTAATGCTTTTTAAGACGCTCGCGATCAATTAGCGCGAGTTCATTGCCCGTCACGTGTTCGATGATGTCGGCACAGATGTCCTCGCCATGATAATACGTGCGGTTCAACGTGGTGGGCTTGAGCTTTTCGGCATACAAGGTCAAGTAAGCATAGGCATCCCATTTCAAGTTCAAGCCTTGATCCATGATGTTCTCGATCTTGATGACCAAGACCCGGTGGTTCTGGAGGAGATCAAAGCTTTTTTGAATGGCAGATTGCAAGTAACTGTATAATTCTGCCTTGGAACCAGTTGCATCGAACAACGACTGGTCCACGGCCATATAACACAGCGCTTTTTTATCCGGGGTGCCAGCGCTTTGTTCCAATATGCCGATGTATTTCTTGTTGAATCTCGACACGATCGTCGCTCGATCAGCCAACGTTTCATCCGCGCAGAAGTGCTCGAGCTCGCGGTAATTTTCAGCATCCAGCTCGGTCTGGATGATGTTTTTTTCTTGATCGAACAAGAATTTCAAGGAGAGCTGCCGGTTTTCATTGAGGGCAATGAGGCGTGAATAGAGAAACACCAGGTAATCCTTGATCCTATCCTTGTTATTCGCGTTGATTGCATCGTTCAAGTTTTTCCAAAAAACAGGCAAGCTCTTGTCCAGGAGTCTTGCGTCATTTTTGATCACCGTATCACAGAACGCCTTGATCGTTTCGGCATCGATCGAGGGATCATTCAGCAAGTTGATGAATGTCCGGAAATCCCCGGGGTTTTCGTAGTCGATGTACTGTTTTAGCTGCCTTTTATGAACCCTGCCAAGATACACGTCAAACTTGTCTGTTAATCGTTCAGATATTTCCTTGACGATGGCACTCGCATCGTTGTAAGAATCCCGGATGATTTTTTTCACGATATCTCGAGTTAATCTTGCACGTTCCTTGGTAACCAACGGGATCGTGTTCAAGAAGGGAACTGGATCGACCTTGCACCCGTGCTCTTCAAGAAACGACTTGATGATGTCGATGCTGCTTCGTGAAAAGACGTGCTCGTCGATCAAGAAAGGAACCCTCGCGTGAATCGTTGTGCAAGATGAATGAAAAGGAGTTAACGCCCGGTATTAAATTGCTTGTTGTTAATTGACCTAGTGGAATGGTTCTTACATCGAGGTACGCGATCGTCCCTTCATTTCAAGTCCCATTCCAGCGTGTCCTCGGCAAATGGATCCTTTGGATTGCAGAGGCTCAGCAAATCTGCAAGGCGGGGATAATCGACCTTGTAACCAAAGTCCCGGGCTTTTAAAAGGCAAAATAACTCGTGTTCCTCCTCGTGTTTCTTGTTATAAACAATTGCAAGGTTGTTCCACGCATATGCATTGTCGTAATACAATTCCAGGATGTGCTTGAACGCTGCTTCGGCATCTTCTAGGTCTCCGGAGTCTCGATAGCAAAATCCAACCGTAAAAAGCATTTCCAGGTCTTCGGGAACACGTTCCAGGAATGCATTGCATAGCTTAATCGCGTCATTGAATCGCCGTGCTTCATAGAGACCATGAGCCAGTTGCTTGAAATGCCGGATCTCTTCCATATTTTGCGGCTCTGCATTCGTGGTACTTTCTGCGTCATCGACGGCGGGAAGATTCTCGACTTTTTGAATGACCTCCTCGACTTGATCCGGGCTAAGCTTTACTGGTGGCTCGATACGCGTGTTATAGGGGGGCGAGATGTGATTTTCCCCAAGCACAGGTTTATCTTCTTCCATATCTATGTTTTCAATCATTAAAGATGAAAATGGCTCGGAAAATGAATCATCAAGGAAATTATTTACAAATCTTGATCGAACGGCGTCCTGGCGGCGAGAATGCTCGAACGTGACGAAATTCATCAAGCGAGAAAAGCTGTATTTGGGAGCTTTAGTGCTCAAGGGTGATGGTTCACCAGGTTTTCGGTCACTCGGGATCATTACGTGTGGGGTATCGAGCCTCGATTGCAGGAGAGCTTGGGCGGTGGGATTCTCTGAACGATTGCGGAAGTCCTGGCTTGCTCTTTTTCCGGCTTGCTCGTCGAACCTCAATGGAGCGATGCTAGGTGGCTTATTTTCCTGTTTCGCAAGGCATTTCTCGATGGCTTGCTTGAATGCCTTGGCTTTCTCGTCATTTGGTTCCAATGCAAGACCGGCGTTGACCTGTTCAAGGGCTTCATCGAAATGATTCGATTTGAAGAGGACAAGAGCCAGATTAAAACGCAGCTCGGGCACCTTCGGATATTCATTGCTGAGACCTTCGAGGAGACGACCCGCTGAATCAAGATCTCCCGCTTTCAACGCGTCGACGGCATTTTTTTTCCGCTCCAGGGCATCCGGGGGTAGAGTCTGCATTTGCAAACCAGCTCGTCCGTGGAAGGCGAATCATCACATTACAACTACAGAAGATAGTCCAAGAAGGAACTTAAAAGAGCTTTGTTTGATTGGTTCTTTCGGGTTGAAACCTCGTGGTTTTCGTGCTTCTTTCACGTTCTTTAGGTTGTTCGAGCCCGTCGACATCGCTTGCTTTTTTCAAGTGGAAGATAATTTCAGCGTATGGTTGCCTATCCCGTTCTGTCCGGTTTAATACCGGACGCTTGAATTGCTCCACGACGTGTAATTTATTCCTTCTCGCGATGGTGGGATAGAGATTGTACTTGTCGTTTGCCACGATAAACACGTCGCCGTCCTTCTTGACGAACTTGCAGATGTTCTTGAGGGCATTGCTGATCCCGGCGATGTAATCCTCTTTAGCGCTCATGCTTTCTCCCTTGAAAAGCGGGCCGATTTCCTTTTCGTCCCTTCTCGTGATGCCAAACATCTCATATGCATAGGCGTGCTGCTCGTGATAATTGATCTGCCCAACGTATGGTGGCGAGGTGAAAATGCCGTCGATCAGCCGCGTTTCAACCAGCGATCCAAACCCGGGATTAAGGCGTTTGACTTCATCGATCACGTCGACGGTTCGCGAATCGCCGTTGATGACGGCAAACTCGACGGGTCTTCGGAGGGCCGCATATGCCTTGATGCGGGCGATCGTGTCCTTGATGTAAGCTTTGAACCGTAATATTGACGATTCGATGGGGGCGCAGATCTTCTTGTGCTTGAAGCAGTAATATGGCAGCAATTGCGGTTCCTTGAGCGTCGCGAGATCGAAGTGTTTCGTTGACCTGCATGCACGTGCCGTCCGGCTGATGATGATCTTCAACAAGTTTTTCAGGTTAACATCCGGTTCTTTTTCCACGAGATCCAGGTACGTGTTGAATTCCCGCCGGATTTCCGCGTTGAACCACGTTTCGATGAAGCCTTTGGGACCTGCGTTCTTGTGCTTAGTTTCGAGCTCTTGCAATTTTCCGATGATTTCCTTGTTTTCCTGGAAGAACTCGGCAAGTTTCTCGTTTCCGTATTGATCCTCGTTAATTTCCTTCAACGCGATCTTTCTCTTGACGCCAGCAGTCGTGAAGACCTTCTTATTGAACTCGTGGATGCTTGCTTTCAAGGTGGCGAGGAGCGAGAGGCCGCCCGTCGTGCTCAGCGCGGTTCGTGCATCGTTGAATATCTTCCAGAGCTTCTGTTCCATGGGGAGCACGTCATACCTTTCCATTTTCGCCTGGACGATCATACAATTGTATGCCGAGATGTCAACGCCAATGGCATGCAACCCGAGCTCGCCACATTGCACGAGGGTCGTGCCACTTCCCATGAATGGGTCGATGATGATGTCGCCCGGCTTGAAGAATGGTTGTTTCTTGAACTCGTCGACGTGGCCATCGAGGAAATACTCGACGAGTTGCGGGATGTATTTGCCCTTGTAGGGATGGAGCCGATGCACGTGCTTGGTCGTGTCTTGCTCCCGCAAATTGTCGAATGACAAGTGCCAATTTAAATCTGGACCGAGCTGCTTGATCCAGTTGTCCTTTTTTGCGATGAAGGCAGCGTCGTAGTATGCTTTTAATTCTGCCCGGGAGACCAAGATCGATCCCGATGATGCATCATCGTGCCTGGTGATTTTCCCGTACTGGATCAAGTAACTGATGCTGGATTTCGTGATGCGTTTCTTCACGTAATCCGTCGCATACTTGCAAGCTTCGTCAAGGGGAACAAGATCATCCATTTTTCAACCAGCTCGCAAGACACTTGTCGGGAAATAAATATCGGAGATTTATCGAATATCCGCGCCGTGTCAAATATATCTGCTTGTTAACGTAACAAGACGCTTCCTCTTAAATGTGGAGCTACATTAATCAACAAAACGTAAATCAATGATGGCGGAACTGGATTGAACGATATCGTTGGTCATTTCCATGCAGATTATCAAAAAGTCAAGGATCTGCTGTCAAGATCTATCATTCTATCTGATGATGCTTCCAGCAAAGATCATGGATTCATGCGAGATGAATATGCTGCTCTCGTCTTGAACCGGCTCATTTTCACGTGTTTTTTGCAAATCCCGAGGAAAGATCTTCCTTCCATCTTGCCGGAATCGTACTTGCGGAGATTATTCGCGCAATTCAAGGATGATTTTCACCATGCCCTGTGCCGGCTCTGGTTCGATTATTTCAATTCGAGCCGACCACGGAATGATTTAGATGGATTGTTCAAGGTGGTGCCTTTCTTGAATTGCAGCCTTTTCTCGCGTCATGATCCCCTGGAACGCGGCGCGGACGGGAGTCCATCGAAGATCACCATCCGGAACGAGGTATGGGAAAATGTTCTCCTCTTGCTTGAAAAGTACACATGGACCTTGTCCGAAACCGATGCGAATGAAAGCTCGCCTTCCATCAACCCGTCCATTCTCGGTTACATTTACGAGAAAGCATGCAACCAGAAAGAAAGTGGAAGCTATTACACGCCGGAATACATAACCGAGTATATCGTCCGCAAGTGCATCGGGTTATTACTCACGCGGAAAGTCAATTATGCCTTTAAAACAAGCCACGACGATGTCATCTCTGGCTTGCTGGCTAAAGAAACGTCAACACCTGCCGATTTGGAGCAAATCATATGGCTCTATTTTGAAGTGCTCGTGAAGCTAACCGTGTGCGACAATGCATGTGGTTCGGGTGCCTTTCTCGTGGCCGTGGAGCGAATCCTAGAGGATTTGTACCGGTCTTGCCTCACACGAGTACCCAGCACGCATCCCGGGTTTCAAGAGCATCCTGAATGCCCGAGATATGCCGACAAGCCCGGCGAGATAAAACGCCATATCTTGACGCGGAACATCTTCGGCGTGGACATCCAGCCGGGTTCGGTGGAAATAGCGAGGTTACGGTTGTGGCTGAGAATGATTTCCACCCTGGACATCGCGCAAAAAGAGGATCTCCCGTATATCGATTTCAACATCCGCGCTGGAAATAGCCTGTTGGGATTTATTCGGTCAAACGACGCGGTGAAAAACAAACTATTGATTCGCGGGGATCAAGTGCATCAAAAGATTGATTCTCTAAAAAAATATAAAGAGAATTTCAAGAATGCAAGGGATAGCAATGAAATCAATCATTACAAGAGCTTGATCGAGGAAGGTGAACGGCAACTCCGGGAGGAACTCGATCAGGCATATTTTACCAGCTACGGCATTGCATCCGCGATGAACAAAGATTTACGATTGTTTCACTGGTGCATCGAGTTCGAGGACGTGATGGAACGCGGCGGCTTTGATATCATCGTGGGCAATCCCCCCTACCTCAGTTTTTCTTCATCCAAGGCGAACAAGACCATCATCGGGAAGGACATCGTTCGCCGGCTATACAAGGACGTGGATGACGTCTACGAGGCATTCATTTATCGATCGCGAGATCTCTGTTCCGGCATCGCTGGCTTGATCATCCCGTACAATTTTTACAAGCAATTCGGCCCGGGCATGGCAAGAAACTTGATCGATTACGATAACTTGGGCGAAGGCATCTTTATAGGCGTGAGCATTGCCGTGTCGATTGCATTTTTCGATAGAGGCACGCATGATTGTTTCAAGTTTCGCAATTACGTGTTCCTTGAAAATAAAAAAACTTTACTCGGGTTGCTTGAGCCAAGTTGCATCGTTTCGTTCGATCTTTATAAAAATGACCCTCTCCTCAATTACATCGAGAAGGTTGCGCGATCCCACGCGTCGTATGGCATCGAGGTGAGCCGGGGCGAGGAACTCGGGAAAAAAGCACTGTCCACCGAGCGGAAACTCGGCTTCGTTCCCATCTACACCGCAAACGAGATGAGCCAGTTCCGGCTGCATGACGCCCGATATTTCATCGACGAGAAGAAAATAACGAAGCAATTCTACAAGCACCAGAAGATTGGCGTGAACCTCGCCTTCAGGAACCGGATCAAGGCCACGTTTGTTTCGGATGTCGTGACGATAAAATCGATCATATGCATATACAACGCGAGCATGCAGCAGTTGCTGGAAGTCTTGGGGACGTGGAATAGCACACTATTTGATTGGTACCAGGACAAGAAATTTTCCAACTTTCAAGAAATCCGGCTCAACACGATCGCTGATATCGAAAAAAAATACCCGTTATTGTTGATAAACAGGGCCGAATTCCAAGAGATCGTCAAGTATTTGATCGTTTCTCTTGATGCATTTTTGCATCGATTGATCGATTACATCGTATACGAAAATTTCCTTCACGAGAAATTTGCAGAGGATAATGTTTATCCGAAACCTGGCCTGCACCTCTTGGAGGCGATCTCCAAGCATATCGTGCCCATCAACTATAGCGAGTGGGCTGATCTCCACTGGAAGGCAATGCGCGGTGCCATGTTAAATACAATCGAGGCAAAACGGCTAAATGCCATCGAAAGCGAAATCTGTGCGACGATAAGCAACGTGTCCAGTGCGTTACAGTCCAGTATCGAGGTGAAGCACTGGATCGAAGCCATCCAATCGCACCCGTGGGTTGCCCGCATAGAGAAAGAAACCACGCAGTAAAAAATCACGGACGAAATTCCAATCGTGTGTTACACCGGGGCAAAACTTAAAACATAGAACACGAATTCAACCGTGTAAGATAGAGGCAAATCACGAACATGCTCGAACACACCTTCATTCACGTGCCTGGTATCGGTCAAAAAACCGAGAATAACATCTGGACTCAAGGTGTCGCGACCTGGGATGACGTTGACAAGTTGAGACCTTTCAAAGGGTTTCCACGTCAAAGATTAACACGCGTGAAGGAGTACATCAGCAAATCCAAGAATAACCTTCAATCCAAGGATGGCTCTTTTTTTTCCGAGACCCTACCGTCGGGCGAGATCTGGCGTGCATTCAAGGAATTCAGGTCATCTAGTTGTTATCTTGATATCGAAACAACTGGTTTCGATTATACCCGTGATCTCCTCACGACCATCGGAACATGGGATGGAAAAGAATCCAAGTCATTCGTTTATGGAAAGAACTTGTTCGATTTCGTGGAGTACATCAAGCGATTCAAGTGCATCATCACCTTTTTCGGAAAAGGGTTCGATGTCCCGTTTATCACGAATTGGATGGGCATCCAGCTACCGCAGCTGCACATCGACCTGTGCTTCGTGTTCAGGAGCCTTGGGATTCGTGGCGGCCTGAAGAAAATCGAGCACGGGTTCGGGATGTCCCGCGGCGAGCTTGAAGGGGTCGATGGATTTGAAGCCGTGCGCTTGTGGTTTCGATACCAGAAAGAAGGGAACCAGCAAGCCCTCGATAAATTACTTGCTTATAATCTCTTGGATGTAGTGAACCTGGAGCCATTGATGGTCAAGGCCTACAATTTGAAAGTGAATGAGTTGAACCAAGGCTTCAAATTGCTTGAAAAATAAAGATTGGAGCACGGATTTGCCTTGCCCGCCGAGATAAAGCAGCACGATGGCCAACTGTCCGATGACAAGAAGCGCACAGGATCGTATTACACGCCCCCGGATCTCGTCAACTTCATGTGCACGGCGTGCATCGAGCATCATTTATCCGATCGGACCGGGATTCCTCTTGGAGATTTCGAGAGGTTTCTAGACGGCGAAACACAGGGCAACATGCCATCAATCCAGGTGCACTACGCTGAGATCGATCTCGTCTTGAAAAATATGCGTGTTATCGATCCCGCGGTCGGGAGCGGTGCTTTTCTCCTGGGAATGCTCGACGAGATCGTGCGGATGCGGAAAGCATTGAATCAACTTCGAGAGAAGAGTCAGTCGATCGACAACATCTTGCACGATGCCGTGTGTTCGCTACACGGCGTCGATATCAGCACCGCGGCGGTGAATTCGACCCGGGATTTGCTCATCAATCTTGTAAAAAGGACAGGACACGTATGCAACGCCAATGTTGTTGATCATTTTGTAAGGAATGTCGTCGCCGGGGATGCGCTTAAAGATGCCATATTTCCGGACGTAATGAAGAACCGAGGTGGCTTTGACATCGTGATCTCAAATCCCCCATACCTTTCCTATTACAGCAACACGGCAAGCCGGTTGTCACGGGAGGAACGCCAGCATCTCAAACGAGCTTTCACAACCGTCGTCAAGCCGAATGATCGACTCAATGCCATGAATCTTTTTCTTGAAAAAGGCCTCCAGCTGTTGAGACCAGGTGGCACCCTAGCCTACGTGGTGAACAAAACGCTGTGTGTCCTTCCCTCGTACAGGTCGACGCGTGCATTCATCCTCGCTAATGCTGTCATCGATTACGTGGTCACCGACCTCGATTCATTCGATGCCGTAGTGGATTGCGCGATCATTCAGATCGCGAAAAAAAGCCCCCCGGGCAAGTATTCCTTGACGTGGTGCTCGTTCAAAGGTGAAGACCCGGATATCAACTCGCTCTCAACGACCTTTGGCCGCTCATCTGACATCGTCGATGTCAACGAATTCAAGCACCATCGGATGCTCGAGTTCAAACATTCCCGGCACGATGCATTGCTTGGAAAGATAGAAAGAGCCCCTGCGAAGCTTCGCGACATCTTAAACATCAATCGCGGGGTGAACATCGGCGGCTGCAGCCAATATTTCCTGGCTCGTGAACGGCTGGATCCACGCTATTATAAAATTATCAAGGACGCTCGAAACATCCACAGATATTATGCCCGGTGGGACGAGTCGCAAGGCTATTTCATATTCGATCAAGACCGGGAACAAGAACTCCGGAACCGTGGAAAAACCCTTGTACTCGGGGATCCACGTCGTTACCGCCAGGAAAAGTTGTTCATCCCCGAAGCGAGCAAGGTCTTGATGGCTGCTTACGTGCCGGAGCAGATCTATTCTGCTTACGGCATCCTCGTCGGAACATTAGAATCGGGGTTGGATGATCTCAAATACGCGTGCGCACTGCTCAATTCCCGCCTCATCACGTTCTATGCCATCGAGCGTGAGATCTTGCGCAAGGGGAAAAAAGCCACACCCCACGTGGGCGTGAAAGGACTGAATGACTTGCCCGTATATTTACCCGCGACGGTCGACATACAAAAGGTTGTCTCATTAATCGAAGATGTATTTGCCCTCACGAGCAAATTGGGATATCCCGGCGATACAAATCTCGAAAAACAAGGCAACGAACTCATGAACGAGATCGACGCTTTTTTTTACCAGCTATACGGGCTCGATTCGGCGGAGATCGAGTCAATCAACGAAATCCTTCTGTCGTTCTACAAATAACTTCTTCGTGATCGCCACCCACGGTTCCGCTTGTATCTGGCTGGACCGTGCATGGAATTCGTGGTCGTTTTCAATGTGGGAAATCACGCGCTTTATGATTGCAAGGTTAGCATCGATATCGTTCGATTCCGTGTCAATCGGCTCCAAGAACTTGGCCACGATATCGATCAAACGTGGCTCGTGATCTTGATACAAATATAGCTCGAACATGAGCGGTTCCAAGAGATCCTTGTCGATCCGTTCGATAAATGGCTTTTCATTCTTGTAGCGCTCGTGGAGGAACAGCAAGTAATCCGCGATCATTGAGATGGTGCGCTGTGTCGTGGGCGGTGCTTTTTTTATCGGGAGGATCTCGAGGAAGGTCTTGCTCACGTTGACCGTGAGCGATGACTTGTTGCTGAAACACAACACGTAATATGCATTCATCAGCATCGAGTTCAAGATGGCAAGGATATATTTATAAAAATATGTCATGCCTTCAAACGCGGCGGGATTTTTCAGGATAATTGCATTGATGGATGCAAAGAAGTAATATTGCTTGTCGTCATATGCAGCCCGCAAGGGATAGGTCCCGCCCCCGATACGCTGGACAAGCAGTTTTTCAGATGCTTCGTGCACCTTGACGGGCCGAGCCCTGTGTAGTTTTTTCGGGTCATAGATGATAAATTGCCCGGGACGCCAGTGAATGTCGTACTTGTCGATATCCTTGCCCCGGAGAAGCTTCTTTGCCATTGGATTCGTGCTATCCGACGTGAACAAGTCGTCGCTGGTCCGGGTGACCAATCCCTCGATGATTTCACCAGAGATCTTGCGCAATTCAAATGAGTTATGCTTCATTACCTTGAACATGGTCGAGAACTCCGGCGTCACGTGAATATCAAAGCAGCATGCGGGGTTCTCAAGAAACCGGGCCTGGTCCACTTCGTGTTGAAAATAATTTCCCGATAGCAAGTCATGGACATCGTGCTTGACGATCGTGGATCGTTTCTCGCCGGTACTTGACATCTTGCTCGCCACCAGGATGACGGTCGACGCCGTGACGCCCTCGAAGACGCCATCCTGGAGGTCAACGATCTCCTCGATGAACGTGCGTTCGGTCAAGTACTGGCGAATGACGTCGTTGGTCGTGGTTCGCAATATCGTGTTGGGAACGATGAAACCGAGCTTTCCATGCTCGTTAAGGAGTGCAAGGGAACGCATGATGAACAAGTTAAAAGTATTGAGCTTTCCTGCCTGCCTGGCTTTGCCGTGAACGAGCGTTTGATATCCCTGGAAACACCATGTCTTGAAGCATGATTGCTCGAATTCGTCAAAATTCTTCCCTCTCGTGAACAAGTACGGTGGATTGCCGACGATGATATCGAATCCGCCACGATCCTTGAAAATCTTGTCGAAATCAAAACGCCAATGAACAGGACGGTATCCGGCAATGTTTACGCAATCGACTGCGTCTCCTTGATTTGCTATTTCACGCAATTTCTTGACGAGTGCCTCGTTGATGGCGGTATAAGCTTCAGCCTGGGATCCTGGCGAGATCACGGGCTGCATGCCCAGATCTTCATTTAACCACCCGATCAACGCGTTTCCGGCGAAGAGATTGTGATCGAGAGAACGAACAACTTGTTTTTGACCGTTTTCCACTTGGCCATTTTTAATTTCCGTGCATACCCATAAATATAGCCTTTTCTTCGCGATATCAATGGCCTTGTTCCCGAGATCGACGCCGTAAATGTTCCGGGTCAAAATTCCCTTCTTGATTTCCATTGTCGTGTCCTTTTTGATCGTTCCTAGCCTGTCCAAAACATTCGCTTGGATCGAGCAAAGTTCTGATGCTGCGGTGACGAGAAATTCCCCCGTGCCGCAAGCAGGATCCAGGATTTTCACGTCACGGGCAATTTCAAGGACGGCTTTCAGCATTTCCGGGGATCCACGGTCGATCGCAGCGATTAGGTCATCATTAGAGAGACTTACCCGATTAAGAATAAACCCGTGGATGATTCTCCTGGAAATGTAGCGGGTGATATCTTTCGGGGTGTAAAAAACACCTTTGCTTTTCCGGGCGCTTTTTGCATCCAATCGTGCTGTTCTTTTCCGGTTTGCTCGGGCATCCAAGGGTTTTCCGGCGTCGCGTTCGTGGATCGCGCCGAGAATTGCCGGCGTGATCGACTCCCCTGGGCAGGAATTCCCGTGGGTATCTTCAGAACACCGCCACTCGAGAGTATTTAGAAAGCCGAAAAATGCACGCCAGTCCTCGTTCCATGGTGCTGTTTTTAACGTGTCCACGATTCCTAGAAGCGGTGCGTGAAACAACATTCGATCGACCGGGAGCGACTCAAGACTCTTTATGGACGCCATTCTAGCTGCACCCGTTTGCCCGGTGATGAGATTGACGAACGCATCGAAATTTCTAAAAAAATTACCATCGTTCAGGCAACTTTCGGAGAAGAGAACCGACCCCGGGATCATTTGTCCCTCTACTTTCACGAGTCCTGCATCGCAAAGGAAATAAACGACGAGGATGTCATCAACCAGGTTATTTATTAGTTCGTGGGTATTAGCAACATCTTCCGTGCCCAAGCAAGTTACCATGCTGTCACGAAATCTTACGACGTGATCGTAAAAAATATCATAGCTCGTTCTTGAATCTGCCAGGGTTTCGTCGCCAGTGGATACAGTCGTAACTAATCGCATAAATTGTGGACGAACTTGGACATCACCAACAAACGTGCTCTGAAGGTTCCGGGAGGCCATGTAGTCGATACCGGCTAGGTTTTTTGACGAGAAATATATCGGGCTTTAAATATATTGATGGAAATCTGGCAATATGGTTCTGGTCTTGATTCTGACTCGGAACCTGCGGTTTTCCTCTTACGACCCGCCCGGGCAGAGTGTCCAACTTTGTCCAACCACATAGTAAGAGTGATCTAGCTGCCTCAATAGTAGGACATCTTTTATAGGCTTAAAAATTCAGTTAAATACGGTCAAAATGAGGGCATACATCACCATTTTTGGGCGCTCAATCTGGGGGCTTATTAATTCGCTGTATGCCGTGTTGAAGCAGGAAAAAATCAGTCCGGATATCATTTATATCATAACAGAGGACTTGTTTCAAGACAAGCTCGGGAAAATAGTCGAGGGCGTTAAAATCCTAGTTGAAGAATTCGGATTAAACGCGAAAATCGAAACAAAAACGGTTGCTGAAGGCAAGATCGTTGCTGCTGGTATGGAGATTAGCAATCTCATCAAGGGTTTAAAGGAAAAAGGATATGAAATCGACGTGGACATAACGCCCGGGCGAAAATCCCTCGTGACCGGCACGATCCTGGCGTTGAACAAGGCCGACATCCAGCACTTGTTTTACCTGGACATCAAGACCACGACCGACGTGAACTACCCGTTCGAGATGATTCCCAAGCAATTACAAACGTTGAGGGACTTCATGGTGGACCTCAAGGAGGCGCGCGAGCATGCCTAGCCCCGAAGTCACGATAACCGTGAAGGAACTGCAGATCTTGTTCAATATCTTTGATTTCTTCGAAATCACCTATCCGCTGGTCGATGATTTTCACCTGCTTGATGTTAGCGTTGACGATAATGATTACAGGATCAAGGTACACACGCCTGATTTCAAGGTGTTCGATACTGAATTTCCCGGGTATGCCGATGAATTCCCGGCGTTCCACGAGTTCAAGGAATGCTTTCTCTCCAGCGGCTGCATTAAATATGACAATGTCAATGATTTCGAGCGCCTTTACAAGAATTTCAAGGACCGGAACAAGCGGATTTATTTCTCTCCCGATACGAACATTTTATACCACGAATTCCTCTCGTCATCTTTTTTAAAGCAAGAAAAGATACCGATCGCTGCAACCGTGAACGCAGAAATCATCGACGCGATGAATTTCAAGTATGACACGCGAATGATCGACGCCATCTACCGGCTGGCAAAGATCAACCAAGATCTCGTGCGTCCCATGTATAACAGGCGCGTGAAAAAATCAAGAAAAGCTGCCTATTTTGCCATGCGCGAGAAAAAACGGCTCGTCCCCATCGAGGTGGCCGAAGTGAATGGTCAACCGGTGAATTACGCGCAAAAAGATCTTTTCATCATCAAGGAATTGCAGAAATTCATGTCCGATTCCAACGTCGATGTTGTTTTGCTAACCGCAGATCGTGCCGTGCTCGATCTTTGCTCGATCACGAACCTTGAATGCTTCGTGTTCAACGTTCCAGCCCGGATCGAGACACGCAATTGCAGCGCAAGTTCGATTCAAGAGCTGATTTTCGGGCTCGCAACCCTTTTTGGATTTATCAAGCTGGATCCCGTCATCATCTTCGGGGAATTCTCCAACAAGAACAACCTTGATGAGCTACGGCTTCAATTCAAGAACGACAAGATGCACGCGCAGTTTATGAAAGACCTACGGATATGCCGGCGGTTGATGGACTTGAAAAAAACCATGCCAACCAAGGAGATGGATTTTTGAAAAAAACATTTTAAAGGGAAGATATTTCATGGGATCTCGAATTTTTCCCCTGTTTTGAGCAATTTTACCTTGATCGTCGCCGGCAGTCCCATGGTTTGGAACATCTCGGGATGCAGCGTGTGGACAGGGATGACGACCTTCGGGGCAATGCTTATAATTATTTTTTTAAGCGTGTCTGGATCGGCGTGACCCGAGCAATGCACCTGGTGGCAATTCGGTTCGGGGATCCCGAATTTCTCCAGCCAATTCGATCGCTTTCTATCGTCAATAATCGCCTCGTCGTCGAACGGTTCGCTCATAGACTTGATATAATGGGAGTCTTTTGGAGGACGGAGGTCAGGCAGCTCGTTCAAGGAAAAAAACGACAGGTACATCACATATAGCTCCGGATGGGCTCGGATATCCTCGGCCTTCAAGAAATTCCGCAACTTGAAATTGAATCGTTTGTATTTCGGATCATCCGCGCTTGTTATCGGATCTGTGAGCGCTTCTGCCATTTCTATGCATTTTGAATAGTCTTTAGGTTGATACATGCCGGTATTTGCCTTGTACAAGTAGATATAGACGTTTTTTAGATCGATAGATGATAATCCTGGGATACCTGCTTTTTGGCAAGCCTCGATCAATAGATAGATATCGGCATCGATGACAAGCTTGCGGTCCACGGCTTTCGCAGCTTCATAGAAGGTTTGGAAACGCCAGACGTCCCTTCCCGAGCATTCAAAGAATATCAAGGATTTTTGACCCGAGCTCTTAATTTTTTTCAAGATCCCGATGATCTCGTTCTTGACGGACAATTCATCTGGCAAATTGATGTCATCCGCATCCCGACCGAGCCTCGTGCCTTCGATGATGAGCACGTCAGGTTTGAATTCTCTCGCAGCATCGATGAATGCTTGGGCTTTTGCTGCGAGAGGTCCGTGCATCCTGATATCCCCCGTGTACACAATCTTCTTTTTTGACGCGTTGTCCAATAGTAAGAAACCACCAGCGCCTGGTATGGAATGATCAGTCTCGTAAAAGCATAGATCCATTCCCCCATTCGCTACTTTGGTTATTTGTCCGTCTGCGAGAGCTTCGTATGGTCGTTCTTTATTTTCAGCTTTATCATCATAAACGGTTTTACCCTTGTCGGTTTTATACACAAGCTTGCATTCATTCACGCCTCGGAATGACGAATTTTCCTTTGCGATGGCATTAAAATGCTCGAGAAGCGCGTACGACGTTGTTCCAAGAACGAGCTTGATCTTTGAATTTAGATACCGAATCAATCCCATATGATCTGTATGCACGTGAGAGAGGGCGACCTCCGTGATTAATGGCACTGCATTATAAGTATACGTGATATTGAATGCATCTTTCAAGTCATCTTGAGAATGGAGCATGAGATCTTGTCGATATAGATTTACCAAGATACCCGTGGGCATTGGTAACATGTCGATGGATAAACCGTCGATGATGTACTCTTTATCCCTTAGTTTCAAGAAAGAGTCCGTGAAAGCTTTGCTCACGCCAAAGTCCATGCCAAAATCCAGCAAGATCGCAGTATCATTGCTTGCTTTGACACAAATCTTGTTTCCGCCAATGGTGTTAATTCCACCAAAAATTTCGATTGAAGTTTTTCCCATGTTTGTTTCCACAACCAGTGATTTTGATTGGTATGAATCCTTGCTATCGTCGAGCAATGTGCATGGTTAATATGATAGCTTGATCGCCTTTGCCTCGGTTGCTTTCTATTATATCAGCTTCACTCCGCGGTTATATTTGGATGGATCTTAACAAGCCATTTTCTCATCAACGGGAAATCTTTTCATTAAGCCAATGCATATTGAATTGGACAATAATGGCGGAAAAAGACCCCCTTACTGGTCGATGTGTCGTCATTCTCGAGCCCGTGTCAAAACGCGTCAATATATCAAAGGGCAAGACGGTTTACGATGCGTTGGTTGCTTTGAATTTCCCGATCGGAGCTTTTTGCGGCGGCACGGGGACATGTGGCAAATGCAAGATCAAGGTCATCGACACGGAAGTGAAATTATCCCCGCCAAGTGATCGGGAGATAAAAAAACTCGGCAAGCAAGCAATCGCGGACGGATTCCGGTTGGCATGCCAAGCCCTCGTGCAAGGTGATAGCCGCGTCTATCTTACCGATACACTCCTCCCGAAAGGGAACCGGATTCTCGTGGACAGCGACATTTCCCACCTCGGCATCAAGATCGAGGGTCAGATTAACCCGGCCATCAATGCAAAAACCTTAGTGGTACAAAAAGCATCCCTCGCAACGCCGGTCGCGGACCTCAATCGTTTACTTGCCGCGCTCGGCGAGGATCCCAGCTGCGGGCTCCACGCGAGTGTCGATGACACCATCTACGATCTAGCGAAGGTACTTCCGGATGCCCTTCGCTCGGGCGACGGGACAATGACGGCGTTTTTCCGGCGATTCAAGGCCAACGACACCCCGTGCTTGTTTGACGTCGCGGCGGGAGACAAGACCAAGGACATCTTTGGCCTTGCCGTCGACATCGGCACGACGACGATTGTAGGCTACTTGATCAACCTGATCTCCGGGGAACTTGTTGCCATATCGGCCCTTCTCAACCCGCAAGTCGCGATTGGCGAGGATGTCATATCCCGCATCACGTACGTCGCCCGCAACGATGGTGCAGCGAAAGCCCAGTCACTCGTGACCGGTGCGGTCAACGACATCATCGCCGACACGTGCAAGAAAGGAGGTATACCGACATCCGACGTGAAAGACGTTGTCGTGGTGGGCAACACGGCCATGCACCACTTGTTTTTTGGATTGCCGACGAAATACCTCGCGGTTTCGCCGTTCGCGCCAGTCTTCAAGGCACCTGCCAACGTCCGGGCGCGAATATTAGGACTTAGATGCAATCCAAATGCCATTGTTTACACCCCGCCCGTGATCGCGGGATTCGTGGGCACGGATACGGTCGGTTGCGTTGTCGCATCGCGGATCGATCAATACGAGAAATACACGTTACTCATCGATATAGGCACGAATGGCGAGCTGGTGCTTGGCAACAGGAATGGCTTGATCACGGGCTCTTGCGCGGCTGGGTCCGCGCTGGAAGGAGCGCAAATTTCATTTGGCATGAGGGCCGCCGATGGCGCCATCGAAGCTGTGAATATTGACCCCGTCACGCTCGAGCCAAGGCTTCAAGTCATCGGCAACACCACGCCCATCGGCATCTGCGGCTCGGGATTGATCGACATTGCTGCCGAGCTCTTGCGGTCCCGTGCCATCACCCGGAGCGGGCGGTTCAACACGCGCTCCGAGATCGTTTCGCGCAATTCCCGGTTTGTGAAGAAGGGGGATGAGTATAATTACATCTTGTTTGATCCGTCGAAAGACGCGCATAATGTCCAGGGATTCGATGGCAAGATACCCGCGGATGCGGAAACCATTACCATTTCGCAAGAGGACATCCGCCAGCTCCAGCTTGCAAAAGGCGCGTTTCTCGTCGGGGCGCTTTTACTGCTGGAGAAAGAGCAAAAAAAGCCGGCGGATATCGAGCAAGTGGTGCTTGCCGGCGCCTTTGGTAGTTATATCAACAAGGAAAATGCGGCGTTCATCGGTCTGTTTCCGGAGGTTCCCCCGGCCAACATCTTCCAGATCGGCAACGCTGCAGGGCTAGGCGCCCAAATCTGCTTGAAAAACATCAATATGCGAGATTTAGCCAATGATATGGCAGTCCGAATGCGATATCACGAAATTTCAACGGCACCATCGTTCCAGGTTGAATATGCACATTCGTTGTACTTTCCGCATTTCAAGCTCCAGTATTTTCCCTCGATCTCGAAGCAGTATGCAGATATTCCAATGCGATGATATGCAGTTCGGACGATACCTATAATCTAATCGTGATTGGTAGTTGTCCCCCCGTTCCTCGCGCGGTTTGAAGTAAAAAGTTTAAGTACGCCACGCATTTTTCCTTGATCATCTTTTAATTGAACGTGCAATGCGTGTGAAGCATGGACGGATTCAATTCTGCTGACGAGGTTATCGAAGCAATCATCAACGACATACGAAAGAACCTTGAACGGAGTAAAATAACCTACAAGAATATGAAAATCTTGATCACGGGCGGTGCGGGATTCCTGGGAAGTTACATCTGCCAGGTTCTCATTGCTCAAGGTGCAAAAAAAGTGATTTGCTACGATAATTTCGCGTCGGGGAAAAAGGAAAACATCGAAACGCTCATGGACAAGGATAATTTCGAGTTTCATTTTCACGACATCTCCGTCCCGTTCAATCCTGAAGAAAACGTCGAAATTGTCATGCACCTGGCAAGCCGAGCATCACCCTTCGAGTTCGAACATCATCCAATCCAGATATTGAAAAGCAACACGCTCGGCACCATGAATGCGTTGGAAGTCGCGCGTATGTACGATGCCCAGTTTTTCTATACATCCACGAGCGAGGTCTATGGCAATCCGGATCCAAGCCACGTGCCAACGCCGGAAACCTACTGGGGCCACGTCAATTCCGTTGGCCCGCGTAGTTGTTACGACGAGTCGAAGCGTGCCGGCGAGGCGTATGTCAAGGCATACGAGCTGGAATACGATATTCCCATTCGGATCGCACGCATCTTCAACACGTACGGCCCTCGCATCCGAGGTGGGCCGTTGTTCGGCAGGGTCGTTCCCAACTTCATCGAGCAAGCATTAAACAACGAGCCGATATCCGTGTTTGGCGAGGGGAAGCAGACCCGCAGTTTCACGTTCGTGAGCGACGAGATCGAGGGATTGCTTCGCCTTGCATATCCGGGAATCACTGCCGCACGGGGGGAGGTTATCAACATAGGGAACAACCAGGAGAACACGGTCGAGGAGCTTGCTAAGCTCGTTATCGAGATGACAAGCTCGAAATCCGCAATCAAATATTTTGCGCTTCCTAAGGATGATCCAGTCCGAAGGTGTCCCGTCCTTGATAAAGCTAAGAAGATCCTGGACTGGCAGCCCCGGACGTCGCTTCGCGATGGGTTGCGGTACACGATCGCGTGGTTCAAGTATATGCTGCAGTGATCCGCGGCTATTTCGCCCGCGCCTTGAATTTCGCGATGAAGAAGGCCTTGCTCCCTTGATCCATGTCCGGAAAGGTCCGGATCACATATTTCGCGCACGGGTAACCTTTCCAACCCCGTTCCAGCTGCCATAAGGATGCCCCGCGAGCCACGGGATCGTGTAAATCGAGCAAATCGATCTGATCCGCAAAATTCGTGATGATCTCTTCTCCTTCCTCGGGATAATATGAACAAGTGCTGTAAATGATTTCCGTGTTATTCCAATGTTGTATTTGGCACAATTGCAGCACGGATGATACGATTCCACGCTGTAATTTTGCAAACGATTCCACACCTGATGCCGTCTGGCGATCTTTGAGCTCCGGGAATGTAATTAAGGACCCTGAGCCTGAGCATGGTGCATCGATCAAGATCTTGTCCGGGACGGGTCCTCGGTAGAGCATGTGGATGCTCGATGCATCCGCGATGATAGGATGGATCCCGTGCGCATCGCGTTTGCCAAGCCTTTGTAGATTCTGGCTCGTTCTTCCCGGGTGCACATCCAAAGCGATAACGCGGCCGGAGCATCTGCATTTCCACGCCATGGCGATGGATTTCTGGAACGGGGCCGCGCAAGCATCGATTATCACGTCACCATCACGGACCCCCATGGCTTCGACGACGACGGCACTGCCGAAATCTTGCAAGATAGTCGTCTTCTCGTGTTTCAGCACGTGATCAAGGATATCCTGCTTCCGGCCCGGTATATTCTGCGCGATCAAGACGTTGGGCAATATCCGGGCAGGTTGAAACGTGAGTCCTTTGGTCACCAGCAGCTCCTTGATGCGCTTGGAAGAACTCGCGTCCCGGCTGACGAGGAAAAAATTCTCGCTGGCCTGGTGTGCCTCCAACATCGCTTCGATCCTGGCCTCCGGAATCAATGGGCGTAGTATTTCAATGAAAAACGACGGGTGGGAATACAATATCGAGCAGCGCTCGGTGAATGCCTTTCCGCGCATGCGGCTTGCAACATCGAGCTCGAGCAGCCTGTTGATGAATGCCACATCATCGGGATTTAATCCCGGGAGAACAATCTTCAATAAGGATAGTGCTTTCTCTTTTTCTTCGACGCTGAACGGTGCATATACTTTTTTTTCTATTTTTTCCTCGAAGACGTGGAAAATGATGGCAATACGCATGAAATAGTCTTCGTCCTCCTTGTGAAAAGCATCTTTCCTGCCAGCTCTAGCGCTGAGCATGATATAATTGAGCAAGCTTTTGTATTTGATGATAGACTGGATATATCTATAAACTTTCTGCCGATATCGTTTATTTTTTTCTTCTTTCAAATATTGTATCATGAACTCGTCCCGAGATATGCCGTCTGTCAGTATCATCTTGCAAGCGCTGGCCACGACGTGCAAAAATCGCATGCTTGGGAAGAACGACGAGGGTTGTTTTTCTGATCGGTTCGTATTGCTCGCATCCATCGCGGGTGAAATCGGGGATTGCCCGATAAAAATCTAATTGATCCACAAAGCCAATCGATATAATCCAATTGCATCGGTCCAGGCTCCGAATGGGGAAATTTTTCAGCTGGCCTTGACTTGCACAATGCACGCGCTTATCGATCACTCGCAATGTTGATGAATTTAGAGGATCCGTGCAAAGATTGTGAATGCTTTATGTTTATGAATGTCAACATTCAAAAATTTCCCTTGGCACTTGTAACCTAAGAAATGCGCTAGTGGAACGAAATGGTTAATTCTCTTGTGTCGATAGCGTTTCACGGTCGTGGAGGCCAAGGCGCCGTAACAGCGGCGACGTTGCTTGCCAAGGCAGCATACAAGACCGGCAAATTCCCGTACGTCATGGCCTTTCCTGTTTTCGGACCAGAGCGACGTGGTGCCCCGGTCAGTGCCTATGCCCGAATCTCGAGCCACGAAATCTACGATCGTGCGAAAATCTCCAATCCAGATATCATCGTCATCATGGACCCTTCCATCTTGAAAACAGCTAATCCGGTCAGCACGTTGAAAAAGGAAGGAATTTTGCTTGTCAATTCCAACGAATCCGCGGAGTATTTACGGAAGGAATATGCAATCCCGCAAGATATCCAGCTTGGTGTCGTTGACATCGTGAAAATCTGCCTGGATACCAATTTATTTGTTGGTGGAGACATGCCCGTGTTCAACACGCCCGTACTCGGTGCTCTTTCCAAGATGTTCAAGGATATCCCGCTCGATACCATGCTACTCGCGATCAAGGAGAACTTTTCCAACCAGGCCATCGCCGACATGAATGCTGAGGGTGCCCGGCTCGCCTACGAAAAACTCGTTGTAAACTAATACTATAGAGATGATCATGTACAATGGTGAATTCACGAGATCCAAAATCGACCATCGCCGCGGTGCAGCATCCTGCTGAGGGCGAGGGTGGTAAAACCGGAACATGGCGCACGTTCAAGCCTGTTTTAGACGAGAAAAAATGCGTCTTGATGAAAAATCCGAAAGCCCGGTGCCACTCGTGCTGGATGTATTGCCCCGAAGCTATAATCACCCGGACACGTCCGCCTCGCATCAACCTCGAGTACTGCAAGGGTTGCGGCATTTGCGTGGTGGAATGCCCTCAAAAAGCAATCAAGATGGAGGAGGAATAACATGGTCGTGAAAGACAAGGGAAAAGGAACGGTAAAAGCTATGAGCAAGGCAAGCGAGCCTGGGGAAACCATGATCATCACGGGAAATCATGCTGCATCCTTTGCGGTCAAGAGCGCGAGGGTGCAAGTCGTTGCGGCATACCCGATCACGCCTCAAAGCCCCGTGGTCGAGAAACTGTCGGAATTCATCGAGGATGGCGAGTTGAAGGCCCGTATGATCACGGTTGAATCCGAGCAAAGTGCCATGGGTTCCTTGATCTCGGCAAGCATGACGGGCGTTCGGGTGTTCACGGCAACGTCGTCCCATGGCCTTCTCTACATGCACGAGCAACTCGCGTGGGCTGCAGGGACACGGTTGCCGATCGTCATGTGCATCGTCACCCGGGCAATCGGTGCCCCGTGGTCCGTCTGGACCGATCACCAGGATGCCGTGAGCCAGCGAGATACCGGATGGATGCAGATTTTTTGCGAGGATAACCAAGAGATCTACGACACGGTCCTCGAAGCATACAAGATTGCCGAGGACGAGCGCGTGTACTTGCCAGTCGCGGTCTGTTACGATGGCTACATACTGAGCCACACGGTTATGCCCGTGGAGCTCTTGCAACAAGAAAAAATCGACAAGTTCTTGCCCCCCTTCAAGTCTCATCTTATGATCGCCCTGACCATGGACGACCCCGTCGGGGTCAACCCTGTTACTGTTCCCGATCCGCGAGAGGGCTTTCCCGCATATATGGAACTCCGGCACCGCATGCAGCGGGCGCTCGAAGGATCCATCGCGGTAATGGAAGAAGTGGAGGAACAATTCGGCAAGATCTCGGGTCGCCATCACGGCGGGGCAGTGCGCAGTTATCGCTTGGATGACGCCGAAGTTGCCATTGTTGGTATGGGGTCGTGCGCCAGCCAAGCTAAGACAGCGATCGACGCGCTGCGAGCCGAGGGTTTAAAGGCAGGCGTGCTCACGGTCCGCTTGTTCCGTCCGTTCCCCAAGAAACGCATCCGTGATGCATTGGCGAATATGAAGACGGTTGTCGTGTTTGATCGCGACGTTGCATATGGTCTGGAAGGTGCATTGTGCGCGGAAACCAAGACCGCATTATATAATGCAAAGAATGCCACGTATATTCAAGGATTCATCGTTGGACTCGGAGGCAGGGACTTTACCACGGAACATGTTATCCAGGGCGTAAAAATTGCGCTTAACCGGGCCAAGACCAAGGAAATCCACGACGAGACGACGTGGCTGGGATTGATGGAGGGCGAATGAGATGCAGGATGCACAGATAACGCGAGCTGACGAGCTTCCCGAGGATGAATTGATGCTTGCGGGGAACCGGTCGTGTGCTGGTTGCGCTATGAGCTTGATGTATCGCATGGCATTGAAAGCACTTGGCAAGAACACGATCATCACGGTGCCAGCGAGCTGCTTGACCGTTTTGCATGGGCTATACCACAAGACATCAGTTGCACTCAACGTGATCCACACGACCTTCGAGACGACCGCGGCATCGGCGTCCGGAATCGTCGCGGCCTTGGAGGTCCTTGGTCTTGCCGACAAGATCACGGTCGTCGGATTCGCCGGGGACGGCGGCACATCAGACATCGGGATCCAGGGACTCAGCGGTGCCGCCGAGAGAAACACGAACTTCATCTACGCATGCTATGATAACGAGATGTACTCCAACACGGGAACCCAGCGCAGCGGTCAGACCCCGTACATGGCCTACACGACGACGACCCCTCACGGGAAAGTCGAGCACAAGAAAAACATCCCCATGATTATGCTGGCGCATAACATTCCATACATCGCCACCACGTGTGCCTCGTACCCGCTCGATGTCTACGCCAAGTTCAAGAAAGCCAAGCAATTCAAGGGCACGCGGTACATTCACGTGTTGGCACCTTGCCCGCCGGGTTGGACGTTCCCCGCAGATCAGACGATCGCGATCGGGCGCCTCGCCGTGAAGACGGGAATCTATCCCTTGTACGAGATAATCGATGGCAAGATGTTCTTGTCAAAGGAATCGGAGACATTCATCGATCCAAAGAAAAGATTATCGGTCGAGGACTATCTCAAGAAACAAGGGCGTTTCAAGCATCTGACCCAGCAGCACATCGCCACGTATCAAGAATACATCAATGCGCAATGGGATTTTATCAACAAGATGCTCTGATCTTTTTTCCTTTCAAAGAATTCCTTCGAAAATTTCTTGTGTGCTTGCACTCCTTGTTCTCCGTATGAATGAGACGGCAAAGCAATACCTCGGACAGATAGCGAAGGATGTCAACCTCGAGGAGGGCGTGAATGGCATCAAGCGGATCCTCGTGGAATTGCATCGCAGCGCGACCATGAGCCTTAGAGATCTCGCGGAAGCGACAAGATTTCCACCGCCCGTCGTTTCGCTCGTGCTCAACAAGCTTTCCAATGACGGAATGGTTCACCGCGATAAATTTGGTGCTAGGTACACGGAACAAGGCATGAAATACGTCGAGATGGAACTGGGGATTATGTCCTTGAGCACGGTTGCCTGCGATGGTTGCGACGGCACCGGGTTCGAGCTGGACCCGGAGGGGCGCCACTCGCGGCTCTTCGAAAGCCTCGAGGAGATCGTTAGTGCTAGACCCAACGCGGACGTGACCCTCGATCAAGCTAAATGCACGGTCGACACCCTTGCCAGGCGCTTGTTGCTCCTCCACGCGTGGCACGCTTTCGATGGCACGTCGATCTTGTTCCTGGGCGACGATGATTTCGTCTCGATTTCGTCATGCATCCCGGAATTCACCATGGATTATTTTATCACGGATCCTCTCAATCAGAAACCCCCTTTCCAGGCCACTGTCCTCGATATTGATGATCGCATCATCGCGAAGATCAACGAACTCGCGAAAGGCATGATGGTGCGGAATCTCGCGGCACGGCAAGACGATGTTCGCCAACCGCTTCCCGCCGACCTGCGCCACGCGTTCGACGTCGTGTTCACCGATCCGCCCTACACGGTGAATGGGTGCAAACTCTTCTTGTCGAGGGCGATCGACGCGTTGAAGGCCGAAAGAGGATCGAGAATTTTCTTGTCGTTCGGCCATCTCCCTCCCTTCACCATGCAAACCCTCCAGAAAATGATACTCGATGCCGGGCTCTCGATCGAGGCCTTGTACCCGGCCTTCAACCGGTACGAAGGCGGCAATATCATCGGGAACATGTCGCAGCTTATGGTGCTTTCTGCCGGGGCAAACGTGCAACCGCCACACGCAACAGATCAAGCATTTAGCGATAGCGTGTATACTGCCACGAATGAACCTCAACACGTAGATTGAAAAAAAGGAGATTTTAATGAAGAAATCGTGCCCGTCTCATTTCGCAGGTGGCTTGATCTACTCGGGTTTCGTTGCTTGCGGTTGCGATCTTAAGAGGTTCCGGTAAAACACCCCGGCGAGGTACGGGCCTATCGGGATGGCGAAGATCATCAAGATGCACGTCGTCCAAAGCAGTGGTTTCCATCCATTCTTCTCGTTCTTGGCCATCCATGCCGTGATGGAAAGTAGCACGGCTATTCCGACCTCGACAGCATTAACCGCGTAAAAGATGTTCCAGATGTTGAGCCGCAGCCAGAAGAGTTCCTCATCATTGGCGAATTCGACTGGTAAAAAGTAGGCTATCGGAATCATGAGAAGCAAGAAGCCCACGGTCAAGGCGCAATACACCGCGTTAAAAACGAGGAGATCCTTGGCGGTCTTATCATCGATTGCCTTGTCTGGTGCATTCGCGGCCGCTGGCCATGCACGTGCCATGGAAAGCAGCGTGACGCCGAAGAACGTGCCTGTTGGCGGCAGCCAGATTTGCAGCGCAGCTGATACCAGTGCGAAATTCTTCGCGCTCAGGCGATTGTTGTTTACTAAGCCAATCCCGATCATCGAGACCACGAAGTTGGCCAAGCAGATGGCGCCGATGATCAACATCAAGGTCAATAAAGTCTCTGACAGCAGCGGCGAGGCATAATGCACGTATAACTGGGCGATGTCGACGAATTCAAACACGGCCCAAATAGCCGCCAGTAAAACTCCACCGATTAAGGATCCAATGCCGCCCCACGCGAGCGTGTTTGCGATTTCATCTGCCACGGGAGAGATTGTCGTTCGGTTTCTCATTTTTTCCACCTCATGTCGTGTCCAGCGTCAGGACTGGCTTGATATTTGCGAAATATGCGAGATCAATCGCGTTCTGCAGCGAGCTCTGCACCACGAGGAACGAGTAATGAACGTTCTTGACCGCGTACGGGTGCCTGGAGTCCGATTCCTCGAGATACCCGACCCAGTTCTTGTCTGCCATAAGCGCCACGTGACGCGACGAGCAGTTCTTGATCACGGCGATGCCGCTCGTTTCACTTCCGAAAAACAAGAGGCCGTTCGAGAGCGGCAAGAAATAAGGTTCGTCGCCTTCGAGCGTGAACTGGAATGCCTGCTGCTCGTAAAACGTCGGGCTGTACCAGATCGGGTACGTGGTCCCGAGCTGTACCCGCACGCGTGTCATGCTCGGCATAGTGATGTCGACCTTCTTGTACGTGAACCCACCATACGTGCAGTTGGATATAGCGACTGAATAGGCCGGTCCAGATTGCGTGTCGTTGATCAAGATGGATATGGGCAAATTCGCGAGCGTTTCACTTGTTGGAGTGGCGGTCTCGTTGATCCAATCGGTCGTCTCGTTTGCAAATGCTGTCGTGCCCGCGTTCAGGCTCATGTTTTCGGTGAAGACTTGGATCTTGCTCCCGAGGTTCAAGGTGGTGCTCAAGTTTTGCAGGACAGTCGTCGCGAGTTCCCGGGCGAAGCGGTTATTGTTCCGCGAGTAATCCGTCTCGTGCAAGACGTTGTCCACGATCCAGCCCGGCTCCCAGCCATACGCGTCGGTGCCTTGTGCCTTGAAGTAATACTTGTACGCGTCGAAGATCGACGCGTTCAGTGCATCGCGGGTCGCGGGCGCGAGCGAACTCCAATTCGCGAGCAGCAATGTTCGAACTGCCTTTAAATAATTGCCCGTCCGGTAGGTTTCCGCGAGCTGGTCGCCATCGTCGTTGCCTGGATTGGTCGCGTTGCCGGCCGCCGTGTTGTAGGCCATCCACGTCCACAAACCATTGCTGTCGTCGCGGTTGATCTCGAAGCCGGGGAGATCGCGCCACGTGGTTTCTGGCACGCACGTATCGAGATTCGTGACCTCGTTTCGGCCTTCCAGCAAGGTAACGTAGTCGTTGATGGTCATGAGCTTGTATCCCGACTCGTAGAGCTTCTGCAAGTGTTCCGCGTGTGCCTGGATCAATTCTGGAGCGGGAAGGTATGCCGATTCGTTCTGGCCCGACCCTTGGGCTGTTAAAACATTTCGCCCGGTGACCGTTTCCCCCGTTGCCAGGAACGTCCAGAAATGGAACCCACCCTGCACGAGCTCAGGTACCCAGTTGAAGGGGAGGTAATAGAAGTCCGTTGACGGTTCGTTCCATAGTCGCTGGCGATACAGCGGTTTAGTGGGCCTGATGCCGTGCAGCGATAAAATGTGGCTACCGATCATGCAAGTGTCGAATCCGAAGTCCTTGAAGACCTGGTTTCCGAAGCCGGGGAATGCCTGGCTTTCCTGGAAGAACAAAACCCGGGTAAATCGGGTGATGTTCAATCCGCGCAGCATATTTCTGGCGAGCGTGAGTGACATGTTCACGTCATCGAGCGAGAATGCGGTCAAGAGCTGATAACTCCACAACGGCGAGATAAGCTCACATTGGCCGGAGTTTATCATGTCTCGGAGCATCCCGAAGACCGTTGCGTTTGTCTGCGACATATTCAAGATGGCCCACGCTTGCAGCTCAAGGGTCCAATTCCATTGCCGATGAGCGTAGTACATCTTGATGAGCTCCGGTATCGCGACGTTGATGATGGCATTTTCAATGGCGGTGCTGCCAGCGCGGTATTCCGCGTTGTAATGATACAAGATGGTGGCATATTTCGATGTGCTCATGTTGAAATAGATGCCGGTACCGACCAGGAACCCGCTGAAAATGACCAGGACGATCATGCCATTTCGCAACGATTTCGCGAATGCTCGTGGGTTGTTTCTATCGATGGAAGTTGCATTCATAGTTCATGCCCTTGGTTGATGTCAAGTTGATGGTTGTGACTTGATTAGGTTCTCCCATTTATTTTCCTATGTGGTGGTTTCCACAATTTTTAATGCACATTAGAAACGTCAGAACTAGGTACATTTCCCGAAAAATTCAAACCAGAAACCCGTTCGGATTATTCGATATCGGAGAAAGGTTCAAGATGGTTCTCTTTTTAAAAGAATCAATTATTTGTGGAACATGTCATTTGTGCATAAACCAACACGTAAGAGTCGATTTTACATGAAAAGTGCATTTTTCTTAACGGTTGCCATTTTTTCCATCATAATCTCGTCCGCTTCCTCGCTTCTCATCTTTTCTTTACCAGAAACTAAGTCATTTCATCAAACAGAGCCTTTGAATCCCTCTGGTACGATCTCGGCATCTGACGAGTTTCAAGGAACAGGCAACGCGCTTCAAGGCGTGGCAACTGCCCAACAAGTCACGACGCAAACAGGAATTTCTGTAACAAATGTTTCAACGAAAAATATTCCAATGTTCATCGACAACGTGCATGGCTGGAAAGGAACGAGGGCCAGCTCGAATATCACGAACATACGGGATACCCGTGATTGGATCACGGGCGGTTCCTTCCCGGACACATCCCTATCATCTCTGGATGCGACAGCCACCCGGGTGAACTACAATTATTGGTACCCGAGTAACACCACGTATTTTCCAAACCAGAACATCACCACGTCCAAGCAACTAATTTCGGTTCCCGATGCGCGTGCCATCCGCATCCATTTCAAGGAAATCAACATGCAAAACAACCAGGATTGGGTTCGCATCGTGAATTTAGAAGGCACGGTTCTCCAGAGCATCACCAATGTTCAAACGAACGTGAACTCGAGCTGGATAGAAAGCTCGCAGGTGTTCGTCGCCTATGAGAGTACCGGCGCGACGGAATATGCGAACGGTTATAGCATCGATTATATCTCCTACGTTCCCGCGAACGAGACGTTCACGACCCTCGTCGAGAGTTCCCATCCATATCCCGCGAATAAGCTGGCAAATCCCGGCTGGGTGCTGCAATCTGCATTGCCAATACGACCTTACATGCGCGCGCATTTCTCGCTGCTCGATATCGAGGAGTCGTACGATTCTCTTCTCCTCTACAACAATCTATCGGTCAATTACAAGACCTACAACACCGCATTCGGGTTCGGCAAGATCTCTTCCGCAGACAGGTGGACGCCCTGGATCACGACCAACAAGATCTCCTTCAATCTAACGAGCGATGGGACGGTACAATACGACGGCTTCATCGTTGACAAGTACCAGCTCTCGACCGTTGGCTCAGCTGCCTTTGATTCACACGATAAACGGATGAACGTCGACATCCGCTGGAATAATTATAATTTCAACCATCTATCGAGCCAGGACCAGCTCTTGTTGCAACAACCAATCGCTAATTATATGCGCGTGAATTTTTCTCACGTGAACTTCGAGAATGGCCGGGATTATCTCGTGCTTTTCGATAACAACTCGAAATTCCTCATGGATTTCACGGATAACAATCAAAACGTACTCACGCCGTGGTTCAAGACAAACCGCATCACGATCTCGTACGTGTCCGATGGCGTGAACGAAGCAGAGATGCCCTACAACTTGGGCGCGAAGATCCAGTACTACGAGTATACAACAGCCACGGTCCCGAACATTTCGGCAAGGACGAGCGGTTGGACGTTCACGTCGGATTACTATTCAACTCCTGGGAGGGCTTCTGGTTCTGGAACCGTGCGTTCCAACGAAGTTGGCCTCGGTCTGGAGATCGATGGCATTGACCGGCATCCTGGCGATTATAGTTACGGCCGGTTTTCCTATGAACAAACAGACAAGGCCGAATTTTACAAGGTTTTCCCTGTGCCGCGTGGTTCAGTCCAAAACGCGTACTTTTCGCTCGATTACTATGCAGACAAGCTAATGGAGAGCAACGATTTCGAGCTCTACGTGGCCATAAACGATTCAGTCATTTTTTCTCGCGGATTTCAAGCCTTGAACCAGATATCCCGGTCGTGGCGGTCGACCGGTAACATCGGGCTGGTGCTATGGTCGAATACCACGTCTTTGTTCAACAACGTCGGTGCGAGCACGCAAATCAAGTTCCAGGTCGGCATTCGGTTTACCCAGCCCACGTCGATCTCGTTCAGCAATTTCAAGAATTCCGATCGCCAGTTGCTCGTGGTCGATGACATCAAGTTTGTCCTAACCACCGCTGCAAACGCGACCCAAACCGACATCAACTTGCGCGTCAATGGAACGGCGATCACCGGTGCATCGAGCGGATTATGGGGTCGTGGGTCCTTCACGCTATCCGGCAATTGGCTAAATAATCCGATGAATCTTGGGTTCACGACGGCATCGCCATCGCTGTCATTTGATGCATCGATCCAGCTGATCGTGGAAGCATCGGTGACATCCACGTGGACGCAAAATTTCGCAAGCACAGGAACATCATATTCGGCTAATGCGGGTGAGAACGTGTCGTGGAGCTGTTACGAAAACGTGTACATTCCCTCGGGGCACCAGAATTACATGCTAAACGTGACAAAGCCGAGAACATTAATCATTGACAATGTCAAGGATCCGACAGGAATGGTTATCTCGTATCAAGGAGGCGGGGAAAATGGAAAGTGGTTCTCGTTCACGACTGCATTTTCAGGCTGGTACACGGTGATCGCCCATTCGAGAAATTATTTCGCCTCCGTCTTGTTGTCAACCGACAACTCGACTTGGTCCGGGAGCCTGTCATTCACGAATCAACAAAGCGTGTATATTCAAGCACCTTTTCGAGTTCTTTTGGCGCAACCTTCTGGAAATGGAACGATGATCATCGACACGCCCACCGGAACCCTCTGGTCGTCGAGATCGTTCACGGCCAGTGGCATCTCCAACATCAACCAAGGCCCCGTCGTTTTTGCACCGCAAAATTCCACGGGAGGGTTGTTTTCCGGCTTGATTGCCTGGGAAAATGGAACGGAAATCGGCTTCCAGGCATTTTCCATGACCAGCACGCACAATTCCTGGCTAGAAATCACGTATCCATTTGACGCGCGTGGTGATAACACCACGTCACAATTTGTTGACTCCCTCATCCCTGTCAGGATTTTGTTTAACGACTCCTTCGCATATGCTTTGATCGAAGGGGCCACGGTGATGGGTTCATTGAACAGCACGACGGTCATCAATTTCGCGTTCACGGAATCAACGCCGGGCATCTACGATTACAACCTGGACATGTCGGGAATAAGCCCTGGCTCGTATCAATTGACTGTAAGCGCAACAAAAGCAGGTTTCGTGCCTGCCATTATGTTCATCATCATCTCCATAAACGTCGACACGAGGGTTGATGGGTTCACGAGTTATCAAGAAACGCAGCACGGTTTCGTTGCAAACATTTCATTCCATTACTATGATGTCATCCGTGATGAAGGCATTTCCGGTGCTTCGATCTCCGTTTCATTCTCTGGTGCCAACTACACGATCGTCGACTCGTTGAATGGGAATTACGCGATCCTTCTCAATACGACCTCTTTTGGGCTTGGCACCCACGCGTTCTCGATTACGGTCCAAAAACCGTTTCATGAAGTCGTGGTCCTCGGCGGCACGTTCAAAGTGAATCGCAGAAGCTCCCAGCTGAGTTGCCTTAATGCGAGCTTAACAGGATACCTGGACAATCAGATCGGCCCATTCGTGGTTCGCTTCGTACATCCCGATTTCCCGGCGACGATTAATTATACCCATGCATCGTTCACCATTTATCTCGATAGCTGGCTGCTCGTGAAGCTTGACACCGCCAATTATACACTCGCAAATCTTGGTCAAGGATTGTATTCGATTAATATCTGGACGGGTTCTACCACGCCGCTGAATGCTCCTGGCATCAAGGAGCTTTACATCGTGGGATCCAACTCGTCAACATCTCCCTTCTACGTTGCGAATGATACCGCAGCCCTCGGTTTCATCCTGAACAAGCGGTCGGTATCATATGGCGTGTACATAAACAGCACGAACATCACCACGGAAGCAAGCCTCTCCGTTGGGCTGCAAGATGATATCACGCTGAATATGACCGTGAAGGATGTGCTTTCGGGATCTCCCGCAACAAGTTTCTCGTTCACGTACAACATCACGGGCGTGCATTCGGGAACGTTCTTGCTGCAAGGGGCAAGCTATATCGCTACTATCAACCATGCGGATCTTGTCGCGGGTACCTTCGTGCTTAAAATCGTAGGGTCATCCCCGACCTACGATCCCGTCCAAATCCAGTACATCCTTTCGGTACAGACGATTCCCACGTACGTTGAGGGGTTCACGAACTACCAGCTACGCGAGCACGGCACCAACCTAACCATCGCGTTTCATTATCACGATGCTATGCATGATATAGGTGTTACTGGTGCCTCGCTTGGCGTGAGTTTTGCTGGGATCGGGATCATCGATCCCTCTGATTACACGGCAATCGACGGGATGAACGGGAACTACACGATCACCCTCAACACGACAATGTTCTCGCTAGGAACGAGAACTTTCACTGTATCGGTGACCAAGGCATATTACTCGCCGCAAGCACTCGGTGGTACCCTGGAAATCGAGCCCCGGAAGTCAAGAATCGTCGCGATCAACGATTCGTTGAATTGTTATCTCTTGGATGATATGGGCCCTGTCATATTGAAGTATTACCATCCAGATTATTCGACCACCTTGAATTACACGCAGTCGAGTTTCTGGCTCTATCAAGATAGCGCGTTGACGCAGCTGGTTGCACCTTCGAACTATTCCATGGCCTCCTTGGGCAACGGATTGTTCCAGTTAATCTTGCACACCGGTACAACGTTTCTCTTTAACACGGCGGGGGTGAAATACCTTTACATATTGGCAAGGAACGCATCCTCATCTGCATTCCACGTCGCCGAAGCAACGACGGTCTATAGTTTCACGTTGAGCCGTCGACCCGTCATCACCACGATTTTCAAAAATAGCACGAACATCACCAGCGATATCGGCATCACCATTGGTATGCAAGAAGATTTTTCCTTGAACGCGTCAATCAAGGATATTCCATCCGGCGCTCTCGCAACCAGTTACACGTTTTTCTACAACATTTCAAACGGAAATTCTGGGATGTTCGTGTTACAGGGTAACCGGTTCATTACGACCATTGATCATGCTATGCTCTCTGAAGGCGTGTTCATCCTCAAGATCTCGGGTAATTCAGACGTGCAAGAAGCCGTGCAAGTGCAATATTTCCTCACCGTCCAGACAATTTCGACTTACACGGAGGGTTTCACGAATTACATCGTCGTGGAGCACGGGCTCAACATGTCCCTCGTTTTCCACTATCATGATGCCGTGCACGACATCGGCATACCCGGGGCTTCTATTGTCGTGAGTGTTGCACCCGTTGGTGTTCTGAATCCTTCTACCTACGTGATCTCCGAACCGGCGAGTGGCAATTACACCATCGCGCTGAACACGACATTGTTCTCGGTCGGATCGCGATCTTTCACGGTAACCGTGAGCAAGCAATATCACGCAAGCCAGTTCTTGAGCGGAACGCTCGAAATCCGGAGCCGGCTCTCCCAGCTCTTTGTGCTCAACACGTCTATCAACGCTTTTATGATGGACGACGTCGGCCCCCTCGCGATGAAGTATTTCCACCCGGATTATCCCTCAACGGTGAATTACACGCACGCGGTGTTTTCATTGTATCAAGACACCGCATTTACTTTGCCGGTTAATCCCATCTGGTATTCGATCGTGCCTTCATCAAACGGGCTTTTCTGGCTCAGGATCCACACGGGCTCGTCGACGGGATTCAACACGGCGGGGATCAAGACCATTTATATCCGTGCATCAAATTCGTCGTCATCAACAGCCCAAATTGCCAACGCGACCGGCACGATCTCCTTCATCTTGTCATTGCGGCCGGTAAATCGTTCGATCCATCTCAACGGTGTCAACCTTTCTGGAGAGACAAGCATCACGGCGAATTTCACCGAAGCATTGATCCTGAATCTGACAGTAACCGACGCATTAAATGGTTCGATCGCCCGCATCGGGTTAAATTACGCGATCACCAAAGGGCCGTCTGGAGTTTTCGTGTTGCAGGCAGGCAATTACACGGCCAACATCATGAGCGGAGATTTCTCCACGGGTATCCAAGTCCTCTCGATCACGGCTAATTCATCCACATACGCGATATTTTCCATCATCTATTTGATGACCATCGTTCCCCGTGAACTCTCCATGAGCGTTTCCGCGAACGGGAGTGCATTGATTGGAAATGGCGTTCTCCAGGCAATCCTCGGCATGGATATCGATTTCCGCATCCATCTTGAAGATAAAGAGACCAACGCGACGCTCACTGGTGCTCTTGCCAACGTGACTATCGACGAAGCGCTTGTTTGTTCCTTTATCGTGAACAGTTCGTCTGCAGGAACGGCGGTTGGCACGTGGGCAATCGCACCCGGCTTTCATTCGGTGACAGTTCTCGTGATGATGCCAAATTATTCAGCACAATACTTCGCGTTTACGCTCCACGTCATCAAGCGGGTGATAAACCAAAGCATTATCGTGAATGGGCTTACCTGGGATGGCATCTCCGTGATCCAAGCTTGCCTCGACCAGAACGTCACGATCGAGTTCGTGACAAATGATTCCTTGTCGGGTAACCCGGTGCTCTCGAGCGGGCTTTCCTTGTCCGTGCCTGGAACCATCGGCGCCTATGTTGAAACGATGCTTTCCAACACGCATTCGATCACGTTCAACGCGTCAGCCCTCGGCATTGGCAAGGAGCTGATCACGTTCGTGCTAACCAGTTCCCAGTATGATACCAAGGTGACAAGCCTCCTCATGGATATCTTGCCATTGTTACTCACCATTTCCATCGGTGGGAATCAAACCACGATCGATGGAAAGCCAGGTAATACCGTCCGCGTTTCGATAAACCTAATCGACTCACTCGGGCATTCCATAACCGGTGCAAACGTGTCCTGCACGTGGGCCGGTGGCATCGATCTGCTACAAGACATGAATAACGGCACCTACCAGGCCTTGCTCACGCTTCCAAACACCGAGGGGTATTACCAGCTCAACATCCTCGCCTACCTCAGTGAAAATTACACGGTGTCCCAATCGACCTTGATCCTCAACGTGCGGCGACAAGTATCCCCGGAATCCATGATCACGAATACAATCATCGTTACCATCATCTTAGGCATCTTTTTCTTGCTGGTGTTCTTGCTGTACTTGCGGCCCAAGATCATCAAGCGTCGCATGGTTCGTTTCGAGGAGGTCAAGACTTGCACGGTACACAAAGGGCCCATCAAGGAAGGCCTCACCTATGTTTGCCCGACTTGCGGCAGCATTTATTGTACCAAGTGTGCCCAAGCGTTATTCAACAACAACGATGCTTGCTGGTCCTGTGCGACGCCGATCCAGCCGTTTGCTGTCAGCTATCAAGAGGATTGGCGGACTAACCTTCAATACGTTATGCTTTTCCTGGCCGGCTCGACCGAGCCGATTTATGAACAGTCCTTGATGACCGAGGACGTGATGGTCCCCGAAATGCTCATGATCCTGAAAAAGTCCATCGAGAAACACCTTGCAAAGCCATCGAAGAAGACGAATGTCGTAGAGGTGCAAGAATACTTCAATTCCAAGATCTTGTTTCTCCAGGGTGACTTCGTGACGGTAGTTATGGTATCCCGTATCGATTCATCCTTCATCCACGACAAGATGACCGAGTTCGTGGAGAATTGGGAGACGGCTTTCTACGATAAAGATGCCAAGACGTGGAAAGCGGATGCAAGAAACAAGTTCGCCACGAAAACGAGATTCATGATCGACGGTATGTTCATCAAGTTGGAGCCCAAGGAAGAACCTAAAAAAGGCAAAGGACCTAAGAGCGAACCTGGAAAGGGAGGAACCTATGTTGATGCCGAGAGCTTGGCGCGCAAGGGGAAAACCGGTCATAATGGCCCATCGAGCATAAAAACTGCAAGGACAGATCAAAAACCCCCCGTGAAGGGAGACAAGGAAGAAGTCGCACGGATTCCCGTCGTGTATCCCGAACCAAAGCCCGAGGAAGATGCTGCTGCGAAGCTGGGCGACATCAACCCGGTTAAAGAAGTTCCCGCGACGCCGGAACTTGTCCAAAAGCTGATCCCGGCAGATTTGTTTACAACCGAACAAAATGTTCCATCCACGCCGGATTCTACCATGCTGCCGCCATCCCCCCCAACGCCGCCCGAGCAAAAACAAGATGTGTCGACTTTAGTTGATACAACAACTCCTCAAGAGCCAGAATCGAAAGAAATCAAGAAAAAAGGCGACGAAGACAAGGTAGATCCGAAAAAGAATGAGGATCATGCCGATAAAACTTGAGAAAGTTCTCGTCACCCTTTTTCCCTTTCATTTTTTTAACCTTAATTTTAGTTTCGTGAACGGATTTCATGGATCCCACAAGGATCCGCGTCATTTTAATATATTCATGACAATCGATATCACCGCTTCCATCACGCGCTCCCCACGGTGATATCCATGCTCTTGCACGAAGAAATGGCCATTGTTCCGGATTGGCAAGACATCAACTTGATCATCAAGGATCTCCGCAACGTGCTGGATTCGATTGAGTCATCGGATGACGATAACAGGAAATTCCGGCCAGCAATTGCCCGTACCATCGCCATGATGCGGGAGGAAAAAACCCGCGAGGGGCAGCTCAGAATGGCGAGGAACTTGGCAAGGCAATTGTCCAGCTTCAAGCTCAAAGACGGTGGTTTGATCGATGCCCTCGCTTGCGAGAACGATTGGAATTATGCCCGCTACATTCGGTAACCGGGCCATGCACTACCGTGCATATTATTTTTTAGAACTTTTTTCAAGTTCCCGGCTTTTTTTCTTGATGGCATCAATGTTTCCAACAATTGTTTCCTTGAGCTGGGCATTCGTGAGGCCTTCCACGATTTCCAAGGCCTGGTTGAAGTAGGTGAGGGCGATATCCAGCTTGTTCCCGTCCAGGTAGATGCTACCAAGATTGTTCAGGCACGTCGCTTGCATCGCTGGATCCTTGATTTCCCCTGCTGTTTTCAAGGCGGTCTCGTAATAAAATATTGCATCCTCGATATTACCCTGATCTCGAAGCAATTTGCCCAGGTTATTCAAGTAGAGCGATTCCCGGGATTTATTTTCCAAAAGCTTGGCGATCTCGAGGGCTCCCTCGTAATAATTGCGTGCCTCATCATAGAGTTTTGCATCGTGATAAAAACCGGCAACGTTGTTCATCGAAATGGCCTTGCCCTCGAGATAACCCGCCTGGTCGGCGATCTGGAGTGCTTCCAGGTGGCTTGCAAGGGAGGTTTTATAATCCCCGATGTTCTTGTAGATCAAGCCGATGTTGTTCAAGAACGTGATTTTATCCAAGATTTCGCCAAGTTGATCAGCGATTTTCAATGCCTCCTTGAAACCTTTGAGCGCGGTTTCGTACTCGCCGCGGTTGAACTGCAAAGCAGCGATGTTGCAAAGGTGCACCGCCTTGCTTGGCAAATCCCCAAGCTTTTCGTCGATCTCCAGTGCCATCTTGAAGAAGGTCTCAGCGTTCGTTGATTTTCCCCGGGCATGGTGAATCCACCCGATGTTGTTGAGCGCTGCAGCCTTGGTCTGAAGATCGCCCGATGCGGCAGCTTCGTCTATTGCATCCTGGTAGCACGCGAGCGCCTCGTCAAATTCTCCTTTCGCACGAAAAACTTCCCCAAGATTGTTTTGAAAGACCGCCATGCGTTTGAATTCGTCCAATTGGTTCGCGGATTGGATGGCTTTGTTGAAATATTCCATAGCTTTTGCGATGTTTGACTTTGAAAAGTAATAGCCTCCAAGGTTTTCAAGGAACTCGCTCTCCATCTCGATGTTCCCCTCGTCCTTGGCCAACGCCATGGCATTCTCGCTGCATCTTAAAAATGCATCTTGCTCCCCCAATTTCCAATACAACCAGCCCGTGAGCGCGTGCTTTTTTAACAAGGGCACGCTTCCATACGATTTTTCTATGAAGGCCAAGAAATTTGGCGCGGGTGATTTGGATTCACTCGAATCGGGAACGGGAACGGCCGGGAAAAGCAATGGCCACAAGACCCGTCCGAACAAATATGTCGTGCCCGCGCGGATCTTAAACACGTTCTTGCACGTCGTGTTGCGGATTTCACCGAGCAATTTGTCAACGCGCGGCTGCGCTTGGAGCGATTTTTGGTCCCGTGATTCCCGAACGCGGAAGATCTCGACGGCATTGCCCATCGCGGAGGAGTGCTCGATCCAGATGAGCCGTTTTATCCCGGAAATTTCCTTCAACGCAGGTCCGATGTCGAAATCGTCACTTCCCGAGTAACCGAGGACGACGAGGCAACTATCTTGCATCAAGCTGTTGACGGCCGGTTTCTTATATGGCTCGATGGCAAACGTCGTGGTTCCTTCCTTGTTTTTACCGAGCGCGCTGATGGTCGTGATAAGCGATTCCCTTGTCGTGGCTCCCGTCAAGATATTTCGCTTGGACCCATGGATCTTGAACAGCAACTTCTTACCTGCCTTTGCATATGCCTTGGGCTCCTGGTACTTGAGGAAATCCTCGCGCATGATGACGGCATGGATGTCCCCGTACCTCTCCCGGGGGATGATGTTCAAGAGAGCGTGCTCGACGAGGTAATCGAAATTGGTCGTGATCACGTGGTACCCGCGATCGATAGCCCGGGCGAGGAAATAATGGAGCATATTTGGTTCCGTTGCCGAGTCGAGATAATCGAGAAATTTCAAGTCCTTATCAACGTATTTCTCGACAGCCTCGACGACCATCTCGTAGCGGAGCAGGTCCAGGCTTGATATCGTGGCGATCTCCTCTGGTACGATGCAGCATTGGAACAAGTCCTTCACCATGGCACGTGCTGACGGGATGCTCGATGGCGGGTCCATGGAAACCCCCGCCCCCGCTAGAAACGTGTAATCATCATCCAATGAAAATAAATCGGAGATCTGGCCTTTGACGGCTTCGAGCACGGACTTGGACTTTCCTTCCATGATGATCGTCATGTGGATCTGGCTTAAAATCATGACGGATCTTCATTAATCGCTGGGCAAGAGCATGAAAAAAAAGGATAACACGCTATAAAGATGAGAAAAGAATCGAAGCACGTTCAATAAAGGAGCAATCCCTTGATTTTTTCCATCACGAGGTCCATAATCTTTTTCAAATCATCATGACCGATGTCTTTCTTGTCGAAAAATTTCTCGTGGATCGTGATCGGTTCACCTATCTTGACGGTCAATTTCTCGCTCAAGTTGGGGAAATTCTGGCTTCGAGGCAATATCCGTTCCACGCCCGTGATGCCCACGGGGAGGATCGGTACTTTTGCATCGATGGCCATGCGGGCAGCACCGGTTTTGGGCTCGAGGAAGCCATATTCCCCGAGATTCGTCGTGCCTTCTGGATACATGCCGACAAGCTCGCCCTGGCGCAAGAAATCGAGCGCCTTCTGGTATGCCGCCTCATCGTGCTCGCCGCGCTTGACCGGAAACGCGTAACACCACTTGATATAACTTTGGATGAGCGGGACGGTGAACATTTCTTCCTTTCCCATGACATGGATGCGCCGGCGCGAGTAATGTGCAAATGTTACGCAATAGATGACAGGGTCGAAAAGGCTTTGATGGTTAGCACAAACGACCGCTGCTTTACCCTCCGGAGGCACATTCTCGCTGCCATAGATCTCGAAGCCAAACAAGTTGTGGGTGATTCCCCACCACAGCATGTCTTGGGTGAGGTAAAACGGATACTGGATCTGATTCGTCATCCCCGCGTTTTCCACGGCTTTCAAGATTCCATCGAATACTTTATCCATTGGTCTCAGGATCGTGTCTGAAAAGAATTTCATGACCGGGTTTTCCTTTTTTTCCTTTTCCTCTGGTTTTTCATTCTCGGGCTTGTTAGATTCTACCACTCGGATCGCCTACGCCAAAATTTCTTACTTATTCAGCACAACACCCAAGGTCTAATAAACCTTGAGCCCCGGGCAAAAGCATTATTAACGAAAAGTGATTCGCTTATCAACTTCGATGAGAAAGAAGGCATACACAAAAGCAGAACAAGAGTTTTGCTGAAATTAAAAAATACTATCAAGGAACCAAATCAACCAGGATTAGCAAAACATTTATCCAGCGTGAAATCAGCAAGAAATCAATAAAAAACAAAAAAATTAACCGTACATCGTGCCAGGATCTGAAGCTGGCTTGGCGGGGTGCGACGTATCGATGGTGATGATCGGCAAGTACTTGTTTTCGTGGCAAAAATCGAGCGTAAACTCGATCATCTGTCCATAATAGGCCAAAAACCGGCCGAGAAGCTCCAGGTGGAAATCTTGATCGGCGTATGAGTACGTTTTCAATATTTCGACGATCCGATCATCTTGTTTTAACAATGATATTCCATATTTGAATTCATTGGCCGGAGCTCTGGATTGATAGGCAAGCAAGTCAAGAATCGAGCCAAGGCCCTCGACAACGTTCATCGATACATCGATCCCGGATTTTTTCACACCGGCACGAATGGAATCTATGTCCGTTTCCGTGTCCTCTTCTTTTTTCCTGTAAAAGAACGCCAGGTCGGACATCATTATCATTTTTGGCTTGTTGTTGTCGGCCTCGAAATCGAGTATGATGTTCAGCACGAAAACGAACTTTTTCGTGACTTTTGGCTGGCGTTCCTCGGCTTGCTCTTTCAAGTCGCTGACGTTTCCCGCTTCCCTGAAGTGCGTCTCGCCATCGTTCGTTTCGATCTGGATGTAATCTTTTTTGATGTTGATCTGGTACAAATCCATGGTGTCGTGTTTTCCCACGAACACGATGTCTTCTTTCAGCTTCAACATCCATTTGAAAACGTCGCGCGCCCGTGGTGGCATGATCTCGTCCACTTTTTCCGGGGGTATCAAGTTCATCGGCATGGCAGTCATCTCCTTCATGTGTGCAGCTGGCTCGGTGGCGGTGCGCCGCTGATGGGTTTATCCGCCGTGTAGAACGGTTTGTAACTGTTGTCTTTGCAGAATCTCAAGAAGGTTATTATGACATCATCATATTGATCGAGCAGTCCCGTGAGATCTTCAAGATGGACTTCTTTAAGCATGCTTGCGATCATGCCGACAATGTCAATGATCCGGTTCTCCCTTTTTAACGGGTTCAAGGTGAACTTGAACTTGTTCTCGTAGATATTTGCTTGATATATCAACAAGGTGAACAAAGGAGCAACGTGGTCCACGATATTAACACACATGGGCTCGTTTTGAAATACAACCGATTTTGAGATCGTGTCGAGATCCCGCGCAGTGTCTTCCTTATTTTTCCTGTAAAAGAAAGCGATGTCGCTGAGGATGGAAAGCTCGTTCGAGCTCGTTCCTGCCTGGGACGTGAAGAGCATGTTCAGCGTGAACTTGAAATTCCGCGTCCGCGTGGGAGCTTTCTTTTTCAATTTATCGAGGGCATCATCCAGTTCACCGGCAGGCACGTAAAGGAATTCGCTATCATTCGTTTTTATTTCATGGTATTCCTTGATGATATCAAAGCGAAAAGCTTCTTCTTGAACGTTTTTTGCAACGTAGAACAACTTTTCCTTCAATAATTGCAACCAGTGGAAGAAATCTTTAGCCCTCCCCTTCAACTGTTGCTCGGCGTTCTCCGGTGGTATCCAAAGCCAGTTGCTATCCATGAGAATTGTTCCCTCGCTGATATTTGCATTGCAAGATGTATATCTTATCTTTCGGCATCGGAGTATTTAACAACGGTCTCAACGTGGCGACGAGACGTGCTTTATACTCAAGTTATCGGTAACTTGTAAAGGCCTAATCCTTATCGGACATGGCCAAAATCTTTAAATATGATGGTGTTTAAACAATGATTAAACAGCATCAACACTTTAAACACCAATAAAAAAAGACGATAAGAGCGTGATATAATGGAATATAATGGCCCTAATTCTTCACGTGGACGTAAATCCAAGGACGTCCAAAAAGACCTCAATATAAGGCAATTGCTCGGCTTGAAAGACCTGGACATCAATTATTCGCCCTCGAACCTCGCATCCAGTGATGCAGCGCGGCCCATTTCCTATGCACATCAATCTTTCCTGGACAGAAGTAACTTGTATGAACCTGTTTCATCCTCCTCGGAAGCACCAATCAAGAGTGATGCCGGGGCTGTCTCAAGCACCAAGATCAAATCCTTGGTGGCAGTTGTCGAATTAAACAATATTGCAACGGCAGCCGATGTCGTAAAAAAGACGATGCGATCCCGGAGCGTTGAATCGAATTACCTCAACCAGCTCTGGAAAGAAGGCTTGCTCATCAAGAAACAAGCTCCTGACGGGAAGGTGATATTTAGCGTGTCGGAAAAAGGACGCGCGGTCTTGAATGTCATCGATGTTTCTCAAGCTTACCCGAAAGAAATAACTGAAAATCCCTCCAAGGTGAGCACCGGCACCGCCATCCGGTATCGCGATGAGCTCCAGCAAGATCTTCGATCAGGACTCGTGTCTTCGATGACCAACGAGTACTTGGCTCTAAAAGCCGCTGACATTACACCAAGCAAGTTTTCACGATCCTTGCCATCCTCGCCATTGATCCAGCATCCAGCGCCGTTCGTCTTGACCTTGAAAGATGTGACCAAGGATGGAATGCAAGATTACCACGGCGTCTTGTTGACCGCCACGGAATGCGCCGTCCTGTATTCGATAGAGGAATTCATCGGAAAACCGATCCCGCACCTCGATCGCGTCGAGTGGAACACGTTTGGATTCGCAAGCGAAGATGGCCACGTGCTCGCTCTTGGCTTGTTTAATACAGGTTTGAAATCATTGCCAGCCAAGATCGGGAGCTTGAAATTCTTGAAGTGGCTGAGCCTCGCGGACAACAGCTTGACCTCCATGCCCGATTCTATCGGGCAGCTGGAAGCACTCGAAATGGTGAGCGTTAACGGGAACAAGCTCGATTCCTTGCCCGAGACGATCGTGAAGCTCAAGGCGCTTATACGACTTGACGCTTTTAACAACCAGTTAGTTTCATTGCCAGGAAAAATCGGTGATCTCGCTGCAATCGTTCGACTTGATGTCCGCAACAACAAACTGGAAAGTTTACCAGAAACGATAAAGCACTTGACCAAGCTGCAATTCTTATTGGTCGAGAATAATCCGCTCAGCAAGCTAGCGCCTGGTCTTAAGAATTGGGTTGGTAATTTCTCTGCTTGAGTGAACGGTTCTTTTTCCTCCATTTCCAAATTTCTTATTTTTTAAAATCATCGATTGGCTCGTTTCAAAGTCATTCTTAAAAATGCGCGGCTATATCTGTTATCAAGATATTACGTTCTTCACTTGATTTCTTGACGGCGTGGATAAATCGTGAGCATCGAAAATCCCCAAGAAGGTAAGCTCAAGATAATGTTCATCGGTCACAAGATGCAAGGAAAATCCACGCTGAACGGGCAGTTACTCTTTCAAATGAATCGGTCCATGTTTGATGAGCAATTCATCAAGATGTTCCAACAAGACACGAGGAATTACGCGTATTTCTTGCGAGCGCTGCCGAAATATTTCAAGGATTTTAATGCATTGATAAAGGGCCTTTTCCACGAAGAAGAGCGTAAGGACCGCATGACCACGGAAATTTACATCAACGAGTGGGTTCAAGAGCACGGATCCAAGCGCATCTTGTCCATCGACACGCCGGGAAACAAGCATTACTTGACCGAGTGGATCAAGGGTTTGATCATCGCCGACATCGCGATTTTCGTCGTGTCGGCAGTGGAAAACCAATATCAAGAAGCCTTGAGCGTTGATTCCGAGACAGGACGGAATTTGTTGCTCATCTTGAAAACTTTCAATTACCAATCCGTGATCTTTTGCATCAATTTCATGGATGACCCGTCCGTGAAGTGGCAAGAGGCGCAATTTAAAAAAGTTAAAAAGTTCATTGAAGATATCCTCGATAGCGAGCAAATTTATTTTAAAAACCGGCTCTTCATCCCCACGTCAGCATTGCTCGGCGATAATGTCACCGAGATCAGCAAGAATATGGAGTGGTATGACGGTCTTTCATTGTTTGATACGATCCAGAAGATATCATCGAAAATGAAAAGTGATAAGTCCCGCATCCGCATCCTGGTAGGGAATGAAAAAGAAATAACCATAAAAAACAGAAAGACCCCCGTCGTTTTTGGCATCGTGGAATCTGGTACCGTGTCAAAGAAAACGACGCGCTTGGTTATCTATCCCCTTGGCAAGATGATCGACGTGCGATTTTTCGACATGTCTGGCCAGGAACTCGACGAGGTACAAACCGACGAATACACCTACGTGCAATTCCTGGCACCTAACCTCGATCTCAAGACCCTGAACGGGTCGGTCATTGGTCTCGAAGACGAGCCGCCCATCACAGCTGCCGATTTCCAGGCTTTCTTGCTAGTATTTGGGAAAGATCTTCGGAACGGCGAGAGTTACACATTCTTTTTCAACAACAAATCATATACATGCAAGATCGTGATATGCTCGAAGTTTTTTTACAAGATCAAGGCTGAGGCCTCGGGCGAGGAGCAGCTTATCAAGGTTTCCCAGCAAGATGCCCAGGTTGTCACGAGCATCATCCCTGCCAGGACTCTCACGGAAGTCACGATGAAGATCGTGGATGGCAAGATCGCCTTCGAGAGCTATGACACTAACAAAAATTCGTCGTTGTGCCGATTCTTCATGAAACAAGGCAAGGAAATCATCGCGATAGGATTGATCACTAGAGGTGTTCCACGAAGTGATGGATAACCCGGGAAATGAAGGCACTGCCTTCCTGTACATCTTTCGCGAAGTGAGCATACCGATTAGCTCGGTCTTGGATGTCAAGAAATTGATAGCTCAGGAAGGACCATGCTCCAGCGATGAAATGGAACGGTTCTTGAACGGGTACCTGGGAAGGCACCCCGACAAGAACGTCGATGAATTACCCTGCAAAAATGCGGTCATCCGCCAACTCATCATTCAATTAAAGAAAAACGTCAATTTTTCGGCCATTTCATATTTATTCATCTTCCAGTATGCTGGGGAGATCATTGCTGAACGGAACGAAGTCAGTCTCGATGATTACAAAACAATCCAAGGCATCATGGCCCAGGATCTCAAGTTGAAGGATGACATCGAGGAAATTGGAAATAACATGAATCGCTTCTTTCCGGAAAAAATCGCGGCCCGGATCGAGTCGTTATGTACGGAGTCACGATATATGATCTACGGCGTGAAGACCCTCAAGATCATATCGAATGACTTGACCGTTCCGTGGGAAATGATGATGCTGGATCAAGGCAAATACTTATCTCTGGAGATCAATGTCGAGCTATCTGGCTTGTTCAAGCCGGAAGAAGCGAATATCTCCACGGTAGAGAAAGCCCGGATGCTCCAGGAGGATAGTGGAGCGATCCTTGATTCGCTGCGCTTCGTGATCTTTGCGTCCAAGAATTTCTTTGAGCTCTACAGCGGGCTCGAGGACTACATCGCATTCATCAAGGAGATCCAAGCCCGGTATCCAGAACAAGTCTCGTTGATCGAGAACTATTCATCTGAAAACTGGCAACGTGATATTCTCGTTGACGTGGACAAGGAATTCAAGAATAGGAAGCCACTTGCGCTGTTTTTCACGAGCCATCTCAAGTTCAACCCTGATGAACCGCTGAAATCGGAAGTTTTTTACCGCGACCGGCGCAGGAACGATTCGTCCAAGGAGATCGCGGCTGTTTTCAAGAAAAGCACGGCGTTTCCCGCGATATTATTCTTGAACGCGTGCGACTCGACACGGGCAAACGTGATCTACGACACGTCTCCGGAAAACAACCTGTTTCAATACTTCTTCTCGGGCGGCGTCAAGTATTTCATCGGCACGCAGTGGGAAATCGAGTCCGAGTCCGCGCACGTCTTCTGCAAGGCGTTCCTGGATAATTTCATCAATAAGAAGCTGAACATCCAGAACGCGCTGCGCCTGGCCCGGCTCGCAACTATGAACCTGTACAACTCGGACCAGGTGGAAGCTATGAAAGCAGCGACCCTCGCGAGGTGGAAGGCAGTTTGCTCGGAAATCGAGGATGAGATCAAGATCTTTTCCTTGAAATGCGACGTGCCCGATGGCTTGAGCACGAAAAAATCCGCGTGCACGAGCACGGTTGCTATGTTCGAGGAAAAGGTCAAGGCGCTACCATGGGAGCAGTCGCAGCAGGACCAGGATCGAAAAAAAGGCATCGAGGCAAAGATCGAGAAATTGAAGCCCCTGGAAAGAGCATTAGGAGCGATGGATGCCCATTCCGGCGTGTGGGCTGTATATCGGCTGATCTCGGCCGGCGCGAGCAACCCGATACGGTTCGATCCACGATTTCCCCCGATACTGCACGTGTTAATCCCCCCATCGTTCCGCGCGTTTGAAGACTTGTTCCAGGCAAGGCGGATATCATCGCTCGTGTTCGAGAAGGTACAATTTTCGATCAACTGGTCTGAAAATTATAAACACGAGCGATTTGAAGCAGCGGGGTCACAAGAGGAATTGAAGGTACTGGTGATGCCGTGGTACAAGTTCATCGAGCTCAAGCAGCAATTGCCATCCGGTGCCGATGTTTTATACAGGATCATCGGGGAAATCCGGGACAATGAACCCGCGAAATATAGCTATTTCTACAAGAATGTATCCTGGAGTGATATACTCGATGAGCTGGAACACGAGGAAGATCATCCCGTGTTTTTCTATCCAAAGGAGGATTATTTCGCCATGGTATTGTTCCGAAGCACTTATATCGCCCAGGTCGGAAAGGCTATGCCACGAATGCATTATTTATTGCAGCCTTCATTTGCTGCCGAATACGACAAGGTCGATCTCATCGATTCGTTGATCAACACGCCCGATTTCCGTGGCATCATTGCACGTGCTGGCACGAAGGAGCACGATGCACTCGCGGCACTCGAGGCAAAAAAAGTGCTCGAGCAAAAAGAAATGGAGCTCCAGGGAATAAAACTCCCCCGATATGTTATCGTTCTCCAGGCCCGGGGTAGCCTTGAAAATACAGACCCGTATATCAAGGAAATTTTGAGCATCATGCAAAGCATCGCCGATCTCGCCAAAAACCGGGTAGACATCGATGAAAATATAACCCCGGATAGCAAGAATCTGGAAAAGTTTGCCGATTTCTTGACCAAGGGTGCGGCGAGAATGGACCCTCTCATCGTGGGAACACAACCAGAATGGATCCTCTCCTCGCGGGAATATGTTTTCTTGAGTTTCGCAGAGCGGCTAAAACAAGCCCTCGAGTCGCACATCGCGGAAAAATCGCTTATGGCATCAAAGCAGAAGGAAACAATGCCGCGGTCTATCGGCCAACTGAAGGACGGCAAGTTCGGCGAGATCATGCCCCAGCTCGACAAGGATCTCGGCGTGAAGGCATTTTATTCCAGAACCGCGAAGGAAAAATCCCAGGGCCTGAAAAATATCGAGGGGAAACCCGACGCGAGCCAAAAAGTTGGGGATACGGAACCTGGACTAGAAGGAAAGAAGGATGGCAAGCCCGGGAAGGCGGATGATCCCGATGACAAGAGACCGGCTGTAAAGGACGGTTCCGGAGATGACGAGAAACAGGGATCATCTCAGTAATACGATCGAGCAAATCATTTACCCGCTTTCGCGTTTACATTTACGATTACCATTTAATGTGGATTTATCAAATGTATAATTGATAAGCAATGGTGACAAAAGAAAAGGGCCTGATCACGGATCGGGTGCAGATCAAGGATATCCGATGCTTTTTCATCGGCGATAGAGTCGTCGTGTCCCAGGCAGCATTGCTCTGCTTGACCGGTATGCTGTCGCTGGCGATCGAGTCGCTGCCCACGGCGGCGAGTTTAATTTGGATGAATGTCTTACTTGTCGTGTCGTGCATCAGCGTGGTGGTCATTCCCATCATTTTATTCATATTCGGGCTCGATCTCAGTTTTGAGATCCACTGGATTGCGATCTTCGGCCTCATCGCAGCGGTATGGCTCCCGGGCACCACATATCTCGGAGCTTTACTCGACGGCGTGTTTTCTCACAAGGGCAATTGCATCCTTGTTAGCTTGTTCGTCGCATTTGACTATGTCGTCGGGTACTTGATTGCCAGGGGCTTCAGGGCTGCCCGGTACAGGAAATCGAAGGAACAATGGCGTCCCGTGGTGGTGCTGGTTCTCCTTGGCATTCTCGGAGGCTGCATCGTCGCTGGCATGGTCCTCAACGTGGTCCACCTGATCGTGGCGGGCGTGGGCATCGTGCTGTCCGCGTTGTTTGGATATTACATGCTCCATGCGATGTTCGACGAGGTCGGGATCGACGTGATCGAGGACCCGCCGAACCGGTTGTACCTCATCTGCTTGCGCAACAGCGTTATTATGACGTTCATCTTCTGGTTCATCATCGAGTTGTTCTTCCCGTTCCTTGCCGGCGGCGGGGGCGGTAAAAAACGAAGCGGTTCTGGCGGGTCGAGCCGGTCGCATTCCTCGTCGGGATATCACCATACGCGGTACTGGTACCACCGGCGGCAAGCCGCGGGCGTCCCGTCCTTGTTCTTGAACGGTATGTTCAACCCGGCACGCATCGATCTTGAATGGACCCGGTACGGGCTGTAAATGGCGACAAAGGTGAGTTTTATTCGAATGCGATCCCCCGTGGAGTCGAATGATTCTTCTACAAAGGATGGTTATTTAACCGTCGGGTTTCACAGGCTGCTCGGTGGCTTTTTTCATAATGTCCTCTACACGATCGTCGGGGCGATCTTGTTCGTCGCCATCATTCCCCTCATCCTCCCGATTTATATGCCCTATCCTGAAATTGAAGGATATGCGAATATCGTCTACGGATTGTTAGGGTTCGCATTTGGCTTGTTTGACTTCGGGAGCACGCACGGCGCGGAGATCAACAGCAACACCAAGCTGAACGATGGCTTGCTGCGCTTCGTCGGGGAGCATGCGACGGCCAATCCAGGTTATGCAATCAAGTATCTACAGCTGTTCGCGTGGTTCCAGATGATCACGGGCGTCGCCCAGATCACGTTGCTCAGCTGCGTCGTGTTCTTGTGGTTACCATTTTCGAATCTCGTGCACATGTCCTGGTTCATCCTTGCCTACTTGCTAATTCAATTCCCGGGCTGCACGCAGCTCTTCGACTCCCTTTTCAAGGGCTTCCAGCGACTGGATGCTCTCAACACCTACACGTTTTTCAAGGATTCATTGCTCAAGCCGGTCATCCAGGTCTGCGCGGTGCTGGTCGGGCGATGGTACGGGTCGCAAGTACCCGCGCTCGGTGAATTGATGGGTGCAACGATTATGTGGATTGCATCCTTATGGATTGTCGAGATCGTCGGGTTCATCTACGGCGCCCGCGTGTTTCGATCCAAGCTGGGAAAGACCATCGGCGTGTCGTTCGCGGACCTCTTTCGACCCGGTTTCGACCGGGCAATCGCGAAGAAATTGTTCTCGTTTTCGGGAAAATTGTGGGTCCAACAAGTGGCCGGGCAATTCGTGGAAATGTTGAACAACCTTGCGGCCATCGCGCTGGTGCCGTCGTACGGCCTATGGATAGGGCTGATTTCTTTTGGTGGCATGTTTACCAACCTCACGGCCATGCAAGGCCAAATGATGCGAAATGCCACCGCGCCGTTCTCGGAATCATATTTAAACGGGAAAAAGAACCTCTTCCAATACTACGTGTGTTCCTTGCTCAAGTATTTCAGCTTCGTTTCCGCGTACATGACTGTGCCCGCTGTCATCCTTTTTCCCGTCTTGCTGAAAGCGTTCACCACCATCGTGCCGGCGCTTTCCCCCTACGCGCCCTTGGAGGGCATGATCGGCGCGATCATCATCACGCAAACCCTCTATGGCCCGATGATCTCCTTGTCGGGACGGCTGTTTCCCGCGTGCGACAAGCCCACGACCGGGGTGGTCTTGAGCCTCATATCGAGCCCGCTATACATCATATTCCTGTTCTGGTTCGCATCGCTCGGGCTCACGTGGGAAGCAATCGTCTGGTCGCGGTTCGTCGCTTCGATCGTGGAAGTAACCTTGAAATACATCTATTTTCATGCCCGGATACTCAGGCTGCCATTTGGAAAAAAAGGTGTGCTGTGGCAGTGCGTCGTGGCACCCTTGATCGTTTCCGCGTTGTCGATTCCCCTCCTATTCCTGTTATTATCGGCCTTCACGGGGATGATCAACGCCGGGATCGTCGCGATCGCCTTGAGCACCGTGTTCACGATTTTCTTCTCCATGTTCATCTATCCCATCTTCATTTTCACGCCATTGTACGCGTTTTTCGGGGGGTTCGATGACGACACCGCGCGGGAATTCGATGAGTCGATAAGCCTAGCGGGACCGAGCAAGTTCATCATGCGTGGCATGTCCCGTATGATCCATGCCGCGATCAAGCACTCCCCGCTGCATGGCCGGTTTCCCTTGCCTTACTATCATGACGCGGTAAAGGAGGGGAAGGAAATCGATTCGATCAGCCACGCGGGAAACGGTTGATGTTTCCGGAATATCACACTTTTTGTTTCCGGCAACGCCGGGCTCGTGCCAAGCGCGCCATGACGGGTACCAGGATCACCAATGCAGCGAAGGCCATGATGGCCGCGACAATCAATGGCCGGTTGAAGTTTTCGAGAAAATCAAAGAAGAAGTAATCGTGGAACACGAATCCCGGTGCTTGGAACGTGAAGCTCTCCTTTGGCGCTTCATTCAAGGCCTGATCCAGGGCCATGATGGCATCGTCCCCCCATTTCGATTGCAGGCCCGCCAACGGCGCGTGGAACAGCTCGGCCATGCCTGCTGCCTGCGCGATCAAGCAATCATCGATGTATCGTTCCAACCCAGCTTGATCATCCGTGTAATAGTTCGATCCGGACAAGATCCAGCCAGTCAAGATGGATCTCCCTTGAAGCCCGAACATGTTAATCTGGTCGATGCAATCCCGGTAGAGCTTGTACCGTCCCTCGACATCGCTCTCGTGATACGACATGGTCCCGTAAATGACATCCGCGTTTGGAGATCGCGGGCACACGGGTTCCCGGTGGCAATCCATATCATCATCAATGAACTCGTGCAAAACTTCATCACCAATGACGAGATACGATTTATAGCCAAGGCCACTTGCGTAATCGTACATGTCCTCGTAGGCATTCCACGCATCGGCGAATAATGTCTCGTTTTGCTCGTTGAGGAAGTACCAGTGCAGCTCGTCGAGGTTCAGGAATGGGATATCCGGCAGGAGATAGCCGGGTGGCAGCGCGACGCCACCCGGTATGCCACCCGGGATGGGAACTTCACCCGCCTCGAAATCGAGGCTGATCCCGGAGAAGCGGTTCCATTGTCGAGCCCAGTTTAACGTCTCGTAGCACACAAGGATCGTGCTCCCATAATTGAACGCGTGCGGGTAATCGATGCCGTTGCTGACATCGAGATAAAACTCGATCTCCCACGCGTCGAGCAGCTGGAACAAGTAGGTCTGGTTGATGAAGTGAAACGGATCCGGGTCGGCGGTGAACGCCCCGTGAACGTTCAAGATGAGCGTCGCGTTGGTGACCTGCAGTGCCTGGAGCACGTCGTGGTTCGAGACGTAATGGAACGTGACCGTGACATTTGACAAGGACGGTAACGGGGCAGGCAAGAACACCGTTCCATTCGGATAGGATCTTGCACCTGCCATGTAATCGGTATGGTTCGTCTGGTCGCTCCCGTTCCCTGCAATGACCTTATCAATGTAAGCCATCGTGTTGTTGGAAAAACCCGGCGGATCGGCATCGAGCGTGTCGTTCGAGATTGTGAACGTGTAATTGTCCGCGACCTCAACGCGACTCGTGGCTTGCAACAGGATTAGCGTTGGAGAGCCCCAGAAGCTGCTTCGCGTCGTTGCACCATCCGGCGCCATGACCGTGTACGAGAACCAGAACCCCGAGAACGCGGGGATGCCCAGACCCGCGATCGACGCGATGATCGCGGTCCATGCGATGGCCCTCCGCCTCGCATCCCGCCCCGCGGGGGGATCGATCGTTCTGAAAGAGATTCGCCGGTGCATAAGCAGCCACGTGGAGATGCATGCCACGTTTAGGCCAATGACGAAAAAACAAGCAACCCGCATCATCACGTCGAACGGCCCGGAAAAAACAAATGCGATGAGCCCGAACAACATGGCGAAGCATGCCATCATTGCAATGTTGATGCAAGCAATCACGACGCGGGTCCAGTACACCGCGCCGAGGATGCACAAGACCGCGACCACGATGTAGATGTAGAAGAAACCGAGAACATCGAAAAAAATCGCCCCGGTTTTCATAAAATAATAAATATGTTGTATGATCAAGATTCCCATTATGAAAAAATTGACCAGAAGTGTGCTTCTGGTGAGCACGGCGCAAAAAAGCGAATTGCACTTCAAGTATCTTGCCACACATTTATTTCCGGCGATGGTTTAAAAAAGGTAATGGTCGTCGCCTGGATTAGGCGCGAGCCGTCCATAGAAAGCCCGGGATTCATAATATTGACAACAATTCATCTCGATCCCGGCACCGTATAATACACGGGTGCGATAAACGTAAACGGGTGCATGTAGAAGTTCCCAATGCAGCTCTTGCCCCGCAGCATCGTGTCGGCGAAATCTAGTAGCACGGCGAAGTCCTCCACGGTAAAATCGTGGCCACCTTCACGGAAATGGATGCCGTTGCAAGCCGAGGCGTTCAAGAAATCGAACACGGGCTGCGACGCCACGTGGACGGCTTGGGTCCCGGCGGGATTTGACCAAATGTCACCCAGGGCATCGGTGGAGATGACCACCCTCGGCGCGACAAGCGCGCGGAGGAAGTGCTGGTCGAACGGCAGCTGCGCCTCGTTCCACGCGAACCGGCCAAAATCATCCTTGAACCACGACTTGAACAAGTAAGGCGAGGTAATGGACGCCAATGTCTCCGCGCCGGGCCCTTGGACGAGAAAGCTGCTGGCCCCGCCAGTTCCGCTGCCATTCGGGACTGCCATGGTGAAACGCTCGTCTAAGGCCGCCGCGAGCAGCGCGGTCTTCCCGCGGCGCGAGTGGCCCGTCACGACCACGACTCTAGGATCGACATCGGGCTTGAATGCTGACCCCGTGTTGACCCACGGCTCGCCGAGCAAGTAATCCGCAACGCGCATGGCACCCCACGCCCAGACGGCGACGCTCCCCCAGTCGTAACCCGGATAGGCAGCCTGCGCGGGGCCGACCTCGTCGTAACCCTCCGTGTCCTGGTCGAGTTCCGTGTTCTTATAGCACGCGAACAAGTAGCCGTGATCCATTATAGTCTGGTTGACAGCTGCCTGGCTCCCCTGGCTGTCGAGGCCAACCTTGACAACCGCCGGGAATGGCCCGGTGCCGTTCGGAACAAAGATCGTCGCGGTGAAACTGAACGACGCAGCCGGCGTGGCGTTGCTGGGGATGATTATGAGCGTGACGACGTGTAGGGTCCGCCCGTTTCCCAGGTCCATTATGGACACGGCCGTTGCATTCATAGCATCGGGCCGGCCGGGCATGTGGCCATATTCCGTCCCGAGCAAGAGTTCCTTGATTTCGGCCCGCCGTGTCTCCCATTCCGGGACATTGCTCACCCTCGTCCCGTTGTCGAGCATGAAGGGGTCACGAAACGCGTTGAGGACCAGCGGGAGATCGTTGCCGAAGGTGAAATACAATGCCGGGAATGCCAAGCCCGTGATCATGCAGGCAACAGCGACGGCGTCGCGGATTTGCCGCCCGCGTGGCGTGGTCGCCCGCGTTTTTCTCACCATGTAGCATTGATCCGGCCCGAGCCTATTTTAGGGATTCTCCAGTTTCCGCGGGGTGAGGCGCGCGACGTGCTCGTGGGGCGATCTCAAGGCTTTTATACACCGCCCGTCCACGTGATACTTGTGCAAGGCTCGTGATGGGAACCTTGGTCGGGTGAGTGAGAGAATGCCGTCGAGTGAACAAATCTACAGGGACAACTCGGAAATGCAATATCAGATAGGGCTCGAAACTATCGAAAAGTTAAAGGTTGAAAGTGCCGGGAAGATTCTTGACGTGGGCTGCGGTGACGGGCGATTAGCCACGAGGATCGCTGAAAAATATCCCCGCGGGAAGGTGACAGCCGTTGATCTTTCGAAAAACATGCTTGACCTGTTGAAAAAAACTGCTGCCGATCGCAAAGTGGCGAACATCACGCCCGTGCAAATGGACGCCATGAACATGACATTCACCAGCGAGTTTGACGCGGTCTATTCCAATTTTCTGCTGAATTTCCTCAAGGATCACAAGGGATTCTACCAGAAAGTGCATGATGCCTTGAAACCGGGGGGGCTCTTGATCGTGACGGGCTTCCAGCACATGCCAGAATGCACGGCTTTCCAGATGGACGGGGAAGGTATGGTGGAGCTATTCCAGCAACCAAGATTTCGGGAGTATGCCATGCGAGTCAACGCGGGCTCGGAAAACTGGACTCCCGTGCTGAAGACGCGGAAGATGCTGGAAAAAATAGGCTTCGCTGACATTACCGCCGAAACGCGGGACATCGTGCAGCAATTTCCTAGCGTCGACGCGTACTTCGCGTTCATGCAGCTCGGAAAGCTGCAGATACTGAACGTTTTCCCCGAGGAGCTCAAGATAGCGTTTTATACAGAAGAGAAGCGGGTTCTGGCGCAGAAATTATCGGCGATGCCCGCAGACCAGCAGAAAGCGGCGCTCACGATGACATTACCTGCAATGATCCTCGGCGCGAGGAAGTCCAACTAGAAAAAAATGCTCATAACCCGAGTTGGATGCGCATTTTCACGGCATTGAGGTTTTTCCGTATGGCCGATGCCACGCGGCCCAGGCCGGCGGATTCGCAAAGAGTCAAGGCCTGCTGGTACCGCTCCAATGCTTCCTGGAGCTTTCCCTGCTGTTCGAGCAGGTTTGCAATGTTGTTGAGCCGGACTGCTTTGTTTTCAACATCGCCGCGTTTTTCATCGATCGCCAAGGCTTCCTCGTAAAGTTTGAGTGCATCATCAAAATTTCCCTTGTCCTGGAGCAGCGATGCGATGTTGTTCAAGCTCGTTGCCTTCTCACCAAGGTCTCCAATTTTATCAGCGAGCGCGAGAGCGTCCTTGTGGTATTGCATCGCACCGTCATCGTCGCCTTGCTTCTTGAGTATTGAACCGATGTGATTTAGATCGGATATTTTTCCAAGCAAGTCCCCGATTTTTTCGTCAATAGCAAATACCCGCTTGAAACACGCAAGCGCCCCATCCACGTCATTCTGGTGGAAGAGGACTGACCCGAGATTGCTGAGCTTGGTGGCTTGTCCTTGCAAGTTCCCGAGCTGCTCGTCGATGACCAAGGCCTTCTTGAAATACTGCTTCGCGTCGTCCAGCTGCCCCGCGCCCAGGGAAATCAGACCGATGTTGTTGAGATCGGTTGCTATGGCAGGCGGGTCCTCCAACTGCGTGTCGATGGCAAGTGCCTGCTGGTGCGCTTGCATAGCCTTCCCGTATTCGCCGGCTGTCTTCAAGATCGATCCTATATTACCCAGCGCTACTGCCTTTTTCGAGAGTTCCCCCCATTTATCGTATATCTGCAATGCTTGCACGAAACACTGCATCGCCCGATTCAGGTCACCAGTAATGTGGTGGATCAACCCGATATTGTTCAGCGCCGTTGCCTTGCTTAGCTGGTCGTCGAGCTGGTCGTCGATGGCAAGGGCTTGCCCGAAATATTGCAAGGCACGATTGACGTCCCCGCGATCCTTGATCACGTACCCGAGGTTTATCAATCGACTTGCTTTTTTGGGAAGGTCTCCCAGTTTTTCATCGATGGCAAGGGCCTGTTCGAAAGCCTTTAATGATTCCTCGGTTTCACCGCGTGCATAAAGAATCATTCCAATATTGTTAAGCATTGATGCTTTGGTTCGCTGAGCATCGACGCGTTCACTTGCTGCCGTTTCTGCGATGGAAAGCACGTGCCTGAACCGCTGGAGCGCGCCATCGAGATCCCCCTTCCGCTGGAGCGAGCTACCGATATTGCCTAGCCGCGTGGCTTGCCCGCCCGTGTCGCTTGTTCGCTCGTCGATGGCCAAGGCCTGCTCGAAGCACTGCAATGCCCCGGGCAAGTCTCCCGTGCTGTCCAAAATGATACCTTGATCATTCAAGAACCAAGTCTTGTCCAGTTCATTTTCAGCGGCTGTCGCGGCCTCCAAGCCATTTCTCGCGCACCTCAACGCTGCTTGCGGCTGCCCGTGGGAAAAAAACAGGGAGCTTGCAAGCTTCTCCTTCTGCTGCGCGGTCACGTCCTTGAACAACGGGGCAACCCACGTCGTGAATGACGGGCGGAGCGAGCCCGCCACCGGCGCGGCCGCAATGGCCGGGATGCCGAGCCACGGCCCGATCTGCTGCGCGACACCGATCGTTTTTCCCTTTACCAGCGAGACGGGGATGCCTCGCCTTGCCAGGGCGGTGAGGAGGCGGATGTGCGGGCTGGTCCCGAGCGCGGGTTCGCTGTCGCTGGGGCGAATGCGGAACATTCGCGGTTCCCCGGCGGACTCGTCATGCTCGATCCAGACCACGCCTTTCATGCCGCTGAATTCACGCAAGAGTGGGACGATGTCGAAATCATCACGCCCGGAATATCCGAGCACCACGAGCACGCGTTCAGAGATGGCCGCGATCACAGCCGGCTTCTTGAAGGGTTCGATGGAGAAGGTCTCGCCACGTGCGCGGTCCTTGCCGAGTGCAGCCATGGTCGTGACCAGCGACGCCCGCGTGTCCTCGTTCGTGAAAGCGTTTTTCATCGATCCGTGGAGCTTGCAGACCACGCGAGCTGGCTTGCCGGGAGCCATATTGGCGGCCTTGAAATCCGCTCTCGTGATGACCAGCTGGACAGGATCTTGCTTACTGGCGGCCATTTCCCGGGATGCTTCCTCGATCAGGGAGTCGAAATTCGTCGTGAGCACTGGATGCCCTGCCAGCGCCGCGCCGGCGAGCACGTGGTGGATCTGGTTCGGTCGCGGTGCGATGTCCAGGTAATCCATGAACTTGATGTTCTTGTCGATCTGGTTCTGGACCTCCTCCACGAGCTGCTCGTACCGGAGTCCGGGGAGTTTGAGCAGTTCCTCGATTTCGCGGGCTGGCGCGCAAAATCCAAGCAGTATCTTGCACATGTCCCTTGCCGAGGGTAGGCTCGATGGCGGGGCCATGGAAATGCCGGCGCCGGCAAGGAAGGCATACATCGCATCTTTCGGGAAGGCTTGAACGATGGGTCCATCGGCAAGCTCGAGCACGTCGTTCTTTTCACTCACGGATGGCGTCACGGCGTTTTATTGCGATTCCTACTCCTAAGGACTATTCTCCCGCGGTATTATTAGGGCTTCATCTCGTGCCCGTCCGTGAGTCGCAAGTTCCGCACGCGATATTCCGCGCCATCCCGGGCGAGTAACTTGAACCGCAGTTCGGCGTGCAACGAGCCACCACGTATCCAGGGCGAGATCCACCGGGTGCCGATGAAATGGCCACCGACCCATGCCTTGATGCTATTTTTTTCCTTCGTCAAGCGGACATGCACGAACCGGGAACTGTCGATCGCCAACCGCGTCGTGCCGAGTGCCGGGCGGATCGTGTTCTTGCTCGTGATCGATATAAACCGAGTGCACGCTGGCGAGATTTCCACGCCGGCCATGTTGCCGAGCGTCATATCGGAGTTTCCCACGAGCATGTACAGCGGATCCTCCGGCCGGACACTCCGAATCTCGATGTCAAGCGTTGCAGACGGCCCCAGTGCATATTCGATTGCCGGCGCGACGTGCTGGAAGCCCTTGACCTTGGGGGCACCGAATCGAAACTCCGCTCGCTCTTTCTCCGTCCAAGGCACCGATCGGGTGATAACCGAGTTTTTCTGGTTCGTGGCGCTCCACACAACCGCGGTGCAGTAGAGCTGGTCGGTCGCCGGGTCCAGGCTGAGCGACCACGCGTCCGCGGTTTCCCCGCCGTCTTGCCATGGGTCGCTCGTTGCATTCCATCCCCACGATCCCGGCAGCGGGTGCCACTTGCCGGTGTTCAAGGGGTCATCCAAGTCGAACTCGTACAAGCGCTGCAGGCCGGTCGGGTCGTTGATCGACGGGATCTGCCACGTGGAGATGTAGCCCTTGTTGTCGCGCGCGAACCCACCGCCGCCTTCCTCCTGGTTGCGTACCATGACTGGAGCGGTACGGATCTCGTCATGCGTGAGCGGCACGTCGAGGGCTGGCCGGATAAGCGCCCGGATGGAAATGTCGCGCAATCCGAACTGCCAGATGACCACGTAGTCCTTCGTGGGCTTCCGGGGGAAGATCCGGAGGCAAATTACGCGGGCTTCCTTGTCCTGGCCCAGGGGATATTTATCAAACAAGATCGCCGGCGCGTGCCACGGGCCTGCGAAACTCTTGGTCCGCGACCGGAGGAGCATACCCCCCACGGTTTGAACGTCGTTGAAGCCATCGGTGCCGTCCGCGGTCGTGAAGGCAATGCAAGGCGTGCCATCGAGATCCCGGAACACGAAAGGATCGCCCGCATACACCAAGTTCATTGGGCAAGGATCGACCAAGCAGCCCAGCGGTTCCCACACGGCATCGCTGCCCGGCTTTTCCGATCTCCGGAACCCGTAGAGGCGGGATATCGATCCCTTGCGCCCGCCGCCGTATTGCTCGTCCACCGAGTAAAAGGCCGTGACCTGGTACAGCGTGCCATCGGGGTCCCGGATGATGCCCGAATTGTTCTGGGGGGCGCACAGCGGGTCGAACTGGATTTGGTTTCCTGTCACGATCGTCTCGGCAGGCCCCCACGCGATGCGGGAGATCGGCCCACCGCCGCGGGTTTCGCGGAACGGGGCAGGAAAATCGGCCAAGTTCCACGTCCCCTGGAATTGGAGCCCTGCTGAAACCCCGCTGGCGACCTTCCCGCAAGAAACGATGAACAGCTGGATTTCGTCGCCACTCTTGCACGGGCGCGGAGGATTCAATGCCACGGGGTACCTGAGGGCGATATCCAGCGGGACCGTATGCTTGCGATTTTGGCGGGTATACAAGTTCAACGGGGCGGGAAACACGGGGAGGCGGATCGTTCTCGGCAACTGCTCGTGATTGACGCGAATGCCGACTTCGATCGGCTGATCCTGGGGGGGAATTCCATTCTGCAGTTGGGCGTAGAATCCCGACAACATTTGGGTGTCGGCCGGGGTGTAGCGATAAATAACCTCTCCTGGTCGTATGTTTTGCGCGGGGATCGTGCCGGAATGGGTCATGGCGCGTGCATCTTGAAAAGTCTGTCGTGGTGGTACAAGATCATATTTTTGTGGTTGTTCACGAAGGTTCTTTCCACGATGGAAGCTTTGACCTTGTAACCTATAAATAACGGCTGGATGCCGAGGTCGGAAAGGTGGGAAAATTAAATTTAAGCATACCTATTGTAAATCACTAATAATCTCATGTTAAATCACACAATGCAAGGGATAACCGTGGCAAAAAAATCGTTTAATATCGGGCGTGCGGGGGGAAGATCACCGAAAAATGGCATTGCGACCTTCCTCTTCGTGGTAGCCTTGTTTTTCCTCGTTTCCATAGGGTTGAATGGGTATCAAAACACGCAAGTTAATAATGAATTTCCCGCGCCGCGCGGGATTGGTGCATCGAACCCCGACTTGTATTTATGGAACGTTTCATGGACAGGGCTGAATTATGCATCAGCAAAAGACGTCGCGAACACGACCGGCGGGATCTTTATCGTGGGAACATCCCGGGAAACCGGGTTTTCGAACCAGGCCTTCTTGTCTATGTATTACGAGAACGGCACGTGCGCTTGGAACAAGACGTGGGGTGCGGAACCTGGTGATGATGTGGCGTACGGGGTCTCGGTCTATGGTGGCAGCGTGTACGTTGCCGGGTGGGAGCAAGTCGTCGGGGTGTACAAAGGATTCGTCAAGAGGTTCTACGTCAACGGCACCTCGGCGTGGAACCGCACGTGGAACGGCGGGGCGAATACAGATTATGCAAACGACATCTCGGTGTCCTCGGACGGCGTGTATGTTGCAGGCACGACGCGGAACTTCGGCTTGACGAGTGGCGGCGGATTTTTGACCAAATATTACTTCAACGGAACGAATGCGTGGAATCACACTTGGGGAACTGCAAGCAATGGTGGTGATGGTGAAGGAGTCGCTACATTCACGGGCGGGGCATATGTCACTGGTATGATCGAGCCTGCAGCCAACGCGTACCTGGCTCGATATTACCAGAACGGTACCTTGGCTTGGCAACGAACCTGGATAGGGGATTATAGTGATATCGGATATGATGTCGCCGTCGCGGTGGATGGCGTTTACATGGCCGGCACGACCTCGAGCACCTCAGACATGTTACTCACCAAATATTATTCGAATGGCACATCCGCGTGGAACATGAGCCGCACCACGACCGGCGCCGATTACGTGAATTGTATCACCACGGGCTTTGGTGGTATCTACTTGGCTTGTTATGATGGTCCTCACGGGAGCGTTCCTTCACTCGCCAGGGCATCGCTTGCAGGGATGTATTCTTGGGATCGCACGTACGTGCAGAGCTTTTATACGGGCGAAGCCTATGGCGTGGTATGCGATGCTGGAGGCATTTATCTCGTCGGCTGGATGCACGGTTCTGTGTTCATTGCAAAGTACGCCCCGAATCCAGCACCTGTGGTCACGGACCTGCCGAACCATGATGTTGGCTACACCACAATGCACAACTGGCTCAACTGGACCATCACGGACACGACGATCGAGGCCCCGTATTATTACGTGTACCGGAACGGGACGCCGGTTCTGGAAGGAAGCTGGGCAAGTGGCACACGCGTGAACTGCAGCATCGATTATCTCAGCCTCGGCTATTACAACTTCACGATCAAGGCATATGATATCTACACGTGTGGATCGTTCAGCGAGGACCAGGTCATCGTGCACGTGGTGCCGATCCCGCCCTCGGAACCGAGGGGATTCTGGTCGCAAGGGGGCAACCAGACGATCACGCTCCGATGGAGCACCCCTAGTTACGACGGCGGCGCGATCATCACGAATTACACGATATACCGGGGCGACACGGCGGGGAGCCTCGTGCTCATTGACATGATGGGGGCCGTTATACAGTACACGGACACGGGGTTGACCAACGGCCACACGTATTATTACAAGATCGCGGCCGTGAACTCGGCAGGGGAGGGGAACTTTTCGACAATCGAGTGGATGTACCCGAGAACGACGCCTCCCGCCCCGCTCAACCTCGTCGCCACGCCAGGCAGCAGCAGCAATTCGCTCACGTGGGAGATCCCGGCTTCGGACGGCGGGGCGTATATCTGGGGGTATCATTTGTACCGCGGCAACGCATCGAACGGCGAGACGTATTATCAAGGCGTTGGGAACGTGACCTCGTTCCTCGATACGAGCGTCGCCAACGGCCAGATGTATTATTACAAGGTACGCGCCCAGAATGAGGCTGGCTTGGGTGCTATGTCCAATGAAGCCAGCGGGACCCCGCTATCCGTGCCATCCGTGCCGCAGAACTTCAACGCGGGCTTCACGCTATTGGCGGTGAACCTGACGTGGCAGGACCCGGCCTCGACGGGAGGAACGCCGATCCTGGCGTACGATATCTATAGAGGGCTCGCGCTGAACGCGACGAGCCTTCTCATCAGCTTGGGTTCATCCATGCGGGCGTACTTGGATTACGTGCCGGACGTGAACCAGACCTACTGGTACCGGCTCATCGCGAGGAATGCCATCGGGAACAGCATCGCCGCGAACTTGTCCTCCGATATCGACAATGACACGATGCCCGGCACGTGGGAGTTCCGCTTCGGCTTGAACCCGCATAACGACATCGACATGGCAACCGATTTTGATGCAGATGGCCTGGAAAATTACCTCGAGTACCAGCACCGGACGAACCCGACCCTCAACGACACGGACGGTGACGGGTTGAGCGACAACGACGAGGTGCGCACTTACCACACCGACCCGAATGATGTCGACTCGGATAATGACCTCATTCCCGATAACTGGGAGACACAAATGGGCACGGATCCCCTGGTCAACGACGCATCTCTCGATGTCGACGGCGACGGCTTGACGAACTTCCAGGAGTACCAAAACCACACGGATCCACACGATCTCGACACGGACGACGATGGATTCAACGACGGCGTCGAGGTCGAGGCTGGCACGGACCCGACTGACCCGGGCGATTCACCCACGCGGCAGAATTTCTGGATGGACTTGATGCAGCGCGGCATCCTCATCCCGATCGTCGGCGCGGCGACGGGCGCGGTCATGGCAGGCGTCATCGCGACGATACGGAAAAAAGCAAAAAATCGCCGGTCGATGTCCTCGGAGCCCGTGAATTCTACGCCTGCTGCGGAAAAATAAGCTCCTTAGGTTTCATTACTTTTTCACTCTTTTTTTCAGATTTTCCCCTCACTTCCTTATTTTTGCAAGGCATAAAACCTTTGTATTGGTCCAGGGTCGAGATTGCAACCTATTCTACAATGGGCGTGAATTAACATGAACAAGAAATTGCTAAGCATGGTTTTATTTGCGTTCCTGGCATCGTCATCGTTTTATCTTCTGACCGTGCGAGCGAGCGCGTCGATAGAAACTTCTAAAATCGAACCAGCATCACTCAGCGAGCAGCTGGGCGCATTTGTCATCATCGCAGGAGATCGATCCGACCACGAACTGCAAAACTTGATCACGGGTGGAACAGATCGGGTCTATGACGATCTGGTAAATTATCTCGGATTTCCCACGGAGCGTATTTATTTCCTGGGACCGGTCGTCGGCGCCCTACATCCAAACGTGAATGACACGTCAACCATAGCGCATATCCAGTGGGCGATTGAAACGTGGCCGGTCGGCAAGGTCGACGCCACGCATGGCTTGGGCCTGTACCTGTTCGACCACGGCGGTACCGATTTCATGTGCATTCCTGGCGGGGGCGGATTTACGGATTCGCAGCTCAACGGGTACTTGAACGTGTTGCAGTCCAGCTCTGGCTGCAGCCGGAACATCATCATTTACGAGGCGTGTGAATCCGGCTCGTTCATGAACACGTTGAGTAAATCAAACCGTATCGTGGTTGCTTCCACGGATGCCACCCATTCCGCATATGGCTCAGCAACGTGGGCTTATTTCTCGGAATCTTTCTGGGGGAGCATCTCCTCTGGGCAAACCATCGGTGATGCATTCCGAGCTGGTGCATTGAATGTCATGCTGAGCGGGCACGGGACGGTCCAGTACCCCTTGATCGATGACAACGCGGACCACGTTGGGAATGGCCCGTGGTGGTTGTTTTTCCCCATGGCGATCCCCTTTCTCCCCAATGGTGGCGACGGCGTCGATGCGCTGAATTCCGTCATCCGTGGCTGGAATGTGCCTGTTCCAGCACCAAAACCATGGGTATATGCGACGCTCGCTCACAGCTGGGTAAAAGATTCCATTGCCGTGCCTGTTTGGGCACAAGTGCAGAACAAAACGCCGGTGAAGAACATGTGGGCGCAGATCATCCCACCCTTGTGGAACCCGCCGATTCCTTCACCTCCTGTGGACAATGCTTCCTCAATGGTTCAAGACACGGGGATCATACTCATCAAGCTGGTTGACCAGACTGGCAGTGGCAATTACACGGGCGTGTTCGATCTCAACCCGGTCCTTCCCGGGGATTATCGTGTCAACATCATCCCCGAGGGCTATGCCGGTCTCGGCACGATCGTCCCCACCACAGTCACGCTGAACGACAACGGGTTACCACCGACAGACCAGACACCACCGGTAGTCGGGATTAGTAATCCGGTTGCCAGCGCCACGCTGAACGGGACGATTAATATCACCGCGCACGGCGATGACGACCAGGCACTCCAGTCGGTGAAAATTTACATTGATGGCCAGAAAGTGGCTGACCAGGCCATGCCGGCTGCTTACCCGTATCCGGATGTGACGGCGCCGTTCGACACGAATGCGTATAGCAACGGGCTGCACGAGATCAAGGCCGTCGCCACGGATTCTTCGGGCTTGAATGCCACGCAGACCATCACGGTGAATGTCCAGAATCCCGGGAAGATCGATCCTACCTTCATTCTCACCATGGTCGTGATATTTGCTGGCGGGTTCATCATCGGCGTGCTCACGAATGCAGTTAGAACGAGAGGCAAGAACAAGGGCATAAAAGTTCGCGAATCTCCCTCGAAATCGTTGCCCGGCGTGCAAGATATCCGCGAGTCTCCCACGAAACAAGGGGGTTCAATTGCTGAACGATTCACGGTCAAGGGTGAATCCCAGATCAAGGGTGAATCCCAGATCAAGGGTGAATCCCAGATCAAGGGTGAATCCCAGATCAAGGGTGAAATCAAGATGAACAGGGGAAGTGAATTGAAGCAGCTGATCAAGGGAGAAACTCCAGCGATTAAAGGAGAATACAAGGAAGTACCTTCCGAGCTTAAAGGTGAAATGAAGTGGATCAAGGGCGAAGATAAATGGATCAAGGGTGAAGGCAATTTCGCGATGAATGGCAGTGATCCGGTAAAGCCCTTGAAGCCAGGTGCCAAATATCTGAAAGATACGACCAATCAATGAAATTTTTTTTTCGTTTTTCTTTTCAAATAAGGATTCACGAGCAGGATTATCGAGTTTGTAATCTAGATAGTCGCAAGTCGAAAATCGCATTTTTTTATACCTAAACCTTGATGCTATGATCACGCGATTGGGGTTTGATCATATCATGGATAGATCATCAATAAACAGAACTAAACGTCTCGTGCTGCTCGCCAGTCTCGTGCTCGTTTACCTGGTTGGAAGCACGCCCGGCGTTTCTGGATATTTCAACCTATGCGGGGTCGTCGTCGGTCAAAGGCTCGTGTATCACAGCACCCGCCAAAATTTGACTGACACGATATATGACAAGTACGTTGGCTACGACATAATCGCCATTCAAGACCGCCTTGTCGGCGGCGATAATCTCACGTATATATACGCGAGCGCTTACAACGTGACCGCCAACGTGTACCTGCAAAATAGTTCAACATTATTCGATGCTGCATCGCTATACGTCCTGAATACCACGCTTGGCATATTGAACGAGACGACTAATCTCGTGTATTCGTCGATCATACGAGAGGACGTGAAAATTGGTGATATGGCTGCACTCATTCTAGCAGGGCTCAATCCGGCGAACAACTACACGGTGACGCCGATCGAGGACGGGTACGGGATTCTCATGGATTCCAGGGTGCTTTCCGCGAATACCACGGCGATCTTTTCTTGCCACGGGGTACGGACACTTTTGCGCACGATTTTACCGCCAGACACAACCGAGATGACCCTGGTTTCGGGCGATCGCACGTGTGCATCGGTGCCCGGGGTGCCAGGCGCCCCGGAAATGTTCTTGCTCTCGGCGATCGGCGGTGCCGTTGCATTCCTGGTCATCATCGAGTACAGGAAACGACGCCTGGAAATGTAATCAAGTACAACGAGCAGGAATTCAAGCTGAAACGGCTTTTTGATCTGGATACGGTTTCTCCGTCCCTTTTTTCTTCTTTAATTTCACGTTCTTAAGCATCTTTAGAATTAGTCACTTTTCCCAGCTCTCGCGATGGTCTCGCAAGACGCCAGGTGCAGTCATTTTGTATTAAATTCCCAATTCTGAGAAGAAATAGAGGATTCAACGAATCGGCAAGTTTTATTCAGCGATGCTTTCGAATTTTTCACGCCACAAGAAACTTTTAACGAGATTCAGAAATACAAGGACTTTATCTTGAATAAATCTCGAATGCTTGAAAAAGAATTTGATGAATTGTTCCAGACCATTGTTCTCAAGGTTATTATCGTTAAGCTTGAAGCGATCGCTGAAAATTTAAGCGAAGCGGAACAAATCATGAGACCTATCGACATCAAAGATAAATGGTTCGTTGCAGTTGGCTTGGCGCTTCACCTTGAAGGGTTTTGGACGGAAGACAAGCATTTTTCACGCCAGAGCTCGCTGAAGGTATACTCCACCAAAAACTTGCTTGACGTGACAAGTCGAAAAGAATTAGAAACAGAAAAGAAAGGTAGCCTGGAATAAGCCATTGCTACTTTCAACGAAATCATCAACCTTGACTATAGACGCCGAAACAACGACTGGGCTGCTTGGAGCACGATATCCCCGTTAGTCGCTGCCAATCGACTTGGATATCGGAACAGCAAGGGCGCGGAATCCACCTCATACCCGCCTTGCGCGTGGGATTCGGCAGGATGCACGTAGCTGACCATGCTATCTGCCAGGCTTACCAGCAAAGTGTATTTTCCTGGCGATCCCGCCTTGATCGCCAAGCCTAGCTCCGTGAAAAGCTCGGCCCCGATGTTGAGGATCGCCAGCTCGCCGATCCGCAGCGCACTCATCCGCACCGGCACTGCCCAGTACCCGTCCCTCGCTTCGACCCGCTGCTTCCACGGGGCACGCTGGTCAAGAAAGTGCTCGACTACGAAACTCATGAAACCGGGCAATTTAAGCGCGGCCAGCACGGGCTTCATGTACGTCTTGGGTGGACGGGCGGTGGTGGCAGGTGATTCTGTTGGCAGCCAGGTTTCAACCCGCTCCATTTTCAGCGGCAACGGCTGCAATGGCTTGCACCCTGTACGGACCGCTCTTGAAACAGCTTCTGCCATAGCATTGCCTAGCTCGGAGACTTTCTCGAACGCTCGGGTGCCATCCCATGGTCGATCGGGCGAGTACCCAAAGGAAGGATTGAGGTTCCCAGCTGCGCCTTGCAAGAACATCACGAGACCACCAAGCTTTTGCTCGACACGGGCGCGCATGGCCCAAATCCAATCGGCCGACGCGAGCAAGTTATCCGGGCCAAGCACCGTGCCGTGGCAAGCATAATTGACGATGGTTGCAACCCGCTCCCCTTTCAAGCCCGTGATACTTATCACCTGAACCGTTCGATCGATGACGCCGTCCGGATCCATGCCGTTCTCGATGTGCCCATTTGGCATGCGCTCGCGCCGGTTGATGGCGATGGTACCTTGCCCGCTCGCGTATTCGAGCGTGACCGGGGCCATCCTCCCGGCAGCATCTTGCACCGCAGCGACGATCTGGTCGACCACCAAATTGATGTATACCTTGTTCTTGCGTGACGAACCCTCGTCGGTGAAAATGACAGGACCCGAATGGGTGTGGGAGCAGCATAAGACCGGTTCGATCGGGGACAATCGCGAGCGCACCCGGTCGACCACGAGGTCATTCATGCCGAGCATGTCCAGCGCGACGAGGGCGATGCGGGTCGTTCCATCGGCGAGGACCAAGGCGGTGGCGGTCAAGTCATCGTGGACGCCGCTGTTGCCCTTGGCGCGGTTGTACCCCATGAGGTAGATTCCTCGCGGGGGATTGATGAGCCGCCGTGCGACGCCGGCACGCAATTCGTTAGTTACTATGTCTGATCGTTCCCCGGTTGTTTACCGCTGTTTTAACATGGTGCATACATGGGTGATTGTGCGTGCATCTTGAAAAGGCTGTCGTGGAGGATGACCGAGAAACTCGCTAGTTACTGAAGTAATTGACCGGCATAGTGTTTATGGGTGAGATGGGAGACAAGGTGTGGTGGTGCAAGAACTTTAAATGGTAAAAATCGAATTTATTTATTTTAAAATCATTTTAAAATAAATATCATGTTTATTTCGTGCTGGGCCATCTATACAAACGAACAAGGAAAAGCAAACGTACTTGATATGATGGTGGGAGAAAAGTGGAAGAATATAATTATCTTTTTAAGATAATAGTGTTAGGTGATGGGGGTTGTGGAAAAACGGCTCTTGTAGTCCGTTTTGTTCAAGGTTCTTTCCAGGATAGCTATAAGTTGACAGTAGGTGTCGATTTCGCTGTTAAACTGATTGTTATTGGGAAGATAAAAGTAAAGTTGCAGATCTGGGATACTGGTGGCCAAGAGCGGTATAGTTTCGTTCGACCATTGTATTATCGCGGGTCACAAGGTGCAATTCTTGTTTTTGATCTCACGAATCGTGAATCATTCGATCATTTAGAAAATTGGATGAAAGAATTTCGTGATAACGCTGAAAACGCGCCTTTCGTGCTAGTGGGTAACAAAAACGATTTACCTCGGGCAGTCACACAAGAAGAAATCGATGCATTTTGCAGAAAGCATCATTTCTCTTATTTTGAAACTTCAGCAAAGACAAGTCGGGGAGTTATTTCAGCTTTCGAGAAGCTTGCATCGATAATTATGGAAAGCGAGCGCCCCGTATCGGTAACAGATGAAATGGCTACCATTACAAAGGAATTCTGGGCAATTCATAAAGAAATAAGACAAAATTGTACTATCAATTCTCCCCATCTTTCTTCGATTATTCCAATAACCAATCAATTGCTGTTAAAGTACGAAAAAGGCACGTATCCAGCGAAAGAATGGAGCGACATCGGGGGCGAGCTAAAAAGACTTGTGTTGGTATGTGAACATTTAGACATTCCGCAAGATACGATTTTGATCTACAATTTATCCCGACTTTGTGACATGATCGTCCCCTCAGATCCTACATTTCGATTACAGAAAGGATGCTGCCTTTTTCTCTTGGGTATCGCAACGATGCATCACGAGCCCGAAAAATCGGGAACATATTTTTTTCTAGCAGCAATTGATCTTTCATTAAGCAACGAGCTATTATCATCCCAATCCCTTTTCTTAGCAACGTGCATCTTGGCACCACGAGATTTTCATGCGTTTTCCGAAAACTTGACGCAACACACGGAATTATTTGAAAATCTGAACCAAAGAACCATGGTGCTTCAGGCGACCGGGGATCAATGCACGCGCGAGACGCTAGAGAAGGTAATGCTCTACATTTCCTTGAGCATAAGGATCTTGAGCGCCTTGGATGAATTTAACACGGAACCAGATATCCTCTCGCTTCTGGACGCTTTTATTGCCGATCCTGCCGACCAGTCGTTTCTGCACCGGGAGATACAAGAAAATGCAAAAGAAGCTGTAGAAACTATCAAGAAAAAAACGTCCCGAATAAAGATCATCAAGATCGACAATAAGACGACCCGATATTTAACTACCGAGCCATTATGCTTCAACGTGTCGGTGGCAAACTTCGGTATCAATACCATCTATGCCCAACTTCAAGTACGTGCTCCTGGAACCGAATATGACCGAGACCTTTTGAAAATTAAACTCGGTCCATACCAACGGCGGGAATGCGATTTCAATCTCGGGAAACCAAGAAGTTATGGTAAATTCTTAATTTTTTTTGACGTGCTAGATTACGAGGGAAATTTGGAGGAAACACGAAGGTTCAACTGGTATATTCCACCACCCGAGGAGAATCTCCGCTTTGAATCGATCAATCTCGAAAATTCAGAGTTAATGGAGGACATGGACTTGCCAATTAGAATTACGATCTCCAATAAGGAAGCAACCCGAGAGGAATGCAAGATACTCGTGGAATCTAGTGCGTTTGATGGATTGGAAAAAACCCCGACGTTCGTGATAAACGGGAAAAATCAACTTGATCAACAAATCGTCGTGAAGAAAGCACGAATGAGCAAGGACCCTTCGATGACCATCGTCTTACTTCACAAGGAAACAGATAGAATCTGCGAGACACGACGATTCGAGTTGAAAATCAAGCGGTCGTGGGGTAAAATATTAAAAAATACGGCGGGAAAGATACTTAATATTGCGAAATTGATAAAGTAAGAATCACGCCAACGAAAGAATCATCGGGAATGAAAAAGAAAGAAAAACACATCGGTTTTTCCTTCCACGATATCCAAGCTGGTACCGAGGGCCTCCAGTATGCACACAAAAAAGGTCTTGGCGTCGTCATCATGGAACCGGTGAAGGGGGGAGTCCTGGCACGCCCACCACGCGAACCACGCGAAGCGCTCGACATTATGGCCACCGCGAAAATCCAGCGCAAACCTGTTGACTGAGCGTTGCAATTCGTCTGGGATCGCCCGGAAGTCTCCTTGGCACTCAGCGGGATGGGTAGCAAGCAAATGATAGACGAGAATTGCGCCAGTGCTGATGCTTCGGGTATCAACGCGCTTTCGGACGATGACCGCAAGGTGTTGAAGGAGATCGTGGGCATCTACACGAAACGCATCAGAGTCCCTTGCGCCTCTTGCATGTATTGCATGCAATGTCCTTCCGGCGTTAACATCCCCCAAAACTTTGCTATCTTGAATAACGTCTCGCTCCAAGCATCCGCCAAGCAAAATAGCAGCCAACGATTTTACACCTACCTCATCAAGCGTGGGTACAAGAAAATGGCGGGATCAAAGTACGAGCTTGCAAGGAATCCTGGGAATGGCAATGCGCTGGTGTGCACGAAGTGCGGGCGCTGCATGGAAAGATGTCCCCAGGCCAGAAAAATAACCACAGAGCTCGAAAAAGTACACGAAGTGCTTGGTAAAGGAAAACGCATCGACGATGTGTTTACTCTTTTATCGACAATAGACGAAAAATAAAAGGAAGTGCTTTAAAATTCAAAATATAAGAGTCAGTGGAGCACGAACTGCTTCCCACAACCTGAACATTGTATTACCTTTCCCTTAAAAGCTTGGTAGAATTGCTGGTCAATCATCGCATCGATACCGCAATGCGGGCACGGCACGAGCCTTGACATGGCAATCGAACACGATGGGCACGATGGTGGTGCCTGGCCAGCCGGGAACGAAAGTGTAAACCGGGAATGGCAATTCGTGCAGATATAGTTGGGCTTTGAGATGGCTGGCGGAGCAATCACGACCGGTGCCGATGCGTCCGGCATTTTTTGCACTATCTCGGAATTTTTCATGGGCGAGATACCAGCACCAGTCCGGGATTGATCCAGTGCCTGGTGACTGGGAATCTTCTTTCCGTCACGTTTCTTGCCACTACCGCTGGATTGAATCTTCAGTTTCTTCTTCCGAGCCACGCTTGCAACGGACACGACAGCAACTAGACCGGCACCTATCACGATCACGATGAAAACGTTCGTGGGATTGCCAAACCAATTACCCGTACTCGGCCCGATAACGGCGATTCTGGTAGAATATTGGTTTATGTCACCATCCGTATCCCGAACCACTAAAATGACGTCATATGTTCCAGTGGAGTTGAATCGATGTACTGGATTGGACACATTCGATGTTGTCCCATCCCCAAAATACCACGTAAACGTAGCCGGTCCATTGCCTTGTGTACCGATGAATTGAAATTGTATACAACCTGGACCGCTGAGCGTTGTCGTGTTTGCCGTGAACAACGAAACCGGAAATACGTCTTGCAATATTGTAACATCTATGCTGGCTACGCTGTTATTTCCGAATATGTCTGTTATGGTCAAGTTCATACTATGCATCCCGGCCGTGTTAAACTGATGCGTGGGATTCACCTGTACAGATGTGCTTCCATCCCCAAACCGCCAATAATACGAGATTGGCACGTTCCCGGTTGTTCCGTTGAATTGGAACTGTATGAATTGCCCGGCTATGACTGTCGTCGTATTTGTTGAAAAGCTCGCGACCGCTTGGATGTATGGCAAGACGCTTATTATCATTGTCGTGGTATGCAAATCTCCATCCATGTCCGTTACATTCAGCTGAACGGTAAAAGTACCTGATGATTTGAATTGATGCACCGGATTTTTTAAGATCGATGCGCGCCCGTCCCCGAAATTCCACGAATACGTCGCCGGCGTGTTGCCGTTTACGCCCGTGTGCGTGAATGCGACGGCCTGACCCGCAATGATTGATGTCGTGTTGGCCGTGAAGGTCGCACTGGGCAACAAGTCCTCGGCCACATTGATAGTTGACGGAAGTGTATAGGTGGCAGTGTCGCCGTCCACGTCGACGATCGTGAGCTGAATCGTGCGGGTGCCCGCGGCCGTGAACTGGTGCACGGGATTCTCGACGGTCGCGTTGGGCGTGCCGTCTCCGAAGTTCCACTGGTACGTTGCTGGTGGATCGCCATTAGTACCGGTGTGCGTGAAACTCACCGATTGCCCTGCAACGATCGAGGTTGTATTGGATGTGAATGTCGCCGACGGGATAATGTCCACGTTGATAGGCGATGGGAGCGTGTAGATGGCGATGTCGCCGTCCACGTCGACAATCGTGAGCCGAATCGTGTAGATGCCGGCAGCCGTGAATTGGTGCACGGGATTCTCGATGGTTGCATTGGACGTGCCATCGCCGAAGTTCCATTGATATGATGCCGGCAAATTGCCATTATCACCAGTATGCGTGAACGAGATGGACTTACCTGCGTGAATCGATGTCGTGTTGGCCGTGAAGATCGCATTGGGCAACAAATCCGCGATTACGTTGATGGTTGACGGAAGCGTATAAGTAACAATATCGCCGTCCACATCAACAACTGTAAGCCTTATCGTGCGCGTGGCCACGGTCGTAAACTGGTGCACGGGGTTTTCGACGGTCGAGTTAGGCGTCCCATCATCGAAACTCCACTGGTAGGATACTGGTATATTGCCGTTACTACCCGTGTGCGTGAATTTCACCGATTGCATTTCAATGATCGAGGTCGTGTTCGCCGTGAACGTCGCCGACGGGGTTAAATCCGCCGCCACGTTGATCGTGACATTTTTAGTGATCGAATCAAAATCACAATCCCACGCTGCAAGCATAATGGAAAAAGTACCAATCTCCATGAAGTAGTGCTCAGGATCTTCAAGTGTAGAATTCGTACCATCCTCGAAAAACCATTGATAACTAGCAGGATTCGTCGCATTTACGAGAGACGAGACATTGAATTGGACAGATTGTCCTTGGATGATATTTGAGTTATTGGTAGAAATGGACAACTTCGTTGGAAATATGTCATTTTTTATCAAGCTCGTACATAAACCGTTTCCCGTGAATGTCATGTAGATGTATTGATACCCTCCATCGGCTGCAACGGTTGTGAGATATGTGCCTTGCGAAAAATTGAATTTTTTCCATCCAAGCACGGTTCCATTCGGAGCCCACCACATCATCTTTAATAAAGACGTGGACAAGTCCTTCCCCACGCCGTAGATCCAATAACCATCCGTTGCCAATCCCATGAGTTCCTGGAAAGGTGTTGTCACATTCATCATTAACGTGCCATTTGCGGCATATTTTTCGAGGTAGGAGCCGGCATATTGAGACCTGTGACTAACGTAGATCTCGTTATTGAGAATGCATATTGAATTAAACGAGTCCTTGCCACGGAGGTTGACAGTCTTCTCCCACGCATCATTAAAGGTACTGGCTCGCATCTTTGTTATTTTCCCACTTTCCGCACCACCCGGGTAGTATGTTCTTAAGTAATAAATATAAAGGCCATCGGAGGCAGCACCTATGATAGAGCTTGGACTTAACTCGTTATACGATCCAGAACCATTCCATGATCCAGATTCCAAGTACCTTTCGATTAGAATTTGATTTGTGGCGGGATTATGGCTCATTAACAAAAAGATGCGTCCATCCGCGCCACACACCGCACGTGCTTCAATTGTTGTATCAGATTCCCCCGGATCTCTACTCCACACAAGACCTCCCGCTTGGCTATATTTCATGACACGCATGCTGGGTCCCGACCCACCTGCAACATAAATATACGTACCATCGCTCCAAAGATCTGAGAGTTGAATAGCAAAGGTTTTTTGCCAGACTATATCGCCCGTTGAATTACGTTTTGTAAAATTACAATACGGCGTAGCATTTGCGATGCGTTCGATGGTATACACGTGCTGATTCAAGGCAAGGACATCTATGGCTACCATGTCCTGGGCAGGATCTAGGGTCACTTCCCATGAATCGTTCGTTACGAGCCCAGGAACTGGACATTCTTCTGGTTGCATGTATGATATACTTGGTTGATTTGATTCAGACTTTCCTGAGAAAAGAAATATACAGGAAAGCAAAATCAAAGGTAGAATTAATGTTCCATAGTTTTTCTTGTTTCTATTAAGCATGAGCGTAATCTCCTTAACGAATATCTCTTATTTTTGTTATCAAAGTTCGTCCACATGAAACAAATAACCTTCTGCGCACGATATGCTGGATCCGAGAATCCCTATCGTATGAATTCCCTTATTCATTGGTAATTTATAAATCATTTCATCAAGATATTGATATTCTTCTATAAAATCCGCATTCATTTCCAACGAACAATTAACGTGGGTTGATTTACCTCAAGGTGATAACAATAATGGGGAAATTCGCATTTACGCGAGAAGAATCTTGAGCGGATTCAGATCACGCACGGAATTTTCTGATTTAAATCATAATCGAGAATCGAGAAAAAAACAAGACGTTGATCTGACCTGCCAAGGATATCTATCATGCGGTTCAAAACCATAAACGGAACCCGCAGGTACAAGATCTTCTTCTATACTATGACGAGAAAGGAGATTCCCAGAACTATATGAGAGAAAGGGAAAGGATATCACATAAAAATGCATTTGCCCTGTGTATTCTTTCTTTAAAAGGTGTGCGGTCTCGAATTCCTGCTAATTCGCTTATGTACCTCTTCATTCGCTCAAATACCTCTCCTTTCCCTAAGGATGGCGGTTCATAAAGGAAGGAGAAAAACGATTTCATCGGAACGAGACCGCGATCCGGTGCTCTTTTTCGAGAAATGGTCAATTGAGCATGCTAATTATCTATCTTGTACGACTTTTTATATACGGATCGCAATATCTATCATGACCGGAACAGAATTAGGTGGCGAGCCAATCGTGACGTGTTTTTACGAGGACCTCTTTCCCTTGGAGGACAAGGTCATTTACCTGTATTTCCACGCGAAAGCAAAGCAAATGAATCTCACGATCAATAAGATCAAGGAGCAAAAGTTGTTTTTCCTCTCGCTTTGCAGGGCCTACAACGCACAAATCAGTTTAACGAGGATCGAATTCAAGCGTTACCATCACGGCCCGTTTGCCAAGGACTTGTATAACCTCGCGGAGTTTTTCAGTCTTTCTGGATGGCTTGGCATCATCTTTGATGACCATCTCGATCTTGAAAATCCCCAGGAAATCCGGCAATTGAATGAGAACGGCATGGGCATATTTGACGAGCTGGAAGAGTTTTTTGAAGAGCAAAAGCGATCTCTTTCTTTCTTTGATTCTACCTTGGCCGAGCTCGGCGAGCAAACGGGGAAAACTCTGATGGATATGGTATACAAAATAACGTTCAAGGGCACCACGATAGAGAGCATGCCCTTTGACCACGTGATCCCGACGATCCCGCTAAAACCAAAGTATACTTTCAAGATACCCAAGGATTGGGAATACACTATCAAGTTCTTGCTAAACCCCGGGAATAAAAAGATGCTGGATGCCGTTTGCGATGAAAACGCGAAAGCAAAATCCACCATTTGGACCGGGGTACCGAAGTAACATGGCAAGACCGG
>JAUQYW010000640.1 GCA_030587525.1 Candidatus Sigynarchaeota archaeon | reverse complement strand
GAAAGTTCATGCTATGCTCGGAGCAAAGCTCGAGTTCGCCACTATCGGATAGCAAATTGGGGGCATGAACAGAAATCGGTGAGGACGATGTAGAGAAGAGCATGGCGGGATCGAAAAAAGATAGGAAAGGCAATGCTTTCACGTTTCACGAAATCTTGAAACTTTTTTTGCGAGATGTTCACGCACGTTTTTTCTTGCGGGCATATTGTATGGCTATTGCGAGAACTACTATGCCAGCCCCGGCAGGTATCGCGATCCAGTACCATGCGAGGCTATTCTGCACGTCGACCGTGATGGATACCTGCGCCGATTTGCCCGTTTTATCCATCGCGATGGCGGTGATGTTGTGATTTCCATTGGCAAGGCCGCTGGTATCGAGGCTATGAATGACATCTGGGTATGGATAGATGGATGGCATGCTATCATTCTTCACCATGTTGCCATCAACCAGGATCTTCACGTAGTCGAGGGCTACGTCGTCATCGCCCTTGGCGGTGATGTTGATGAAGCCAGACACGGTCTCGTTGTTGAAGGGATCCGAGATGCTCACCGTCGGGTTTTCCATGTCGACTGGTGGCGATCCATCCCCGACCAAGCACGACGTACCTTGCTCGATAATGTTGCCGTCTTCGCTTTCCCCCGTGATGGTGATCTTGGTCGTGCCATTGGGCCAAAGAAATGCACCTCCGAGGGGAAAATCGGCGGTCCAGTTGCCATCTCCATCTAGATCGCTCAGCTGGATATTGCCCGTCCCCGTTTCCACGACAGGATATGAACCCTCATTATCTGTGATGAAGGTTGGCGGATTCCATGCAGGTGGAACGAATCTTGCTGAGACGCGCTTGAGCTTCGTGCTGTTCTCGATCCGTGCCCAGATGGGAATTTTACCCTTGCTCGCATTTACCCCGAAGGGTAAAGCGACCACCTTGTACATTATGGATGAAATGTAGATCTGGGCACCATACTTGATCCACGTGTCGAGGGCATCGCTTCCGTCGCCACCATTCGGAAAAGTTCCCGTGGAGCCGGAACCGCTGATCCCGTGCCCGGTCTCGTCGTGGTTGTCGTCGAGCATCGGATCCTGGATGGTCCCATACCCATGTTCGTGCACGTGGAAATGCCCGTACTCGAAAGATCCGCCGATCGTGTTTCCACACAAGATCGCGCTCCAGAAGGCTTGCGAAAACAGCGCGTGCTGGGCATCTTCGGTTACATATGCACCCAGGGATGAGCTCGTCGATGCCACGACGATGCGGTTCGACTTGCTCACGGGGTCGATGAAGGACCCGGCGTCGCAAGCCTCGTAGATGATGATTATGCGGGAGCAGCTCGTGCTCGCTTCGAGGTTGTCAAGCCAGGTGTTTAAGTTCGTATCCGTGAGGGAGCCGCCGCTCGACGGGATGCCACCCATGCACATGAAATTGGATCCACCATGGTCTACGATGTAAAGCCCAAGGCCGCGTGACGAACTGACCTTGTCGCTCGCCCACGTCTCGATCGCCCATTGGATGTTTGTCAAGGTTGTCGTACCGTTCACGTAGGGCTGTGATGGGCCGGTGTTAGGGCCGAGATAGTAGATCTTGCTCGTTGGAAAGCCAAGTGCTCGCAATATCTGGTAGCTGCGATTTGCATCGTTCTGGATCATGGTTTTCAACGCATGATCGGTACGATCACCCGCGATGATGATGAAAGCACCCAATCTATCGCTCGCGGTCGATTGCGAAAGGCCGCCACCGATGAATGTCGCGGCATTCGTGTTCATGATGAATCCCGACGAGAGCACGGTCACCGCGAGCAGGATCAATGCAGATTTCAGTTTGTTTTTCATCAAGTTTCTCCTCCTACCAAAAATACAACACTTCCTGGAAATGTAAGAGTCGAATGCTAATCCACGCATTCTCGAAAGTCGATCATCCCGAATTACCATATAAAGATTGGGATGGCACCCTGGAATGCGTGGTTTTTCCAAGATATGATAATAGGATACACTTAAAAAGCATTCCTTCCATTATTTTCTCTGCATTATCTCCAACGAGATCTGGTTGCTCAACGCATCGGTGGCGTGTTTTTAAATGGGTTCAGATATCTGGAAAAAGGTCCTGGCCATGGCTGGCATAACAGCGGCAGCGGTGATTGGCGGAAAAATTCTTTATGAGACCTTCAAGACCGAACCGGTTCACGCGGTGTTCCCGATAGATGCAGAAGATAAAATAAAGCAGCAGTTCCTGGAAGATAGAGGGCATTTCCTGGAACCCCTCCAGGAGTTCAAGCAAATCAACCAGCGCTGGGGCGTGACATTCAAGCTCGATCGCGAGCACGAGTTACATGTGCGAGCTCACAATCACGGGCCGGATCAGATCTCGCTGAGTGCTCACGCCGAATTCAGCCGCGACACGATCAAGCACGGGTTGATGGAAGGAGATTATCAAACTGGCCAGAAACTTCTCGTGGCATATTTGCAGCAATCTGGCCTATCATCATTTCAAATCAAGTAAAAAAAAAAATCCACATAGGGCACCCGATTTCCTACAATAATTTTGAACCACATTTCTCGCAGAACGAGATATTTCCTTCCGGTTGGCTCCCAGATAAGACCCGGATATGGCCGCAATTCTTGCACATCAAGACTTGGGGGTTTCCTGCTGATTGATTCTGTTGGTTTCCGCTCGGGTTCTGCGGTTGTTGCTGGATAGCAGGCTGTGGTTGCGGCGCAGGCTGTGGTTTTGGTGCGGGTTGTGGTTGCTGCGATGAGGAGGGCGGTAATCGGCGAGCTAAATCCGCGACGAATTCTTGGACGTTACGAGCCTCTTTCTGGGTTTGCACGTGGTTCAACTTCGTCGTGATATCCGGGTTGAGCATGTTAAAAATCGCCTTGTAGCGAGCATTATGAAAATGCAACACGGGATCGCCCGACATTTTCGGTCGGAACTGCATCACGTGCGTCACGGGATGAAAACGGAAGATTATCCAACAAATGGAACCTATCATGCCACCCGCCATCATGGGAATGAAGGGATAAGGCACATCGGACTCGAATAAACCTATGGATCCCCCAATCAGCATCACCAACCATACGGGAATTAGGAGGATGTACCGGGTCACTATTTTTGACCGGCAAGACTTGCACAGCCACCCTTGCACCGGCATGCTCTTGATATTATACGTGGTGTACCCGTATCCACCTCCGACCGTTTCACTGTGCTTCCACACGTAATCCGCGGGAAAGATCTTGTCGGGATTGGTCTCTCCGCATCCTGCACACATTCTCGGCCATTTAACGTACATTGCATTCATCCTCGTTTTTAGACGTTCACTTTCGCATGCTATATCAATCATTTACTTTAATCTATGCGTTGGAGAGAGAAAGGATGCTTTTTAACACGCCCTCCGGATCAACACTTTGATTTCGTTTCTCTTCTGCACGATGCTTTTTTTCTCCCCTCATAAACGCATAAATTTTCTAAAGGCATCATCGAAATAGACTACCCACTCGGGACTTTCTTCATCCTGGGAAAAAAAGGCGAGCATCTATCAAATTTATATGTGCTGAAAATCTTACACCTCCATATTCTATTCAAGGTGAATGTGTATGAAAAAAGGAGTTAATACCCTCATTCTAAGTTTTATTTCCTTGATGCTGGTCGGATTTGCCTTCGTTTCCGGAGTGAAGGCATATGATCAGTGGCACCCGGTCGTAGGAACATCGATCAAATTTTCCTTGTCCAGCGTCATCAACACGAACACGGGGAGTCATGAAAGCAGCACGTACGTCGCGTACAACGACACTGTGCACGACGAACTTCAATTAGTCCCGCTCTGGCAAGATGCGAATATGGTTTTTGTTAAAACAGGCTGGGTCGCCCTCGCCACGAACGTGTCGGTGACCATGGAGCACGTCTATTCCTCCTTGGACGTTTCCACTCTGAGACGGCAGACATTTTTCAGGATAGGGTCGTTGAACTACACGCAAGCCATCATCAGCATCTGGTACTGGAGCAATGCGAGCGGAGCCGTGAGCTTACGACAGTATAGCACCTTCAACGATTCGGTCTCGAATGTCGGTTTTTTCACCAGCTATGTCACCTTTCCGGATTTCTTCGATTGCTCGCGTGGTATCGGTGATGCAGTAACTAGCCAAACGCGGATACAACTCATCACCCCGGATTACATGATCGCTTGCTGGTATTACGTGTCCAGCTCGAGCGCATCAAACGAGACGTATATCATGGACCGAACGGGAAAGGTTAAATCCTACTCTTTCGCCGGAAGCAGTAACGCATCGAGATATAATAACGTAAAAAGTTATTGCGAAGTGCTTACG
>JAUQYW010000616.1 GCA_030587525.1 Candidatus Sigynarchaeota archaeon | reverse complement strand
ATCTTGTTCCACGCAAGAAATAATGCGAAATAATGCCGAGTCTTTCCGTTAATAAAAATGCTCACGTGTTTTAATAACAAACGCGCCGACCTAAGTTTCCAGCGTGATCCTGGGGAAGTAATTTATAAAGCTAACAAGCTTAACTCACACAACGTAGAGGCTTGAACCGCTTTTTTGGCTAGCCCCCTTTACTCGAGCAAAAAGATCGACGAAGGAAGCAGACACGCGTTTCTACCATAAACAGGTAAGGTTCCCGTGAAATATATTTGCTAATGTTAGAATTACGATAATTTATAATGCAAATTGATGATTATGGACAGAGATACGAATTATCAAGCCATTATGGCAAAGATCAAGCAAGAAGGTGCATTGCACGCGACGCTCATCGACCCTGACGAGCTGAAACAACCCGCAGCCATCGCGGGTCGTATGGCCGAATTCGCCGACAAGGCTGGTACCGACATGTTTTTTGTTGGTGGGTCCACGTGCTTTGACCAAGCATTCATCGAAAAAACGATGAAAGCCATCAAGAAAAATTCAAACAAGCCCTTGATCATCTTTCCTGGCGGCATCAATGCGGTTTGCCAGCCAGCCGATGCCATCTTATTCATTTCCATCTTCAATTCTACGAATCCTTATTACATCATCGGTGGCCAGAGCATCGGCTCCGTGGCCATCAAAATGGCCGGTATGGAAGCAATCTCGACTGCTTATCTTGTCGTGGCTCCTGGTGGTGCGGCGGGATGGATTTCTGATACCAAGCCGCTTCCCAGGTACAAGCCTGAAATCGCGGTCGGCTACGCTCTCGCGGCACAGTACATGGGCTTCAAGATGCTGTATCTCGAAGCTGGTTCGGGTGCTGACACGTCGGTTCCGAACGAGATGATCAAGAAGGTTAAAAAATACTGCGACTTGCCAATGATCGTTGGCGGCGGAGTGAACACGCCCGAAGACGCCCGGGTGAAAGTTCTCGCGGGCGCGGATATCATCGTGCAAGGAACGTTCGTCGAGGATCACGTGCTGCGCGACGAGGGTGCGTCTCTCGCCCGCATCATCCAAGCCATCAAGGAAGCGGGCAAGGAGAAATTGCACGCGCCCCCGGAACTGAAGCAAAACCCGGTACATGCACAAGGGAACAGCAGCGAGTGAAAAATGTCTCCGCTTAACGTCAAACGAGACCGTGTGACATGGCAAGAGCAAATGCGAGCTCGAAGGAGCCACGTGAGCCAAGTAAAACCAAGGCTTATGTCGAGATCCTCCGGCCCGTGAATTGCACGTTCGGTGCGCTCACGGTCTTGATCGGCATCCTCAATGCAATGGATCCCGCTGCAGTTTTTTCAACGGTGAATGGCTGGCTCGCGGTAATCGGCGGCCTGGTCGTGTATTTTTTCGTGGCTGGCGCGGGCAATGTGATCAATGATTATTTCGATGCAGCCATAGACAAGATCAACCGGCCAAACCGTCCCATTCCCCGTGGCGACATCGAAAAGGAACGAGCCATCCGGTACTTCATCAATCTCGGCGCCATCGCGACGACGCTCGCCGTGATCGTCGCCATCATGACCCCAAATTGGCTGCTCATCCCTGCAAGCACGGTATTTTTCATCTTCATCGGGTACGCGTATGCCAGGTGGGGTAAACCATCTGGATTTCCCGGGAATTTGATGGTCGGCGTGTCTTTCTCGTTTGGCATCCCGTTCGGGGCATTCTACGTCGTTGGCCTGCCAAGCATTCCCCCCGCGATCTGGTTCTTCTTCGCGACATCAGCTTGCTTGCTCATCAGCAGGGAACTGGTGAAGGGCATGGAGGACATGGAAGGCGACCGCAAGTTCAACATCAAGACCGTCGCAAACACGAGAGGCACGAAAGCCGCGGCGATCGTGTCGATCGTGTTTTCTGCTGGAGCCATCGTGGCCTTCACGCTGCCCGCGTTTTACCTCTTGTCGAGCATCGCGTTCGATATCTTGATGATCCTCGGGAACATCGCCGTCGTGATCTCGATTTGCTTGCTGCTGCGCGGGCGCGATGCAAAAAAGAACCAGAAATTCTCGAGCTTGATGCTCAAGGCCGGGGCCTTCATCGGTCTCGTGGCTTACGTCTTGGCATCATTATAATCCACATGAAAAAAGAGCGTGCTCTCTGAAATGATAATCCACATCTTCTCGGACATGGCGACGAACGAAATCGTCCTGTTGCTGATTGCTTTCGCGTTTGTCCTCCTCGTGATAGGCACATCAATGATACTCAAGAAAAAATCTGTCATCACTAGTCATATGGCAAGAAAGATCGTGCATCTCTTCGCCGGGTTTTCCTGTTTCATCGTCCCGTTCTTGTACATCCCGGGGCTCGCGCTCATCATCTCGATGCTCTTCTTGCTCGTGACTCGGCTATCGAACCCTGAAACCAAGATTTTCCAGACCATGGGCGATAAGGACGAGAAGCAGACCGGGTACCTGGAAGGACCATTCTGCTACGCCTTGTCAATTAACATCCTCGTGTTCGTGTTCGCGTTCATGCCGCAGTATTTCTTTTTCCCCGCGGCCTCCATCATGGTCATGATGATCGCTGACACGGCAGCGTCCTTCTTCGGCCGCCGGTACGGGAAGCATAAAATCACGCTGAAATACACGAAGACCACGCGAAGCGTGGAGGGATGCCTGGCGATGTTCATCGTGTCGTTCGGGCTCAGCTTGTTCGCGTTCGTATTCTTTGGCAATTGGTTCCCCAACAACAGTAACACCATGTCGATCGGGTGGGTCTTCACGCTCGCGCTGCTCGTGGCCGCGGTATCGACGGTCGTGGAGGTGCTCTCGCCGTCCAACCTGGACGACTTCCTCGTGCCCATCGCGGGCTGTTTCATCAGCTTTTTCTTGACGATCGCGCTGTTCCCGGCCTCGATCGGCATCATCATTTAAAAAAGCGAACGATTTTTTCATTTTTTACCAGTGGAACCGGAAGGTTTTCGCAGCAATGCCCGGATCGTCAAAGCAGTGCCTGGGACGTCCTTCGTCTCGACGAGCTCGAAGCCGTGATGGACGTAGAAATCCACGTTTCCCGCGTGCGACGTCTCCAGGTAACAACCAAGATGGCTGGCATCGAGCATGCCCGTGAGGTGCTTCACCAATTGCCCAGCGAAGCCCTTTCCTTGGAAGCTCGGATCCACGGCGAGCAAAAACAAGTACGCGTGCGGCATCGTGGCGTGGGTTTTTCGGGCATCCACGACGACCTCGATGATGCGGGCTTGTTTCTTGATGAAACCGATGCCCAGCTTGAAGAAGATGCTCAACGCGCCGCAACGCACCATGTCGAACCCGTTGATGTCGCCGGGTGGCGGGAGATACATCAAGACGCCTTCCAGGCGTGGTGACGTCGCCAACACTTTCCCATGCTCCAAGCAATACCTCGACATGACCTTGAACAAGATGAAGAGCTTCTTTTCCCGTTTTCGAGAATCGGGAAACAAGTAAAGGTATTCCGGGTAATCGTGAAATGCGCGCGCCAGCACCATCGCTGATTTTTCAACGATTTCGCGCTTGTCCGGCATCGTGCTCGTGAGTTCGAGGACCATGACAACCGAGTAAAAAAGGTGAAGCCCGGGAAATAAAGCATGTGCTTATCAAATGACCGCGATGGCCTCGTTGAGGGGAGAAAAGAGCGACAAGTTCCCGCGCCACGTGGAGAGCATCTGGGGTGGATAGAG
>JAUQYW010000581.1 GCA_030587525.1 Candidatus Sigynarchaeota archaeon | reverse complement strand
ACAAAGGCAAGCGGTCGATCGCGTTGAACGAGTCCACCATCATACTTGCCGGGGTCCAACGGGGCCTAATGCTCCTGCAATGCCGGAGCAACGCCCCCGACCCTCATTTCACCATCGCCCATTTCATTAAAAACGAGAATCCGCCTTCGCCATATTGCGAAGTGAACTTGTACCCGGGCGATCACCATTCCGGGCAGCTGGACCAGCCACTTCTTGGGGACCCAGCAAATTCCTTATTTTTTCGATCAATTCCGTCTCCAATGCCCTGGGAATTCCCCCGGTTCCATTGCCCAGATAGGGGACAAGCTTTTCCATGATCCACTTGAGGTTAATCATCTTCGCGTCTAGCAAGGAAATGTTATCGAAGCTGCTGGACGTCACGGCGATGAACCGAATTCCCGACCCATCACCCATTTTAAAATTGCGGAAGTAGAGTTTCCGCCCGTCTTCCAGCACGATGGCCTTGATCCGCCCCTTGAAGTTTTCATTGGAAAACATGTCGATCGCTGCCAAGAACGGCGCGATCAGGTCGTCGAGCTGGCCTTCCTTTTTGTCGGCACGATGATAGGTGTATATCGGCAACCCACCATCCTTTACGAGATAGCACGCTTCGATCATCTGTCAGTCAACAACCAATTCCAATTTCCCATATCTAGAGTAGGGATGAAATTAAAAAGGATTTGCCAAAAAAAAGCTCGCTTTTGCCTCGATTTGTGTGCACGAAAAATAATGGTGGTATTAGGAATATATGGCTCTAGAATTCACCTTAGAAACCCCGCTTGCCATCCCACAAGACAAGATGTTCTCGGGCCCCGAAATTGAACCCGTGATCGTTGCACCAGTTTGCGACGGCAGGTGCACTTTGCAAGTATTGTTCCCGATTCCTCGACATGGGCATAAAGTAAATCTTTCGGTGGATTTCGATTGGTAGTTGCGACATCTTGTTTTCCCACGCCGTGAATTCAGCGGGAGTGATAACATGTTTGAAAATGGTGCGTGAGAGTGGAAAGCCTGTATAGGTGAAGGAGGCAAGTTTCGGGCTCACGTTAAAGTATATGCGGGCGTCATTGATTAATTGAGATATCGGCGTGATCGTGCCATTGGTTTCGATGTACCAGTCCATGTTTGCGTCTTTTTTAGCTTCTTGGCCGGCTATCAACCGGGCAATTTCAGCTTGCTGGAGCAAGGGCTCCCCGCCCGTGATCACGACCACATCGACCGATGCTGCATCGATTTCCTTGGACAAGGCATCGATGGATCGCTCGAAAAAAGGCAATTTCTTGTTTTCCTCCCAGGAATACCGCGTGTCGCAGTCGACGGGGCAGTTTTTTGCCAAGTTGCATCCGGCGGTCCGGATAAATAGCGCTTGCCGTCCAAGGCCTTGCACTTCGCCCTGGATCGACCGGAAGATCTCGCATAGCATCAAGGTGAACACCGGATGATCCGCTTCTCGGTAACGATCGCAGTGATATGCTTGTCATGGGCTGCTGAAGGAATGTTCGGAAGGACCTGGAAATCGAAAGCGAGCGCGAACGCGGCAACGCGTTTTGGTATTACCGAAAGGAGCTTGTCATAATAAGCTTTCCCGTAACCAAGCCGTATCCCGTGAAGATCCGCAGCGAGGCACGGGACGATTATGAAGTCGACGTAATCGGATTTTACGAGCTTTTCATGAACGGGCTCGGCTACTCCAAAGGTTGATGGCACGAGATCCCCCAGATCTTGCACGACCGAAAGGTCAAGCCTGTCATCTTTCACGCGGGTGATGGGCACGACGAGTACCTTCTTCGTGTCGGCGAGCACGGCGTGGAGAATTGTAATGGTCTCCGGCTCGCGGGTGGATTCCTTGTGCACGTAGCAGCAGACGTGCTTCGCGGTCCTGAATTCAGGGGTCGCAAGCAAGTTAGACTCGATGGCCTCCGACATGCGATGATATTCCCCAAGGGGAAGCATGTACCGCAATTCACGCATTTTCTGGCGCAATGCGGCCTTTTGCTCGACGATATCCTTGTCCACGTCGCCATAACCTACCTTGCTATCTTTATCGGGAGCCGACACAGCACGCACTCGCAATGACCTTCGTCTTAACGGATTCACGAAACCTTGTTTGAGAAGCAATGGGAATTTTTGAACGTTTGCTCGCATAGACGCAAAGAACCTCGCTAGATTACTCGCGCACATCATTTTCAGAGAATAAAATGCCGTTGAACCAAGTCAAAATTAATGATGCGCCTTTGTTGAACCATTTCATAAAGAATGTTCTTGAAATCATCGCGCGTTGTGCTTCGTTGCATTATATCCATTAATGTACCAGCTGCGCAATTCGGCGGGGTATTTCCCGAGGTGATGCCTTGCGCTTTCGAGATCGGAGCCGAATCGACGATCGAGGGAAAAAGCAACGGCAAGGCCTTGACTCCCGCGGGAAGCATGGCCTCGACGGCTTCTCCTGCGTGATGCATCCACCGCAGACCGATGACCGAGTCTTGGCCTATATCGTTGAATTCCGAAACAATTGCCTTGAAATCGCTCGCTTTCTCGTCTCCTTTTTCCTTGTCAATCCGTTCTGACGCGTTGATTAAGTTTAAAATGAGGATCTGGAGAAATGCCGCGACAACGGGATCGCGAATCGACAAGAGCATGGCACTGCAATAATCCAGGAAGCCACCCGAGAGTGGCACGACGGATAACTGCACCCGGTTATCCTCTTGATAATCGAGCAATCCAAACAAGTGATCGAGAAGGATTGAATCGTCGTTGAGTTTTTCAACGAGCTTTTCGGGTATCCGGATTTCATTACTGTTTTTCTTGCCGAAATCGTAGATCAAGACCAGGTGCAGGTTAGCACCACGCTTGAGCACGTGACTGCACACGTTCCATGATCGATCCACCAGCCCGATGCTGCCGAGCACGGGCGACGACACATCGCGGGGCAAACCACCGAGGCCGGAATGCTTTTCATGATAAAGCAAAACGCGATCATCGCGGACTTCCAGAAAAAACGTGACAGTCGGATCCGTGAGATTTACTCGCGCGTGAATGCCCAAAAATGCTTCTAGCACGTGCTCGCCTACCTTCGCAGCGAGTTCCTGGGACGTGAACTCGTGTTTTCCTTCACGCGTCACGCGCACGGCAAATGTTATTCCTTCCTTCAGCAGCAATTTTCCCAGGGCAGTCACTTGAGCAAAGATTCCATCCATAGACAGTGGGAACGCAACGCAATAGCTGAACGAATGGATGCCCGGGATTAATTGTAAAAACTCGTTGACGGCGGCAATGTTGATCGTGTCTGGGAAATGGAGAAAGAACCTTGCATGTGTCAGATCGAGATCATATCCCGGGATATGCTTCCGGACTAGCTGGTTCTTGATATTGATGATCAGGCGATCAAGCAAGCGTCGTCGCACTTGGATGGATTTGATGCCGATTTCACCGCTAAATCGGATGAGTACCGTGCTGTAAAACCCGTTCAGCGTTAACCGGGATGCGATGCTTTCCATTGCTACGTCGAATGCCGCGCGGGAAAAAAATCGCGTTGTTAATCCTTATCTGCCTCCGGCTCGATCTCGCGAAATCCCGATGCTCGGAGCCGTTCGCTGCTGGCGTTTTAATACTCGATCGCGTTTAATAACCGGCGTTCCGACATGTACCCATCAATTCGCCACAGCAAGAGGCACGTGCTCGTGAACGACGAAAAACATGACGTGATTATCATCGGCGCAGGTCCTGCTGGATACACGGCAGCCATCTATGCCGCACGGTACAAGTTGAAAAACGTGGTGATCGCAGATAAATTGGGCGGTCTCATGCTTGACGCGGATATCATCGAAAATTTTCCTGGTTTTTCCTCAATCAATGGCAAGGAGCTCATGGCCAAGTTCAAGCAGCATGCTGAATCATTGAACGTCAAGATTCTGGAAGAACAAGTCACTCGCATCGAAAAACACGGCGAGGATTTCGAAGTATCGACCACTTCGACTAAATTCACGACGAGATCCATCATTTTCGCCACGGGATCTGAGCATCGCAAGCTCGGCGTGAAAGGTGAGGAGGAGCTTCTCGGTTACGGGGTGAGTTACTGCGCGACTTGCGACGCAGCATTTTTTAGGAATAGAATCACGTGCGTTGTTGGTGGTAGTGATAGTGCAGCTAAGGATGCTTTGGTGCTTAGCAGGGTAGCGAAAAAGGTGTACGTGATCTACCGGAAAGCCAAGATCCGGGCCGAACCAATGATGGCAGAGAAGATCTATTCTTGCGGGAACATTGAGGTCATCCACGATGCGAACGTGGCCGAAATCATCGGTAATGAAGCGGGAGCCGTTTGCAAGGTCAAGCTTGATAACGGGAAGGAGATTTCGACTAACGCCGTTTTCA
>JAUQYW010000579.1 GCA_030587525.1 Candidatus Sigynarchaeota archaeon | reverse complement strand
ACGATCAAGGACAAGCAAGCAAGGACCCTCGACTCGTTCAAGGAATGATCGCATCCTGGATACCATCGTGTAGCCGGCACGGGCCTCCGCGAGCCACCACATGCAAAAGAATAAAATCGGCACGGCATTCCTTTTCGAGGATCGAGCAATCACTCGCATATCGTGGTGGCAAAATCATGGCAAAAAAGCAAGAAGCAGAAAAGCACGAGTCCAAGAAGGATGAAACGAAGGGAGCCATGACAGCCGACTGCATTTTCTGCAAGATCGTTGACGGCAAGATCCCGTCCAAGAAATTTTACGAGGACAACACGGTTATCGCATTCCTGGACATCAATCCTGCTGCCTTTGCCCACAGCCTCGTGGTACCCAAGCTCCATTTCAAGACGATAGTTGATGGTACCCCCGATCAAGTCGGAAAAACCTTCATCGGCGTGAAAAACGTCACGGAGCACATGAAAACGCGGTTGAAGTGCGATGGATTCAACATCTTGATCAACCAGGGACGCGAGGCGGGCCAAATCATCGAGCATTTTCACATCCACGTCGTCCCGCGGTTTAAGAGCGATAACATCCGCTTCATCCCGCCTGATCACAAGGCCAGCGATGCAGAATTGGACCAGGCCTTCAACAAGCTAAAATAGACTTCATTGCATAGAGCTCACGAGCAAGACGATCATGTCAATAACCCCCCCGAAGAAAAAGTTCGCTACCCCCGAGGAGAAGATCTTCCCGCACAAGCATTGTAGCGTCTGCAACAAGATAATTCCCGAGTATTCCGACGGGTATTGCTCCGCCCAGTGCAGGGGATTCGAGAAACGAAAGGAAAGAAAAGGCAAGAAAAAGTGGGTCGTCTGGCTCGTTGGCGGGGCGTTGATCGCGGTCTTGCTGATCGTTGTCTTGATCACGTTGCAGCCATCACCGCATTAGCAAGGACGAAACATTTTTAATTTCATGCGTACAGAACAACGCGCACGATATCATCGAGGAGGAATGTCATGAGCTGCGAGATCTGCGGCAACGAAATTCACGGCAGGGGATTCAAGGTAATCGTCGAGGGGGCAAAACTGACCGTGTGCAGGGATTGCGCCGAGCTTGGCGAGCCTGTTCGTGAAGAGCGTCGCGGTGCTGGATTGATAAAAACCC
>JAUQYW010000533.1 GCA_030587525.1 Candidatus Sigynarchaeota archaeon | reverse complement strand
GCGGTGATCGCGAGCGTTGGCCTCATCGTCACGAGAAAAATGCGAACCGCGAAACGACCATGACCACGAACCCGGACCGGCGAGCCTTCAACTGGAAAGCGACGCTCGTCATTTTCGCCGTGTCGTTTTCCACACTGCTCGTGATGAACTATTCCCTTCCTTTTTTTTTCGGGGGGAATCGTAACCCCGAAGAATTGACAACGATCACGGTTGCGAACGTAACGATCACGGTCGATTACAAGAACGGGACGATCGATCAACGGACGAACGTGACATCGCGAATCGTGAACGCAACAGTCTTCGATATCATGAACAAGGAATTTCACATTGCCTATGATGTGTACCCGGCAGGATATTTCATCTCTGAGATCAACGGCGCTCGCCTGGGCTGGACATACATGGTAGATTCTGTTTCTCCCGGAATTGCTTGCAATAAGTATCAGGTTTCCAACAACTCGATCATCACGTGGCACCAGGCATAGCACGGAGCGAACTGGCGGTAAAAACATGAAGGAAAAAACAAAACCGGAATCTCGATCTGCAACCACGACGCCACCGGCGGTCAAGATCGCCATCATCGCGACCTATGCTGGCTTGTGCGTCGGCGCGGGATACATGCTCGCGTTGATCCCGAACGTGGAGATCTTCACCATGCTCGTGTTCCTCGGCGGCTTACTCTTCGGAAAGGCGATAGGCTCGCTCGTCGGGTTCATCGCTTCGATACTCTATTTCATATTTAATCTATACGGGGCCTCGCCCATCCCATTGCTCGTGGTGCAGCTGGTTGCATACACGGTGCTGGGCTTCGCCGGAGGATTCTTTAATGACTCAAGCCTCCGAAAAAACATTACCCGCAAGTCCCAAGTGGTGCTTGGCATCATCGGGGCCTCGTTCGCGTTCGGGTACACCATCATCGCCGACCTGATATTTTCATACATCATGGGTATTAATTTCTGGGCATGGGTTGCGCAGGGTAGCATCTTTACCGGCATTCTTGTGGTATGCAATGCAATCACGTTCAGCTCGCTGCTACCCTTGATTCTCGTCCCCCTCGACAAGCACATGGTGGCCATCTTCTCCAGCGCCGTAAACCTGAAATGACCTAGAAAAAGTACCGGTGATCAAGCTCGAACGATTTTTTCGGCAGCCTTGCGGAGCCGGTTCATGATAGCAAGGCCGAGCCCATCCTCCGTCGTGCATTCCGCGATGATAACGTCGATCTTTAAAGCATTCATCTCGCGAAACGCGTCGAACAGGTTTTTTGCGATTTGCGCTTGATCATTTCCCAATTGCTTGCTTATCGCCCCGTCGACCTGGATTGCCCCGGTGCACGATAAAATCGCCGTCTTTTTTCCATCCTTGATGCTATCAGCCGCGAGCTTCTTGATCGATTCCACGACGCGATCCCGGGTTCCTTCCACGAGCACGAGCCGGGCATCAGGCGCGTAGTGCTTCAGCTTCATGCCGGGCGATCGCGCGAACCCGTAAAAATACTTTTCCCGCACGGATGGATGGATCTCGATGGCGCCGATCAACTCTTCTAGCTTTTCCAGCGGAACGCCGCCTGGTCGAAGTAGGAGGCTTTTTTCACCAGAAATGTCTATAATCGTCGATTCCACGCCGATGTCCGCACTACCACCATCGATCACGGCGTCGATGCGGCCATCGAGATCGGTGAGCACGTGGCTCGCCTTCGTGGGACTGGGCCGCTCGAACAGGTTGGCCGATGGTGCGGCGATGGGCACGCCGGATATCTCTATGAGCGCCCTCGCGACGGGATGACTGGGCATGCGGATGGCGACCGTGTCTAACCCGGACGTGACGACACCGGGCACGGCCCGGGATTTTTTGACGACGATCGTGAGCGGCCCCGGCCAGAACGTGGCCATAAGTTTTCGGGCTACGTCGCTGATTGCGCCGGCATCAGCGAGGCCGGTGACCATGCTGTTATCGGAGACGTGAACGATGAGCGGATCGTCGGCAGGTCGCTTTTTCGCCTCGAAGATCTTCTTCACGGCATTGGCATCATACGCATTCGCGCCCAGCCCGTATACGGTTTCGGTGGGAAATGCAACCACCCCGCCATTCTTGATGATAGCTGCTGCGGGGGCGATTTGTGCCTTCAAGTCCTTGCTGGCATCGATCGTGAACACGCGGGTTTTCATCTTGCTTGGCCTTGTGATGCAGTGAAGGGCGACCCATTTTGTATATGGTTTTCCAAGTATGAACGAGTCCATAAAGTGATACGAGCAAAATCAGGATGCGGTGCTGTATTGCGTGAATTAATCCGCGCCGCCAAGCCGTTCAGCCGCGATAATCGCGGCGCCAACGGCGCCCGTGATCTGGGGTTCTGCCGCGATATAGACCTTGGTGTTGAGTTCTCTTTCCAGCGCGCGGACCATGCCTTGATTTTTCGCGACCCCGCCACAGAAGGCGACATCCCCGACGACGCCCATGCGGCGAACCATACCCACGACGCGCGATGCGATCGCTCTATGCAACCC
>JAUQYW010000524.1 GCA_030587525.1 Candidatus Sigynarchaeota archaeon | reverse complement strand
TTCCATTGGTCCATCACGGCTTGCTTGATCAAGGTGGTGCAATGAATCCCCGCGCACGGGCGATCCAGTACACGATCGAGAACGAAAAACCCGCGAACTCCCGGGTCGTGTACGTTACACTTTCCTGGTATTGGTACGGGTTTTTTTCCCACAAGAAAATGTCGCCGTTCTGGTATTCTGGCGTGAGGGGCTTGTTGTAATATATCTGGCCCGCGTTCACCTCCGTGAAATAGGGGAGGTACCAGCCCCCGCGGGGATCGTTCTGGAGGAAATCCGAAAGCGCCTGGACATTGTCGATGCGCACGTAATCCGGCGGCAGAGGGCTAACGTGGCCGAGCTGGCGATCGGGATAGTGATTGATGCCATACCGCATGAGGTTATCCTCGACATCGTGCTCGACGGTCGCGTTGATGCCCGGTTCCGAGGCGAGCGCGAGGTAAATCACGTTGTAGAACGGGTTGCGGTGCATCCACGTGATCGACCACAACCCGCGGAGAAAATTATCGAGATATAACTGCCGCAAAGACCCTGGCTGGTCCTCGAGCTGCAGCAGCGCGAACATGACGTGGTAATTGAACGCGTACGCGTAATAATTCGCTATGGTCTCTTGGCTATTGGTTTCGAGGGTCGTGACGGCGTAGAGTTCCTCGGCGGCGTAGTGGTAGTAGATCACCGCGTACTTCCCCGGGAATGCCGTCGCCGCCAGCTTGAGCAGTAAAAGCGCGAACGCTCCGCCCTGGAAAAATAATGCTCGCTGGTGAACGCCTGTCGGGCCACCGTGCCAGTCCATGCCCAGGAAGTTCGTATCGAGCATATATGCCGCGACCTGGTCGATCATCAACCGCGCCGTGGCCTGGATGTCCTGGCATTCAACGGGGTCGTCAACATATTTCAATATCATTGCCAAGCCGGCGTAAAACCCGCTATATTCATCGTTTGACGTGTAGGAGCGCCAGCGGTAATTGGCATAAGGTCCAGTGCCGTTATGGTGCTGCCCTCCCGCGTCTTGGAAGTAATATGCATCCACGCCTGGCAAGGACCGCTGTTCCGGCCCAGCCCAGCCACGCGCGAGGATGCCGCTGTAGTTGGGCCCGAGGCCACCATTCGGCACGGCCAGTTGCATGGACATGCCTTGGAGCAATTTCCGGATGACGCGGAGTGAATCCTGTTTTATGGTGGTGTTTCCCTCGTTGATGGCAGCAAGGTACTTGAACACCCATGCCGTGATGGCTAGGCCTGTCCATTGACCAGTGTTGTCCGAAAAAGCATACCATGACACGCTCGTGCAATTATCCTCGTTGAAAAACGTGTCCGTGGACATGTTCAGTGGTATGTGATAATTTTCGAACCGCGCGTCGTAATATTCTGCCATCTCGGCAAGTTTCGTGACATTCGCCGGGATGAATGTTTCCGGATCCGGCAATTCCAGGAAGGAAAATTCCAGTGCATCGTTCCGCAACTTGATGATAGTATCCGCATACAAGGCTACATAGACGACGGCTGGAGAGAAGATCATGGCAGCTAAAAGGAAAGCACGTAGCTTCGAGTGTTCGTGAGGACGTATGCGCATAAGCTATCGCAGTTATTGGAGGATCAAATAATGTTAATTATCCACGCGTAGTATTATTTAACTAATCAGTGGGCAAGCATCAATAGGCTCTCACGGGGCTTACTATGCCAAAGCTTCAATATGCCCTCACGGGGCTTTCCGAATTCACGGTATCGTTCGAGCAATACTGCACGCCATGTCCCTGGCGCAGGATGTGCAAATTCGGGAAAGATAAACCCCTCGAATTGCAACTTTCTTGCAAGGATCTCAAGTACATTGTCGAGGAACTGCAATTCCAATACGTGAGCAAGGTTCAGCGGGAAGGCGGGGATATACAGAAAGCGTCGGGCAAGAAAATCCCCGCATCCACGATACTTTCGGAAGTTTGGCAGAAGCAAATCAAGGCACGCAAGGAGGAGATCTATTGCATCAACACGAACTTCCTAGACCTTATCATCGTTTCCAACCGGAGCAAGGAATGGTGGATGGAGTTTGCACGGGTTGGTAAACTTGTCATGGTAGAATGTGCCAAGATCTTCTGATCATTTTCAAAAAAAAATAACGATAACCTTTCCAGCGAGAATCATGGGATCGACATTCATCAAGGAGATCATTTTCAAGGGCTTCAAGAGCTTCGGGGATTCTACGGTATCGGTCAAGCTTGACAAGGGCTTCACCGCCATTATCGGTCCAAACGGGAGTGGCAAGAGCAACATCATCGATGGCTTGTGCTTCGCGCTCGGCCGGTTGAGCAAGAAGACCATGCGTGCCGAGAACTTGAAGGATCTCATCTTCGTCGGCACGAAAACCAAGAAAGCTGCTACCTCCGCGGAAGTCACGGTCGTCTTCGACAACACGGAGAACTTGTTTCCGGGATACACGGGGCAGGATCTCGTCATCTCCCGGGAGATAAACGACAAGAACAAGGGCACGTACCGGCTCAATGGCACCCGCTGCACGCGGGAGGAAATTCTCATGAAGCTGGCCCTCGCCAACGTGGATCCCGACGGCTTTAATTTCATCTTGCAAGGTAAGATAGTCGAGATGACCCAAATGAGTCCCGAGGACCGCCGCATTTTCATCGAGGAGCTGGTCGGGCTTCAAAAATTCGACATCGAAAAAGCGGCTGCGCTCAAGGAGCTGGAAAAAGCCGACCAGGACCTGGTCAAGTTCGAAGCCATTTTCCAGGAAGTCGCGCGCCAGCTCAAGGCGGTAGAGAAGGAAAAGAACGATGCACTGCGCTGGATGGAACTCGATAACAAGATCAAGGAACTGAACGCGCGCCTCATTGCCCTCAGCATCAAGAAGCTGCGTGACGAGGAGGAACAAATCATGATCTTCATCTCGGAAACCAAGAAGAAGATCGAGGAGATCACGGAGGAGATCACGTCGACGCAAAACGGCATCGACAAGGAAAACGCCGCCATGACCGACCTCACGCACAAGATCGGGACCCTGGAATCGACCCGCAACGATTTGGAAACCCAGATATCCAACATGCGGTCGGAACTCTCGTCGAAGAAGACCGAGCTCAATTTCTTGACCGAAAATCTCGATAAAATGCAGGAACGCAAGAGTGGTCTCGTGGAGAAGCAAGAAAAGCTAGAAGAGGGCGAGACGTACGATGGCCTTCTCGTGAAGGCGCAAGAATCGATCGATGCCACCAACATCCAGATTTCGAGGACCCGGTCGGAAATTCAAGGCAAGGAAAATCAAGCTGCCAAGCTCGAGTCCGAGATCACGATCTTCCAACAGGAATTGAACGCGTTCAACAAGCGCCTCAACACCGCTTCGTCGTCGCAGTCATCGCTGGAAACCGAGCTCAAGATGACCAAGGATCGCCTGGTCAAGCTCACGTCGAAGAAGACTTCCTTGGAAAAGGACTTGTCCAAGTTACTCAAGAACAAGGACGAGAACATCGCCGAGGCCATGGCAGCCGCCGATAAGGAAGCAAAGGACTTCCAAGGTGCCATCGACAAGATCAAGGTCGAATTGAAGAAAGAAACCCAGAAGCAGAAAAACTTCGAGTCCGAGATCGAGCAAATCCGCACGCAAGCGGCCAAGTTCGACACGCAGATCAACGATTGCAAGTCGAAGATACAGGTGGCCAAGTCCGAGCAAGACTATTTTGACAAGCAGATCAACACCTTGAAACGCGATTCCAAGACGCTGGAGGTTAACAAGGTCAAGTTTAACGAGGAGATCGGGCGCATCACGAAGGAACTCGACAAGACCAAGGAATTGCTCGATGCGAAGAATAAATTACTTGCCGACTTGAAAAAAGAGCGGGAGGAGATCGAGAAAAGCATCGACAACTCGCAAAAGGAATACGAGGGCGTGGAGGAAGAAATCGTCGCTGTCGTGAGCAATCTCGAGATATTGACCGAAAATTATAAAACCGAGGTCACCACCGTCAATTCCGACGTGCAAGCCACCGGCATGGATACAGTCGAAGATTCCATGAACGATTTTAAGGGGTATGTGAAAGATCTCGTGTCGATCATCGAGACCATCAAGGCCCTCCAAAAAGAAGGAAAGACCGAGGATATCGAGACCGCTTACAAGAACCTCGACATGTTTCTTGAAAATTACGATGAATCCATGAAGATCCTAAAGGAGGATGTCCAGAATAACATTAGTGGCCTTGTCAAGAACAACACGTCGTACTTCACGAGCTTCATCCAGGACCTCATGGATATCATGTCGCAAGTGCACCTGTCCCTCCGGAAGCTGAAAATGACGCGTAACACGGAGCAAATCAACGCGTTGCACGAGATCGACAAGAAAAAGTCGTCGTTGCTCGATGACATCAGTAACGTGAGCGTGACCAAGACCAAGTACGAGGGCGATCTCAAGCAATCCACGCTGGAATTCAAGAACATAGAATCGAAGCTCAAGAGCTCCGAGACCCAGATCGAAGACCTGACGAAGAGCATTGATACCAAGAACAAGGCCATTGCCGATAATGAAGGTAAGATCGAGGCCTTGTCCAAGGAGAAAGCCGGCTTCCAGCAAAAAATAGACGACAAGAACAAGCAAAAGGAGGAATTTTGGGAGATCCAGAACCGATTGAATGCGGAAATTGAGGAAAAGACCAACTTGTTGCAAGAAGTTCAAGAAAAACTGCGCGGGTTGCAAACCGTGCAAAAGCTTATCAAGGACATCGAGGAGCACGAGGCAGAAATCACCGAGTCTAACACGAAGATCAAGACCAACGACGAGAAGATCAAGGTTCTCGTCGAGGAAATCAAGAAAATAGAATCCGACAAGACCGAAAAGGACAAGGATATCCAGAACCTGAAACGGCAAAAGGATGATTGCCTCCAGGAGCAAAGAGATTTGCGAACGCGGCTGGAAGAGGAGAACAAGGAGCTTCAATCCGGACAAAAGCGGCACGCGACGCTCACCGCCATGATAGGGCGCGCGAAGGAGATTGCCGAGATCGACGGCGAGATGGACAAGATTAACACGCAGCTCAAGGACGGCGACAAGAAGATCGCCGAGCTCAACGGATCCATTAAGAAAATCGAGGAGCGGAAGGGTGGTGTCGTCGCGGAAATCGCCGACTTGAACGGCAAGAAGCAATCCGTGTGGGAACGGCAGAAGCAGCTCCAGGATGAGATCTCGAAGCTGAACACGACACTCGGTAACAACTCCAACAAGTTGTCGAACTTTGAAAACCGCAAGAAAGAAATCACGGTGAAGATCGAGGAGCTTTACGAGCAATCCAAGCAATTTGGCGCTTTGCCCGAGGTCCTGGAAGGTTGGACCGAAACCGCCATCAAGGGTGACATCGCCAAGGCGGCCGAGGAAA
>JAUQYW010000501.1 GCA_030587525.1 Candidatus Sigynarchaeota archaeon | reverse complement strand
GATATATCCTTCACCAAAGGGTATTTTCAAGGTCAATTCTTGATTGTCGGTGAACCCCGCGCCAGCAGTTATCTTGACCACGAGCATACCATCGAGATATGCAGGACCGAGAAGCCGGCCAATGACATCTGCCGTAGTCGTTCCGGCTTCGATGCTGGAACCACTGTCCGGAATGCATGATTCGTCACTCAACCCATCATATTGCAAGATCTGATACTTATCGCTACCCCAAGTGCCATAAATCGGTAGACCTTGGTCATCGATAACTCGTTCGCCGGCTCGGTCGATAAACGGAGCCCAGAGAGGTGTCGTGACATCGGCCCGGAAGATATCATCATATGCAGGCCCATCTCGCGTGAAATTCGCATAGATGCTATCGAATGTAACGAGGTTGCCGCTCGGATCCTTCACCGCGAATGAACCATTCCGCAATGCAACATGATTTTCGTTGAAATACCCGGATCCGAGAGGCGTGGCTCTCGGGAATTCAGTAATTAAATCCCAAGCAATTTTATCACTACGGACAGCACTATCAATGATCTTGAAATCTCCTATAAGCAACTCCTTGTTCGTATAGTTTGCAAGGGACTGTACGGTGATCGTGACGTTCAGCGGCCAATCTATCCATGTGTCGACTTGACCATCCCAGTCGGTGTCGATCTGCCGCTCACCACTCACCCATTCGTCGGACGTGATTTCTCCGTCATTATCGAGGTCGATGAATCGCAAATCATTGTAGTTCTTGAGATCGACGTAGAACGATGTCCAATTACTTGCATCATCTGGTAGATGCACAGTCATCTCAGCTTCGGCAATGCCATTCACGAAGACTTGCACGTAAAAACCATCCTCCTCAGGGTAATTCTCGTAATATGCGGCAATAAAATCCGCTTCCTCGAAGCCGTCCGGCACGAAACCGTGATATGCAGGTGGTGTAACAATTTTATGACCTAATGTCGTTTCAAGCTCATCGACTAGGTCTTGATATTCATCCCAAGCAATATCGGGGGCAACACCGGGTGCCATAATCGATGTCAAGTTGCGCGCGGCAACACTACCAATAAGCATCGGATAGGCGGCTTCCCAGACAGGTATATCGACGGTCGTCATGTCTGGATCCTTTAGCTGCCCAAGGTAGTCAAGCATAGTCGCGAGGTTACTACCTTTAACCGGAATAGCATCCTCTTGCAAGGCAGAGCCAAAATCATAGGTGATGGATGGCTGCGACAAGTTATATGTCGTGTCCGATCGCAAAACTATGTTGAAATGGATCTCTGGCGCTGGTTTCAAGTAAGCATTGCCTTGCGTGAATGCAGCACACGTGTAGATGCCGGGTGGCAAATACCCGATGGTGGATTGAGACGGATCAAGGTTGATCGTGACGAGTCCCGGGCTGGATTGTTGCTGGCCAGTCGTACCTTGCAGATAGGATTCATCGATGAGAGTGGCATCGCCTTTCTCGTCCTTCAAGCGCATGTAAACGACCTCGCTGGAACTGGGCTCGCGGAAATCATCCAAGTATCCATCCGCGCCAGAATCTTCGGGTTCAGGAACGAGTCCCGAATTAACCACGTCTGCTTCCACTAGTAGCACGTCGACAGGAATGATACCGCTGGCTTGCTCGATCACGTTGACTTCGCGATCACTTCCCGTGAGCATTACACTCTCCCGATCGAGAATCAGCTTGCCCATTGCATAGCTGCCCGCATACAAGGGGTCATCGAATCCGTCATCAACCCCGGGTCTCGTGCCGTCGAACCATTGCCGGTCGTCACCATCGTCCTCAAATTGCGACATGAGCTGGCCGGGTGTTTGCAGCGTGGACAGCCCCATACCTTCCCACGAGAACGCGTTATTGTATGCGACGCGCAAGAATAGCTCCATGTCATCGATGGTAGTTGCCTCGCCAATCAACCCGATCTCGTTGGCAATGTCCATGATATCCCGCACTGGCAAGCCATTATCGAACGTGAATGTGGCAACACCGCTTGCATCGGTCATGCTATAAGTCCACACGCACGGACCCCAGAAATACAAGGTGGTCGCACCGCCATCGATGCCGAAGTATGGATAAAACCCGGGCTTTCCCGTGCCTGTCTGTTCGATGATATCGGACGGGAGGTACTGGTCGATCAAGCGGTCATTGGGAATGTAATCAAGCGCTGTGCTCGCATAGAGATCGTCGTCCCACGATAGCGATGATGGTATCAGCCCGATCTGCAACCACATAGGCCGGTTCGGCAATGATTCGCCAGTAACCGATGAAGTGAGCTTGAACTTGAAAGTCGCCGCGTCCGAGTACACGCGAGTTGCCCGGAGGTACGTGAACGCGTCACCCGCATCAGCACTAAAACCAGACGTGTTATATGTCCGCTCTTCAACGAGCGTGGATTTTTCCTTATTCGGGTCAGGATCGACCATATCGATCCGGGACTTACCCCCGCCCACGACGAGCGTGAACGGGAGCTCGGCCTCCTTGTAACGGTCACTGGACACACCACCGAGAATCGCCGGGTCATAGATGAGCTTGGCCTCATAAATGCCAGGAGCCAAGTATGTCGGGGAGTCGACGGCCGTATTGATAGTAAAACCGAACGAACCATCCAAGCCGATGGTGAACAGCGTCCATGGATGATAGCCGCCGTCAGCATGCACATCGAGCAGCACAACTCCCGTCGTCTGCACATCCCAGAAAAACGACCAAGTGAGGCGCATACTCAGATCAAGACCGACTCCAGCCATTGCATCACCGATGCCGATCAAATCAAAAGCGTTCCAGGATGTGTCGGGATGGTGCTCCAGGGCATAGAATTTATCCCGGTCAGTGCTCGAGTCCGAGTTGATCTCCACATAGACTTGCCCTGTATCGGCCGAGATTACAATGCCGTATCGCTGACCAATAATTAAACCCTGGTAATTGACACCTGAGCGCTCAAACCAGTCGAATGTATTAACCCGACCGCCCGTGAAATCGCTGTAAGGAATGCCAGTTCCAGCCCACAACACGGAGCCTGCAGTTTCTTGATCGGTAGGGTTAATCATGACAAGGTTAATACTTACCATCGTCGGATCGTTCGTCGAATCGCCGTCATCGCATGTACGGAACGCAAAGGAATCCAACCGCGTCCTCGATGCCTGAAACACTTGCATAATACGGCTGGCCGCGTGCCCTTCTCCATATCCAGACCATGTATCGATAGTTTCTTGCGTGGTCGGCACGACTGGTGAAATGCTCTGATCCATCAACCACACGTTCCGCTTCGTCGCTAGGTCATATGTCATACGGTCTACCTTGAAAGATGACGGCACGGGAGTTCCCGAGGCCTCCGGGATGATGGCGTGGCCGTCATTGTCGAAAATGCGGCCCATGACGTAGCGACCCTCGCCCGCGCTGATGTCGTAGCGGGTGCTGGTCCTGCCGAGCAACTTGATCTCCGAGGCGGTCAAAGCACGCTCGTACACGACGACCTCGTCGATGTATCCTTTCAAGCAATCACCCGTCCTTACAGTTCGGCCGATCTGGAAAGTATTATAGGATGCATCAGGAGCGAGCATATCAAAATTAACGCCATACACACCAATATATTCTCCATCTACATAGGCTCTAATTACGCTCGCATCCACATCAAAAACAACACTAATATAGTACCAAGTCTTCGAAGTAAAACCACGGTGCCAAGATCTTTTACCATCGTTAAATGAGACGTGGAGAGATGTCGAATCAATCGAAACGGATGTTCTTTCCAGCTGAATATCACCAACCATCGCTCTAGAGTCGAAGATCGAGATTTCCTTGCTGTCAATGGTCGACACGTAGATATTCGCCGTCAAGGTCATGCTCTTGAACCCGTCAAGGAACGAGGTCTGGATGTACGCGTCGCTGTCGAGGGCCAGGCAAGACCCGAAAACGCCGTCGTGGAATGCCGGGGTAATTGTCGTGCCTGCTTTCGACTTGACCGTGAACGTCACGTCGCTGCAGGTATCGAGATTTTCCTCGAAACTCGCCTTGATGGCAGGGTTCGAGGGAATGACCGCGTCCTGGCCATAGGAGATGCCGAGGTCCGAGCTAATGACGGTGGTCTCGCGGTTGATTGTGAACGTGCTAGCGAGCACCCGGCTTGATGCCAAGAAGAATGGATTGCCAGAGTAGCAAGCCTTGAGATCGGCCATGGTCGTCGGGTGCATAAAGAACTGGAAGGTCATGGACGGGTTCACGCCAAAGGATCGCCATGCCTGGTAAGCAGAAGCGATGTCGCCGCATTCGGGGTTCGCGGCGATCCACGGATCGCCCGCGATGATGGCGCTGATGAACATCGAATCGCCGAGCATCGTGCTCGTCCTGACATTGGTAAGCAAGTCGTTACCGCTCGTCTTGAGCAAGAATTGATCGAGATAGAGATAATCCGAGTATTCGACCTCGAGTTCTCCCGTGCCAGTGCCCCAAAGGGGGATAGTCAAGCTCGTCTCCAATGGCTCGATGGTCAAGATCGTCGTGTCAGGCCATGCCATCGAAGACGTGCTATACGAGACTTTATGGGTCTTAGCCGGGTTGCCATCGATATCTTGCACCCGCCACGTGCTCGCGTCCTTGAGCACGTCGACAAGGTGAATCCCGGCTATGCCGATCACTTGTGCAGGCATCACGTAAGAATTACCGAGATATACAGCTGCGCTCTTGGCAGAAACCAGCACGGAGCAGATTGATGCCGGGTCAAACGCATCCGGATTCACCGCCACGGCACTCGCCATATCTGTGTTCGTGCATTGGAGCGCGGAGAATGGTATAGGCACGCGGATCAATTCATACTGCCCGCCATCCATGTCGACATCCGCGGCAGCAAAGAGCCGGTCAGCCATGAAATAATCAAGTAAATCTTGACTCGATAAAATCCACGGGAACGTCATGCCCGTGCTCGTGGTGAAGGTTATGGTAATTTGCTCGAAAGCAGTCGTGCCGAACGAATAACTCCACGCCCGCGGGATCAGCAAATCGATGGCGATGCCTTCAAACGAGTTGATGTCCTTGATCGCTCTCATGTTGCACATGGCCTCGGCAATATTTGCCTCAGCGCTAATCGTCGCGCCGGCGACGAATTTGCTGGCCAGCATCACGACATCCGATGTCACGAAAGTGCCCGGGGAAGTTAGCGACGGGATAGAAACGGCCGAATAGCGCATAGCCCCAATATCAGTAGTCGCCGCTATTTTCGAGATATCGAGCAAGCTTTCCGAATACACGTCGAGACTGCGAAGTGGCAATGCAAAATGGCCAGTCATGTCTGCCGTGCAACTGCCATAATACAAGTCATCCATGGCCACATCAACTTGCAAGCCGCGATGACCGATGCCGAGGCCATCCACGATGGAACCCGCGATGGCATCGCCATACGAAAGCGTCGATGTTGCAGGGATATCGACGAGTACTTCGCGGTTCACGGTGAGTACGATCGTTTCCCCGCTGCTGACCATGCCGGTCCACGATGTGCATTGTGCCGTGAGTTCGACGCTCGTTATTGTGGGATTAAGGGCCCAGAAAGGCTCGAGTGAGAAGATATAATCCGAACTCGCAGCGCCATGCAACTTGATGGTCTTCTGCCACAAAATTGGAAGTCCCGCCGCATGGGTCAAAGTGATGGTCAGCGATCTAACAGCACCGTACCACGTATTAGTTATGTCAAACAGGGATCTCATTGATACCTCGTAATGCGTCGTTGCCTCGGGGTCCTCGATAAAGGTATCCACGCCATCAAGTGGCATTGGTGCGAGCGTGGTGTAAGGGATACCATTACAAATGTACATGTCTCGGACCTCGCTGCCTATGAATGATTCACCCTCATATTCAGCTAGGGCCTCTACCTTGATTTCACAGAGACCATTCGAGACCGTGGCAGAGTTCCATGGCACTGAGAATATCGAATCATCAGCCGTCGCGTCCACGCCAATCGGAGTCCATGTTGTATCGCCCTCTGGCTTGCACGCAAAAGAAACCGAAGTCGTGTGGATGTTCTGCACGTACGCAGCAAGCGTCGTGATGTAACTAACCTCGACAAGCGCTTCGGCGGGTGGTTGCTGCGGGTGCAATGCATCGGCAAGGATCTTGCCGGTGCTGGCGAGGTTCGTGTCGATCTCTTGCCAATTTGAACTCGTGCAAGTGAGGGGGGTGCCGCTGGCGAAGTCGCCCGTGAAATCGATGATGCTTGGATTCCACGAGCATGCAATGTTGTCTACACGGCTCGTGGTCGTGGATGTTATCCCCACGCTCCAGATACCGGAATTATCAGCGCTCGCAAAGCACGGCAAAATAGCATGGTCATTGCCAATCCACACCTCTGCCGACGTCGGCGATATAAAATGAATTCGGACGTGAATCCAGGTCGATGGATCGAATTCAAGGCTTGTTAAGCTCCCATGCAAATCGAGGACGGCCACGGTTGTGGATGTCGTCGATGTCATGAATGACATGTCAAATAAAGATGCGCTAAACCGGTTGAGCAGCTTGATGATGATGCCAGCCGGGGCCGATGCATCCCTGAATAGCCATACATCAAACTCAACGACTTTGTGGACCACGGTACCGGAATTCTCCGGGAGCTTCACTGCAAACTGCGCGGGCTTAGATGGCGTGCCTATAAATTCACCGCATTGGTCGAAAGCTTGGCTCGCGTCGACTAGCAATCTCGGCCGCGGTGCTTGGGCACTCACGAACACGTAGCGGATGATGGGTAATCCCACGGTATTCGCGGGTTGACCCGCAAGATGCGCTTGGATTTTGATTTTGTACACGCGGTCGGTGCCCTCTGACCGGGCCCAGATTCCCGAATCGAGCAAGATATCGGGGCGGTAATCGCCATCCAGGTCAACGATTTGCACGCGAGACATGCCACACCCTACTGGTACCTCGTGCGCTTCGAATTCGGAAGATCGAACAACCACATTAATGCTCGCGACCTGGAACGTGTGGTGCATGGTGACCGGCAAGGCACGGGTGCTCGTGATTACGAGTGTCGAGCTGATCATGGCTCGAAGCGTGTATGAGCTCGATGAACCTTTAACGGGTGCTACATAATTGCCGAAGCCTGACTTGAAGTCAAGCAAGCTGACTGGGGCCTCTGATGCAAGCGTCGTTCGCTTCCAGCTAAAGTCGATGTCATCAATGGAGCAATCGCATCTATTATCGTTCGGCTCCAGATACACTCGCTGGCCCGATTCTAGAACGGTCGACGACGGCTGTTCTCCCGTGGTGAACCGCAGCGTGCGTAACCGCTGGAGTGCTGCGGCACCACCAGTCACCGTGGCCATTATGACTCCGTCGACGATCACATCTAGCAAGAAATCGTCCGGTTCGTGTGAAGCGATGGCAATCTTGTGTCTCCCCTTCGTCAAGGCAACAAAACCCGATGAGCTAAACCTGATCGTCGTCAGTACGCTATCTTGTGCATCCAGAAAATCGAGCAATAAAAGCCCATCCGAGACCCAATCTATTACAAATGCGATCGCGTAGCGTGGCTCGCCTGCTGGGGCATAAAGCGATGCTGCCAAGCACATCTTCACCCAGTGAAGTTTGTAATCCTTATCGGTAATTTGGTAAACGCTGCGGCCGCTAATCATCACTGGTTGCGTGTAATAGAAGAACCCATTTCCCAGCGGTCCTGTATTATCTATTACAGGTGGCCGTGGCGTTTGTCTAGTTCGAGTCCAGTAATTAAGGATGTTCAAGCCGTCAAGCCCGAGGAACGTGTGGTTCTGCGCCGTTGGGTCGTAATAAGGATAAGAGTTGCTGAATGGCACGTCAATATCTGAATATGTAAAATCATAGCGTGGCAGAATCGCGATCGTGCGGCTCGACAAAGATGCTTGTAACTGACCGGAGTCAAGGCTTGTCTTTCCTATTGGCGATATTACTTGATTGCTGGCCAAAACCTCGCCATTCTCGTCACTCGCCGAAATCACGTCTTGGCCAACCACATCAAGTGCGATACTATCGAGGTCTTTCAAGAGCCCGGCTTCCACCGTAACCGAGCATTCAGTAACGGCAGTACTGGTTGTTTCGGCACTCGTCCGCCCGTTCGAGAGCACACGTGCGGTCATATGACGGGGTCCGAAATATGCCCGGTAACCGGCAATACCGGGACGCGTGAGCGTGGAGCCGATCAAGCTTGTATAGTCCATTGCGATGCGTATCGTGGCAGAACCAGTCCCGTCGACAACATCAGTAGCTCCTTTCGCTAGCGGGTACACGAACGTGAGCAAGGGCATGCCAGTGCCTAGCTCGAGGCATGTGAAATCAGGTGCCTCCGAGAAGGTGGCGCGTGATGTAAGGATCATGTTCAACCATTGCCCGCTCGCGGTCTTGATCTGAACGAGGCTCTTCGTCCCGCCCCCGTTATTCTTGAGCAAGGCATACAATTCATCTGCACCAGCGCCGCGCACCGATGCAATGCTGGAAAATCTTGCGATGAATTTCATGTCGTTATTGATATCTTGCCATTCACCATTTTGCATAATTGACATGTCGCCATCAGGGTAAGAATTCATGGTGTCCGGCCCATACGCGAGATTGACGACACGACCCTCGTAGTTCTCGATCGAAAAGGCATATTTCTTCCCCACATAATGACCATCAGACATTGCATATTCCAACGCGAGCTTGATGCCTCCGATGGTAACTGGCCTTGAACCCGAGCTTGATGCGAGCGCGTCATTCAACAAGCCGGTGATGTCAACCTTTAAAATAGGGATGCCAAAAGGCCGGGGCGTAATCTGCTCGGTCTCGTAGACGCAGAAGTAAATGGGGGAAGTGCCAGAACCGGTGATGCTTTCCACCCAAATCGTGACCTCATCGAGTGAAGCCGATGCGGGCACGAAAGATTGCGACACGCGGCTCGTTGTTCCTTCCCATTTGTCGGAGCCGTCCATATTCATTATGGTCTTGGCGGCGATGTCCCCGGTCCAATATTCTACATCGAAAGACGCATCAAGGTCGATGACGATGGCTTCTGCAACGGGCGAGACTTGGAACGTGAACTCTTTCAGTATGGCGGGTGCCGTCCCAAAAACGCTGCTCCCTGCAACCTTAGCTGAAACGGTTATGGTTGAGCTAACGTCGAGGGAGACGGAGAATAATGCCCTGGCTTCTAGATCTGTCGTGCCATACCAGAAGGCATTCTCCATCCAAGCATCAATCGTGAATACGCGTGGGAATCCAGTCGCCCAGGACTGAACGAGTACCGTCGTCGTTGGATGAAATAAGGTAGACGGGATGATCTCCTTGGGTACGCGGATGCGATAACCCGCCTTATCGAGGTCGCTCTTCCTTGCCACGAGGTAACTACGGTTACCGCACGCCAATGACATGACCAGATTCGTGTCCAGAGCTTGCCACGACGCGCCGTTGAACTGAAAGGCACCCGTGCCGGCAACTCCAGTCCCTTGCATCATGAAGGAATGATCAACATCGCTCGTGAGCGGGGCTCCGACCCCGTGATAGATAACTGCATACAATTCCACGGCGAATTTTCTATAAGGCATCACTGTAAAGTCGTCCAAGTCGGTTAATGCTAAGCCCGTTCTAGGATCTATCCCAGAACGTTTTTTTGGTAAGACTAATTCTGTCATGGCGAAAGCACCCGCCGTGCCCATAGTTAGCCTGCAGAACGCCTCATATGACACGAGCATCGTGTTGGCGTGGTATTGTTTGTTCAACTCCGCAAAAGCAGCAGTAAAATCGTCAACAGGCTTTCCATCGACACCGACCTCGCTCAAGTGGAGAAGGATGTAAGAGGGGCGCGTGCCCGGATTAATGACGTCCTTCGTTGACACGCTAATCGAGTCTATAAACGCGCTATGAATCTCGAATACTTGCGCGCACCCTCCCGCTACGGTCAAGTCCTGGGCAGAAACTGGCGTAAATGACTTGGTTTCGCTGCCCGTGAACATGACTTGCCCTGTAAGCCCATCGGTAACTTTCATCTTGATGAGGTAGTCACGAATGGAACTCGCGTCCGCAACGTTCTTGAATGCAATGCAAGCTGTCATGTCGATATCCTCCGTGACGCTGAATGCCTCAGTGACGTGGCTCCAACCTACCTTGGCCACGCCTTCTTGGCCGGGATTCCACGCACCTAAAGTGTGAACTGCACGCGCGCTCCAATCCGCCGGGGTATTCGTGTCATCATCGCAATTCCTCGCTGCGATGTTGTAGGGGAATGTCTCAGTTGTTGTACCGATCCATTCCTCGGGGAAGATATAGATCTTGTTGATGAGGGAATATTGATACCAGGCACCTATGAACACGTCAAGTGGCGTCCCGTTATCCGAGAAAAGCACGACCATATAAGTCTGGCAACCCGCCGGTATTCCTTCGATGACCTTCAAGCTGCTAGGTTCCATGATTCTATCGGATGCTACAGGAATAAAATCTCGAAGCAAGTACGCGTCGCCAACATAATCGGTGTCGATGAATAGACGAATATAATAATTACTGATATCGACGCGCGGGCCATAATTGGCAAGCTCAATGAACGAGCCAGTCCTGGAGCATACGATTTCGTTGATGACCATACCCAAATCGGAAATGAGGAGTGTTGCAGGATACGAGACGCTTGTCGTACTCGACGCGTGGATGCGGCCATCACCCTTGACTGTGATGTCCGGGGCACTACGGGGTTTCACATCACGAGCATTTCCTATGAGGTTGTACCGGAACGAAACACCCAAATTCTTGATGGCTAAATGCACACGGTTTGTAATCCACACATTACTCGGGTTCTGAAAACCGCCGATGAGATCATGCCCATCTAAAGCAATCACAGCATCGCCAAGCCATTTCAACGTGATGCGAACCTTGATTTTAATCCCCGATCCAGGCATACCACACGCGGGTCCGATGAATACCCTCGCATCACTCGACCATGTCGCTGGATCATCGACGTTGCTCGTGAATTGGCCATAGGAATTCCATGTGGAGAATGAAGGAGCCTCGTTATCGATCGGTGTCCAGGTATTTGTTGTCCAATCATAAAAACTGTAATCGAAGTGATATTGGATATTATTCTTGAACGGGTCAGCATTCGCCAGAGGGAAAATGCTGCGAGTGTGGTAGTTGATAATATCGATCCATTCCTTATGATCAAACGAAATCGCCAAATCGCTGACAGAACTGATACCTAGCCATGAAACGCCATCCGTTAGCTCGTTAACCCAATCCGGAGCAATGTCGAACAACATTTCCTGGGAAGAATAATAGATCTTAGGTTCCGTCGCCTTGACCTCCAGTTCCTCTAAAGCAACTGCGGCCCTAGCCTGGAGCAAATCATTGGTCTGCAAGAATCGGAAATCAGGCCCAGAAACCAATTCATTTATATAGTCAGGATCATCTCGAAGGGTCGTGAACTCGTGGTCATCTTTTACACCCCACCTGAGCTCGAAAATGTCTGGCACGCGATACACGAACCGGATGCTCAAGGTGTTGCCTATGCCATAAAAGTCCCCCTCGTATTCATTAAAGAGGAGATGAAAACTGGTTCCGTCGAAGGTACCATCAACACTCGTCAAATCCAAGTCGGTCCATATCATCTCGCCGGGATTCTCGTCATCTTGTACCAAGATTTCGATGTGCCGTATCGGATTCGCCCCGATATTAGTCCACCTTGCATCATATAGTCCTTGGCAATAGTAATTGTTGTAAACCGGAGCATTGACAGCACCATAATATCCCCAAGTAAAGCTATTGGAATACGCATCAGCACAATCCGAAACATCCACGCCATCCCATCCCGAAGTCCCGTAATCGAGCCAGAAGAAGTCGGTTATGACGGCTGAAATGGAGATCGCTGATGGGGTAGGACTCGGTATAGTGACATCGATCTGATGCGTCTCCAGATCTTTATCGGAATTTCCTGCAAGATTCACCTCGATGTATGCTTGTTCGATGTACAAGTGGACGCGTTCTATTGAATAAGCATCCCCTCCCGAGTTGCAGATCGCGCTATATTCAACATCCCCATTCAACCAACGGGGTACCACATTATAACCCCAATACCGGTGAACGCCCTCAATCTGAGAATCCTGGGGACGCGAAGGCTGGGTCAAGGTCAAAGTTATATCCCCCCTTCCTTGCTCCAACTCACTTCTTAAAGCAGCCGTGGAAGTCTCTCCGGTGATGATCTGATCAAACTTATAGGCCGATTCCTCCTTGATATCGCTCCATGTGCTTCCGGATGGGGGTGATTCGGTCGTCCAGCCCGAATATTCATTGTTGCTTGATAGAAACTTGGGCTGGCCAAAGGTTATCAGACCTAACCCTCCTATTTTAATATTGATAGGAATGGTGTATATACTATGAACCAAGTACGATTGATAATAACTCACTACCTCCATTATTCCGATTGCGGTAACATGAATGGCGATGCTCGATTGATCTGTAATCAATTGGGGATCGATCCGCTGGTCCAAGTCGAAGTGTAATAGGTAGGACGCACCAAAGGTCTGCGAATGTAGAGGTGTACCATATGAGTCCCTATACATGAGATGGGATATCATATATTCGTCATCGAGAGTCGAAGAATCGTCGATTTTCGTGATATCCACTCCACCAATACCGGCTAGATCTGTCTGCGCACCCAATAAATATCCATTATACAGATTCTTACCATTTTCGGGAATATTGGGAACATAACTTGGCCCCTTACGCTCAGTCCAATAAGGTACATTCGAAGTCACGCCGAGGCCTGGCAAGATAAAGAACTGGTTCTGGTAATCCATCCACGTTTGCGATGCAGTCTCAATACTCGTCGTCCAAGCACGATACCCGTCGTGGTATACATTATCATACACATTCTGGACATTCCCTGTCCAACCCGGAAACTGCGTCGGCAACCCATTCCCAGCGTTGGAGCCAGTTGACACGCCAGAGATCTGGTTGCCCGATGCCGTGTGCAAATTCTGCGTCGACGTGTACGTGTGCGATGCAGTGTCGGCCGCTCCGCTATAATAATACCCTATATCATTCGATAAACCGCTAGCAGCGGTCTGTGCAAAAGACCCCGTGAACGAGCTTGACGAGCCATCGTCGATGGCAGCTAGCTGCTGTATCCCGAGACCATAAATGGCTGCATCCCCGCGGTGATACGTGAGCGAAGGATTGGCTGACCACGAATCCACATCTTGTCCGGGATTCAACTCGCCTATGGTTGCTGGTGCCTCGCCGATAGCGAAATCATATTCCTTGTTCGTGTCCATCATGCCAGAGCGATAGATCGACACGGGGATGTGGTCGATATTATTTAACTTGGCGAGCTCGATGAGCAAACAGTCATCGAACCAATCTCCGGTCCTGTAGTTATCATAAGCGAACTCGATGGTGATATCATGCCACGTATAGTAATGGCCGGCTGAAGTCTCCCATCCAAGCCAATCGGCTAATAACAAACCCACATCGAATACAGTCGCCGAGGGATCAATCAGCGCGGAAGATGCTTGGTCTGTGAGAATAACAAACCCGCGTGGGCGTATCTTAGCGGATAACGGGAATCTATAAGACCTCGGAAGCGGGGTATAGTGCGGAAAACCCGAGTCTAAAGTTGAAGGCGTTACATTGATGACCAAACCGCTGAGATCCACCTCCTCGCTTCCCCAGTTGTATAATTCGATAAAGTTGATGCAAGAACCATCATTCTTGCGGAACCCGAATTCATTGATCACGACGGTACTGGAAACGTCATTTGAGCTCACGCCATCGATTGGCATTGTTTCCGTGCCCTTCACTGACGAAAACGGTGCCATCTCTTGTGACGTCGTGTCATACCGTCCATTTACGGTCGTGTCTGTCGTCCTCGATATCCACGACCCAGGTTGCACCGGAATGATGGTTTCGGTAATGGCGCTCTTTAATTGATAGTTCACGACGCCGATACTCGAAGCGACGATTAAATCCTCCCCGGGATTCTCAGGCAAACCAAGACCAATGTCGAAACTGGTAAATGCCGCGAGGGTGCCGTAATCCGTGATAATCGATGAGTGCCAAGCAAGGCTCCCCGCATTTTCGGCCCACGCATAAGCGATCAAGACGCTGTGCCCCGCGTGGTTCGAGACGCCGAGCAAGATTTCATTCTTGCCATCAACATCGATGTCTCCGCAAGCTATCTTCGTCACGGAGAAGCCCGTGTCGATGATATGAACCGCTTTCGCTGCATCAACGTATCCAAAGGCATTGCTTGTTCCAAATAATGTGGAAGGGCGTAAGTCCACGCCGGCTAGCGCGAAATTGTCCACAGCGATGCTCGCTATCACGCATTGGTCAATCGATAATGCCGGTATGCCGGCCGGTAGCGTCATGCTGGTCGAGAGCACCGGTATCACGTGCGCGTCATCAAACGCCATCTGGTGTTCATGCTCATCCTCATCTCCATCTGGTAGTGCCCATAACCAGGCTGCAGATCCGGTACCAGTCGTGACCCCGAACACGAGATTTTGCGATGCAGCGTCGAAATCCATGGCGGTGAATGCATCAAAGTGATCGGTCGGTAAGGCCTGGGTTAAGCATTGAAGCCCACTTTCCCCATACCCGATTATATGGATTAAATACTGGTTGTCGAGCAAAACAATCTTGGATTTTCCTTCTATTTCGCAAGTCGTCATGTCCAGAAGCGAATACGAGGCAAAAGAACCTATCGGGAATTCGAAGTATTGCCCAGTTGGTCCTTGTTGTATGGCCCACCCGTTAAAGACCTTTTTTACAGCATACACGCGCAGCTTGTAATTGGAGCCGACCTTCACAATCTGCGTGTATATGATCTCCACGTCGCCTTGCCCGTCAAAATCGCCAGCAAAACCGGTTAACTTAGCCGAATACAAGTCATTCGTCCAATATGTCGGTGCTAATGCGATCGGAACATATTGGCTTGAAGATATACCTGTGATTAGATCGGTATCGAATGATATCGTGTATGGATAAGATGTTGTTCCCGGTCCACTAGGCGAGTACATGAAAGTCGATGATGACTTGAGATATATCCATTCAGCGCTGTCAGGAACCCCATACCACGCGCCTACTTGCAAATTGGTTCCGTCATCGAGTACTCCTGGTTCGATGGTGCACTGGCCAGATACATCCACGGGGGAGCCAATGTTTGCACCATTAAGCAATGCCGTTGTCAATATCAAGGGGGACGCGGTCATGACGCGGTCAACGGTAGCGACGGAGCTGTGCCCGAGCAAGTCAGTAACGAGAGCGAAATAGCTGCTCGACGAATATGAATCAACTTGAAGCACGTGATACCAAGTGGACATGGATGCTTCGTATGGCAAGGCCTGGCCTAGCAAGATGCCGCCTGCCCCAGGCAACCCCCGATAAACAAGCACGCTCTTGATGCCAGCAATGTCACTACAACCAATGACGAGCGTGAGGTTCTCTCCCACGATAATTGCATCCGTTAACGGAGAAACGAACCACGCCCCGGGTGCTTGGTCATCGAATACGATGTTCATTGGTTTAATGGTCAAACCAGCGCTGCCATTCACATACACGTGAATAGTATAGGCACCCGCTGCAAAACCAAGCGTTTTAAAACTGAACGTCGCGGTCGCGTTGATTGCATGTGCATTATGACCTTGTGACCAGGCTGCGATCATTCCTGTAGGTAAGACGACATCCACCCATGCCCCCGTAATCATCGACACGTTATCGGTCGCGGAGAAGGTCAAGGTTACCGTATCCGAAGTCAATATCAAGCCAGTCGCGTCGGGATTTGGTGATGATGTGATACTTTCTATGCAAGCTGGACTATTGTCGATAATGACATGCTGGGTCGCAGTAGCGGACGCGTTGTTGCCAGCAGCATCGATAGCAATCAACCGGATCTCGTATTCACCATCGGGCAAGATACCGGCACCTGTCCAGTAAACAAACCCATCATCGCCAACATGGCCAAATTCCGACAAAGACTGGATCGTGCCGTTAACCGATATAAAAAGCGATACTCGGCCGGAATTATCGATGGCACTCGCATTGAGCCTAATCTCTCCGCCACTGACGACTGTATAATCCAAAACATTAGCGATGACGACGTTCGTCGGGGAAATGTCGTCGATCGTGAAATGTATGTCAGGGATATATGATGATAACCACGATGTGGGGAATATCGTCAATGCAGGATTAAGCTTGATCCGCACAGCAAGCACGTAGCTTCCGCTGGCTAAGCTAGTGAAGCAGGCTATGCAATTCTGGCCACAGCTTGTACTTGATTTTATGAACTCACGCGACCCGTTAATGACCTGGTACAAGGACAGTTCAATACCTTCGAGATCAGTCTCCCGGACCGATGAGATAACTTCGAGCGTTCCATTCGCGGTCTTGATGAACGACCCGTCCAAGATGTTGCACGACCATGCGGTCATAATAATAACCGGGATGACCGTCGTATTCTGGTTGAAGGCATGGTCCACGGCTCGCAAATATATCAAGCCTTGAGCGAATGATGACGAGTTGGCAAGGGCATGATACGCTCCATTGCCATATAACCTCGCAATGAGGCCATCCTCATCAGTGAAGTCATATAGTGTCCCGGGTGTGCGGTTCCACACCTCGACGAACAATACATCGTCCAGGGCTTCGATTTCAAGGGCTATGGTGTTCCCCCACACAACTGATTCGAGATTGTTCGTGAAGCGAACGATCCTCGGCGCGATCGTGTCGTTAACAGTCACGAGCAATGTGCTGGTATAAGTATATGCCGTGCTGGAATAATCACTTGCTGTGACGCGGAACTGGTAAAACGGGTAGGGGTCAAGCAACGTGGTGTTAATCGACCACTCAGTCGCAAATGAATGTGACGATGTCTTACCCCATGAAGCTTGATATGTTGTCCACGTGGCACTGTGAACCCACTTATACTCCAGCCCCAAGGACGATGCATTGATGTCGCAGTCAGCCGAATAAATCTCGATGGGTATTACAACTTGAACTGCACTTTGGTTATACCACAGCGATTGATTCAGCGCCGGGCTGGTGCAATGCAAGACCAATGGTCTTGAATCTATAGTAGTCGAGAGCACGTCCGAAACAGCCATATTTCCAGCGACATCTACGGCGACAGCTTGAAAGTTGTGGAGCCCGTCTATGGATGGCACGAACGTGTAATACCATGGAAATAACCGGGATTCCGAGCTTGCAATCACCACCGGCATCTCTGAGTCAGGTTGTAAAGCACGGATCTCGACCCTGGCAATCTGATCAGGCGTCGTCGTCGTAACCGAGAACACGGGGACTCCTTTGATATAGCCGTTGGCATCGTGGGAATGACCTGCCGCGAAATCTATCGAGATCTGCGGAGTGATGGTGTCTACATAGATAAGCACGCTCGCCGAGTCCACGATGATACCACCGAGCGTGTCGCTGATCGTGAAATTGACGAGGATGAATACCCACGATTCGATGCTGCCGAAATGCACGGGATCGAGCTGGAACGCGAACGACCCGTTGACCGGCCACGTCGAACTGCCGGCCAGCGTCCACGACGAGACGTGGTCGATGACCTGATCCGCCGAGATGCCGGTATACAAATTAGCTCCTAGCACGTTCATCGTGCCGGTCCGCGCCTGGACCAGCAAGTGGCCGTTCGTCACGGTCGCGGGAAGGGGAGAGATGATCTCGGGATATGCGTGGATGATCGTTATGTTGAAAAATTCCAGAGAATCTGACTGGGCAACGTCCATCGCGCCATCGAGCAGCGTGACCTTGGCATTGTAGGTGCCCTCGGCAAGGGCGTAGATCATGAGCGCATGGCTGAAGCCATCGCTTGGCTCGTCGTCCATGAACGTGATCACGTGGCTTGATGCCCATGTCTCGCCCGCGGGCACGAACTGGAACATTACAGCGGCGGCGTCCGGACTCGCTGCCACCACGGAAATGTTCGTATTTTTTCCGAGCACCATGTTGTCGTGAAGACCAGTAACGCTTGCAATTTCTGGAGCCGTATTGTCGATGCACAGTCCCGTGACTTCCAGCACGTGCTCCGTGTTTCTTAGGCCGACGGAATCTTGCATGTACACGCGGAGCGACAAGTTCGACGTGTCGTCGAATGCAGTCGAGTCGAACCACACCCGCCACGTGCTCAAGCTACCGGGTACCTTTTGCGTGATGTCAGTGTAGGGAATGAACGGGCCATTGTTCACGGCATAGTCTAGCCATAGATGGACCTCGTCCCCTTGCCCGCGAATCCAGATTGGATAATTACCGTGGATGACTTGCGGCAAACCGATGAATTGCGGGCGGCTCGGCAGATCCACGACGGAAAGCATGTAGTTCCTTGCCTCGCAACCCCACGTGACGCCCGGGGTCCGCGTGTCGGCAATGTCGATCGTGATGGAGACGCCGATCCGCACCTTGTTGATGTACCCGCCGTAGATGCCAACGGGCACGCCGAGATAGGGCGAGATATCGGCCCACGCGAACCGCGTAGCACCGAAATTGTCCGGGGTGATCGTGAACTCATCAACCACGAACGTGACGAGCGGCGAGTAGCTCCCCCACATGTTAACATGAAGCTCGAGCACCACGCGCACCCGCGCGCTCTCGCCCGCGAGCGAAGACACCGCGACCGGTGCCGAGATGAATGGTATGAATTCAAACTCGAGCGTGGAGTTCGTCTCGGTGCGCAGCGTGCTAGCGTCGAGCTCGGGACCGAGCAGCCGGGCGGAATAGATCTTCTCGCTCGCTGCCGGCGTCGTCGTGGACAAGGCACCAACGCGCAGTGCAATGCTTTCATCGCCCATGTTAAGAGGTTTTCCCGTGAGCTCGCCATCCGCCGTCGACGACGCGTATGACCATGCCGATTCGTTGGCCATCATGTCAACCATGGTCCACGCGGTACCAGACGACGTGATGCCATCGACGTGCACGTCACTCATCTGGATCGTGTATATATCGCCAGGGTTGTTCCCGGCTCCCCATCCTTGCGATGGCACGTCCACGCGGAATGCGAGGTGGACCGATGCCAGCCCGATGGTCTTTGATGCTGAGATGGTCCAATTCATCGAGAACGAAGCGGTAGTTGGATTTATCCAGCCGCTATAGATGGGACAAGTTAGGATCGACCCGTTCACGTTCACCAGGTCGGCATCGACGCGGGCATAAATCCCGGCATCGGCAATGCCGCCTCGGACCAATCGCGTGATGCTGCCGCTGCCCAAGAATCGAAGCTGCGCCGGGACAAATGAATCATTGTATGTCGTGATGGCGTATGCCCATTCACCCGCGGCGCGCGGGCTCGACAAGAACGACACCGAGTCCTTCCCTGCCGCCGCGCTCACGCCGATGTATGACCCGGTTTCAATGTATGTCGCAAGAATCTCGATCGATTCGATGCGTGCTTTCATATATTTCAAGATGGATAGCGGTCCAAACGGGCTGCCTTCGAGAAGTACCATGAAATAATGGATGCCGGTTGCATTCGTGATAACAGGCGTCAAGTCCAGGTCGATGGAACGGTGGCCAGCCGGCATTTCCGCCTTGGAATAAGTACGCAGCACGTGCAAGCCCGATGCGGTTTGCACCGCCACGGTGATGTTGTACTTGTCTGATGATCCAATGGACGCCTCAATGTCGAGCTCGACGCGGGCTTGCATGGACGCGAATATCCTGCCTGGGACGAGCGGCGCCTGGATCTCCACGCCGAGGCCAACCCAGGAGTATTTTGTCCCGCGCATCGCGCCGCGCAAGACGAGCTCGGCCCATGTGTGCTGCGATGTCCCCGATCCTTGCACGCGCCAGTTTGCCTCCGCATTGCTTATCATAGTGGTTGATGCATTTAAGAAATTGGTGCTCGTGGAACTGCTA
>JAUQYW010000488.1 GCA_030587525.1 Candidatus Sigynarchaeota archaeon | reverse complement strand
AAGCAGTTGCTGGATCAGGCCAGGGAAACCATTGCAAAATGCTTGAAAGCGAGCCCCGAGGAGATCGTGTTCACGGGCAGCGGCACGGAATCCGACAACCTCGCCATCCAGGGCGCGGCGCTCGCGTTGAAGAAAAAAGGAAACCATGTCATCACGTCGAACATAGAACACCCCGCGGTCAAGAACACGGTGAAATACCTCGAATCACTTGGCTTCAAGACGACCGAGGTGCCCGTCGACAAGGACGGCATCTTGATGCTAGACAAGCTCCGCGACGCCATCACGCCGCAAACCACGCTCATCACGGTCATGTACGCGAACAACGAGATCGGCACGATCCAGCCGATCAAGGAGATTTGCGAGATGGCCGCGACCAAGGGCATCATCGTCCACACCGACGCGGTGCAAGCCTTCGGGAAGATACTTACGATCCCAGGAACGGACGGGTTCCAACTGCTCTCCGCATCGGCCCACAAAATCTATGGCCCGAAAGGCGTCGGCTTGCTATACCTGAAAGGCGGCGGGACATTGAAAGATACGGGGAAGTATGTCCAACCCATCATCCAGGGAGGCGGGCACGAGCGCGGTTACCGGCCGGCGACGGAGAACATCGCGGGCATCGTGGGCTTCGCAAAGGCGTGCGAGATCGCGTTCAAGACTATGAAGGAAGAGGCAGCTCAGGAAACGAAACTGCGCGACAAGATCATCGACTACATCGTGAACAAGATCGCTGAAACGGAGTTGAATGGCCACCGCACGAGACGGCTTCCCAACAACGTGAATGCTAGCTTCAAGCACGTGGAGGGCGAATCATTGCTGCTGCGGCTCGATATGGCGGGGTACGAGTGCTCGACCGGCTCCGCGTGCTCGTCCCACAACCTGAAAGCATCCCACGTCTTGCTCGCCATCGGCCGCGATCCCGAGATCGCCCACGGCAGCCTCCGGATCACTATCGGTCGAACGACGACGGCCGAGAAAATCGACCGATTCCTTGCCGACCTGGAAGGAGTCGTCGCAAGCTTGCGGGCTTTCTCGCCAACCTGGAACCAGAAAAAAAGGACTTGACCATGGAACAGCGAATTCACGCGGTTTTTTTATCGGGATCTTTATTCTTTACAATATTTCGACGTTTTTAAAAAAACCACACCCGCTCTTGCACCGCCATTGTATCCAATCGGTTCCTGTTCCTTGGAAATTCTCGAAAATAGAGAAATCGATCTCCTTTTTGCATCCTGGACATGGCGGATCTGGCACGTGGCAGACCTCAGCTTTATAATTGCGGATCTTCTTCTTCGGGTCTAGTGATTGTCCTCCGCCGCGTGATTTCTCGATATTGATCGCCTTGTCCATGGTGGAAACGCTCCCCGGTTAATATTAACCATTTAACCTAATAAACATTTTCCCTTGCCCTTGAAAATGGGAATGAAATCCTCTCTATAGAACTCCGGTTTTGTGCAATTGATGCTACCGTGGTCGATTCCAAAGATCCATGCCTTGCTCGACAATGGATGGCTCGGACCGGGTCACGATGAGCCTTTACCGTGAAAATTAGGTCAATGGCGATTCAAAAGGCAATGATTTCGGGATCAATCATTTTTACGAAAATCATGGTAGCTTTCCAGAGAATGCTTCACCTTTTGCATTGATGTTAACCCGACGGAGCACGCGGGGGCCATGCGGTCACTG
>JAUQYW010000486.1 GCA_030587525.1 Candidatus Sigynarchaeota archaeon | reverse complement strand
CCATCGCGACCTCGCTGCACAATTGCGGCGGAACTTCCATTCCGCCTGTCAGGATCAAGATAGGAGATGGAAATGCGGTGGAGATGAAAAAAGTCGTGGACCTGGTCCTCAAGATGCACGACAATTTCCCCATGGACATAAAAATCGTGAATGAATCGCATTCCAATACAGATTTTATCATAAATAACAGTAACTTCATCAAGATCAGCGATCATGCGAAGGCAGCGATCAACATCGCGCTGCGTGATGGCTTATCGCTCGAGCAACTCAAGCAACAAGGTGAATTCCCGAAGAATCCCGACACCTTTTCGAAGAAACAGCTGAGAAACATCCAGGCCGAATCACGCGCGAGCAGCGGGGAAGAACGCATCACGATCGACCAGAGGCTGGCGACGAAAGTCTTGCTGGGACAATTATCGCTGCAGGACGCGATCGGGCTCTACAAGGATAGCAAGAGCAAACTCAACAACGAAGCGAATCGAGGTACTTCTTGACACCATCCTTGAAGCTCGTTTTAGGCTTCCAACCCATCTTCTCGACCTTGGAAATATCGAGCAAATTTTTCGCCACGTCGCCCGTCCAGCCGCGATTTCCGCCCGTGTATTCGAACTTGACATTTTTCAAGCCCAGAATTTCAACCATGACTTTTGCAAGGTCCGTTACCGTTTCCCAGCTTTTCGTTCCGAGGTTGAAGAAATCGAAGGTCCCGGGCTTTTGCTTGGCGAGCCACTCGCCGGTCAGGGTACAGGCGTTCACGCAATCCATCACGTAAAGATAACTCTTGGATTGCTTGCCATCGCCCAGTATTTCGAGGCGAGATGGATCTTTCTTGAGCTTGTGGTAGAAATCATACATGACGCCATGGTTTGAACCCGGCCCGTAGATGTTGGCGAACCGCAACGACGCGATTTCAAGATCGTATGATGCGGCGTACGCGGACATGTACATTTCCGCTGCAGCTTTTGACGCGCCGTATGGTGATATGGGTTTCAGCGGGACGGTTTCAGGGGTCGGAAATTGGGTCGTGTCGCCATACAAGGTGCCACCGGATGATGCAAAAACCATGCACGGTATTTTTTTCGCCCGCATGATCTCGAGCAAGTTTACCGTGCCGGTCACGTTTTGATCGTAACTATCAACCGGGTTTTCCACGCTTTCCTTCACCCGAGGGTCCGCGGCCAAGTGATACAAGAGAGTTTCCTTGCCCGTGAATACATCATCCAAAGCTTTTTTATCCCGGATGTCAACCTTGTGGAAGTCGACACGACCTTTATCGATCAAATCCTTGATGGCATCCGTGGTGGAGGATGATAAATTATCGATCACGACGACCTTGCGACCGATCTCGACCAGTGCTCGCACGAGATGTGACCCGATGAAGCCAGCACCGCCCGTGACGACATCGACTGCTTGATTCAATCTTAACAACCTCGAAATAATGTATGCAAAACAAATCATTAATTTTGTGGAAATCGAGTGAACTACCGTTAGTTCAAGCTATGATTCCGCCATGTAATCTCACTTTTTGTCGTTCACCGGAAGGTTCATAACTGGTTCATATTACTCGTAATTCATGTACGGTAAAACAACAATGATGGGTTTCGAAACCTGGTATATTCATGCTGCTGATTATTTGAACGGATCATGTCCGTATTGCAATATGCCCGTCGAAGAGTTATATCCAGACAACGGCCACTCCTTTCGCATGATGGACATATGGGTTCACATGGTAACGTGGTGGTGCGAATGCACAAACCCCTCCTGTGCTGGACCTCATCGATTTAAAATACCGCAACCATACGTGCTACCATACAAGAAATTCGGGAAAGATGTCTGGATCTTCATATGCTCAGAGTGGGAGCAGTTCAAATCGAGTCCCAGAGAGATCAGCGAGCGATTGTTGCTCCGCGGCGTGATGATATCAAACGATCTAATTGCAGATATCCTGGACGAATACCGCTTGATAAAAGATGGTAAGATCGATGAAGAGACGATCCGAATCGCCATGAAACAAGGTCGCGTCATCATCGGGTTCGACGGCACTCCGACGGAAACCGAGGGTGCCGCATTTTGGACATTCTACGACGTGATAAGCGGGCGTGTCCTTCACGCAGAATTGCTCGAGCACGCGGGTTGCGAAGACTTGGTGCGTGTTTTCAGGTTGATCAAAGAAAATGTGGGCGTCGTGATTGCTGGTTTCCTGTCCGATCACCAACCATCGATAGTGAATGCGTGCAAGGAGTATGATCCAACAATTCCCCACCAGACGTGTCATTATCATTACCTGGAAAACCATTGGCGCTTCATAGAGGCAAAAGATCAGAACTTGCACAAAGAACTTCGCAAGACTGTGAACGCACTCCGGATCGGGGATAAGGATGATAATGGTGGCGCCTTATTTTCTCCCGGTATCAGGGTCGAGAAACGAGATTTTTTCTTGCCATTAGTGAATCTTCTGGATCGATCAGTAACGTTCAAAGGGGATAAATTCGAACAATTGGGTGGCATGTTAGCATTTGAAGCCTTGGAAAAGGTTGTTGGACAGATCGCTTTAGAGATGCAAAATTGCGACCAAACCTTGAGACCGGTCAAACAATTGCTTGCATCTCACGGGACTATTGTAAAAGCCCTTGAGAAGTTACGTGCGTGCCATGATGAGATTAAGAATCTCGCTTCGGTCTTTCAGACGATCCGAATGATGCTAGGTGACGTGGAAATGACGAAACAATCGTTGATCTCGCGCGTGGCTGAGTTATACAAGACATTGTGGCTGAAACATAAGGATGCGGCTCACTATCGCACGTTAGATGACGTCAAAATGCTTCAGCCCTCGCCTTCCTTGTCATTTGACTCGATAATCTGTCAATGGTATCGGTTGTGGACAACGCATCAGGATGGCTTGTTCCATTACATGGATGTCGAAGGTATGCAACGGACAAATGTTTTCAACGAACAGATGTTCTCATACCTGAGGCGAGCGGTGATCAAGGCCCATGGAATAGCACACGAAGCTCATTCGATTTACACGCGTGGTTCCTATTATGTTAAGTCTAGTGTGAGGTATGATGAGATTCGGATCAAAAATATTCTGGAAGATTACGATCACGAGAAGATTAAGTCTTCATGCGAGCCATTACGGGAGCGAATACAAGAGATGGTTGCAACGTATAGAAACTCGCCATTAGTAATGGATGCCGTCTATATCGTCGCGGACAAGATCCGAAACAAGTCGTGGGAAAGAAATAGAGCTGAATCCATGTAAACGGGCGATGGATTATCATGTAAGATTAAGTCTCGGAATCATAGTTCAAGCTTGGACGAACTTGGACATCAAGGCCAGGATCATCCAGGCTAAGGCTTGTCGAGGCACGACAAGCAAGCGGGCGATAACGGGCGCCCTCCCCTTTGGCGTGTAGCCGCGGGGATGTTGGTGCGATTCGCACGTTGCGCGAGCTATTCAAATCACTGTCTACCTTCTTTTCACAGCCTTCGTTCGTGCACGAGAACCTCTTTCCATCCCGGATACCGGCGGCGCCGCACGCGCTGCATCGTTTCGACGTGCCCTTGGCATCGACGAGTTCCACCGCGATGCCCGCGAGGCGGGCGAGCCGCGTCGCCCGTTCCTGGACCTGCGCGTAAAACCAGTGCACTTGCCACGACGCCAGCCACGAGCCGGATTCACGCTTGGACGAGTGCGACGACCACGACAAGTCTTCGAACCGCAGCAACCCGACCCCGTCGTGCACGCATGCCGCCACGATGCGCGTTGCCACCTGGCGGGACAACTCCTCGTGCAGGTGCCGAACTCGCCGCCAGCAACGCTGCCACTCGCGGCGTGCCACGAAGTACCGCCTCGCGTGCTTGTACCGCTTCCCGAATCGATGCCGGAGCCAGTCCTTCTGCCGTTGCAACGCTCGGGCGCGACCGATGATCGCTATCAAGTGCCGTTTCAAGTTCGGAATGGCCGATGGTGACGTTCCAGCAAGCCACGCGTCCTTCTTCCCGACGAGCTGCGGCTGGTCGATGCAGTGCCGCGCGATCTCCGGGCGTGCCTTGTCCACGGGCTCCCACGAGCCATCGTTCCTCGCGGATCGCCGGCATTCGCCGACGGATAGCCACGCGAGGTGCTTGAGCCCGAGATCTACGCCCGCGACCACGACGCTGCTTGCCTGGTTCGTCGTTTCCGTTCCAATGCTGCCAGGAAACGCCTCGACGGTGCATGGCTTCTTGAAGGGCAGGTGAAGCAGCAGCCCCCCGCCTGGTTTGCGCGTGATGGTGCCCCGCGCGGGCACGAAGCCCCGCGACAGCATGGCATCGATGCGGTCGAGCCCGCGGAGGCGGAACGTGGATGTAACGCCCGGCTCCAGCGAGAACCGCACCGTCGCCGCGACAACACGGCCATCGCCGGCATCCTTGCGGAGATCGAGCTGGTACACCTGGCCGTCGTCGATGGCGACCGGGATCGAGTGTTTCTTGCAGCGCGGAAGCGTCACGTGCGAGCCCGGTTCTTTCTTGATGCTTGCTAGCACCGCATCCACATCCGCCGCGAGCATGGCCCACAACGCGGTTCCTACCTGGTTCCGGGCGAGCACCATGGCTCGTTCGCGCATGAACCGGGCTGGATCCGGCACGATCTGGCTGGTGACGTGCACGCGCGGGAGCCGCCGGCTCGAAAACATCGTTGCAAGCGCCTCGTCCACGGTCATTCGAGCAAGCACGTCCTTCACGGCCTCGCTCGCTAGCGCTGCCACGTCCAAACCCCGAACCCGGGTCGCCATCCCTTCCATCGCTGCGTCCCGCCACGCGCAGCGTGCTTGCTGCCACGTGGCCATGGTCTCGCCACCGATGATGGCATCCACGACGACGTCGAGCCGGTGCTTGCCAGCCTGCACGCCCCGGCCGCGTACCCGATCCTTCACGCGGCGCGTGAGCTGCACGGACACCGCACGGGTGATGTTGGCGGGCACGCTATCCATGTCCGCGCCGAGGCCTGCAATTACCGGGTCAACGATGCGTGCAGGATCGCGTGCAATCGCAGCAATGCACCGGGCGATCGCCTCGCGGGACGACGATCGGAGGGCGTCCTCGATCAAGTGCTTGGCGTGGCGCGCCATGTTCGACAGGTACACGGAGGACTTGCAACCACCAGGCAAGCTTGCATCTTTCAAGGCGTCGCGGGCCGCGTCCATGAATTCCTTGTTGGGATATTGTTTTTCACGAATGATAGACAACGAGATGCCTTGCATCGCCGACACGATGGCCGGGATGACCGTGCACCGCCGCTGGTGCTCTTGCAAGGCGTAATACGCAACGTGCGAGGCGCACCGCCACGCGCGTTCCCTGAGACGTGTTGCATCGAGAACGGGATCCAGCCCCGGCACGGCCCTCGCGGCGGCGTAGAACCGCTTCACCGCTATCAGGGTCGTCCCTTCCAGCAACGCGGGATCCAGCAATGCCCCCACCTTGACAAAGGCATTGGCCGCGACCACCACGCGTTCCAGCACCGCCGGTGCAACAATGTCATCTCGCGATGCCGGCACCATGCCGAACGTCCGGGTGAGCGTGATGGTCTCTGTCGCCACGTGCAACACGTCCAGGCGCGCACCCGCGTCGTCCGCGGGCCAGTGCGCGTCGATCTCCTTTCTCTGCCCGACCTTTTAAGCAATGCCGGAGCGTGGAATTTGTGAAGCCTTGAGAATCCCGCGCACCACGCCATCCACGGTGGCATCAACGCGTCCGACACTGCTTTTTCGACTGCCCTGGTCATCGGATCTGCTTTCGGGCTCGATCCTCCATCACGCTTCCCGTGCATGCCCCGCATGCCGTGGACGCGGCCCGAGAACGACGTGACGATGGCGATCAAGTCCTCGACCAGCTCGTCTTGCACCGACCGCGTCGGTGCCTGCCGGGCGACAACGATGGACGCGCCATGGCTCGCGAAATACCGCCTCAAGTACTCGAAACCGAACCGGGTCAACCGATCCTTGAACGAGACCACGACCGTCCGCACTTGCCCCGCTTCCACTTGCTTGCACAGCCGTGCCAGCCCCGGCCGGGTCGCATTCAACCCGCTGCCAACATCCGTGAACACCGCGGGCTTTCCGAGCCCTGCTTTCATGCAATGCCGCGTCGCGGTTGCCACCTGCCGGTCCAGGTCGCCCTTCGCCTTCTGCTCGTGCGACGACACGCGGCAGTACACCGCTGCTCGCTTGCGCTCATCTTCCGCTTCAGATCCCGCATCACGAGATTGCTGGCGTTCGATGATGGCCAACGATATCCGCCGGTGCCCGCCCGGCGTCCTGGTGCACGTGATCTTCCCCGCTGCGTCCCATCGCCGTATCGTCCGGGTGCACACGCCCAGCATCGACGCGGCGATGCCGATTCTCACGCACGATGTCATGATGCCATGCATCGCCCATCGACGGCCTTTAAACCGCAATATCATCCATGTCGTGTCCAACTTTGTTCAAGTAAAGCTGAACTGTATAGCAACCCTTTCAAGATACAGTTTTAACTTTTCTCTTTCTCTTGTCGCAGTATATAATTCAATCAACCCCAATAAACTTGAAAGAATCGCGTTTGGTGAAATATTTGCTGCCGATTCTTTGATTTTTAAAGCATCTAGGAGCAATTTTTCAGCTTCTTTGAACTTGCCTGATGCCACGAGGGCTCTGCCTATTGATGTCTTGCTCATTGCGGCATCTAGCTCGTTTCCATGATTCTCATCAATCTTGAGACCCTCGTAGAGTAGAGGTAAAGCTTTATCATGTTGCCCTGATGCTAAGTAATGTTGTGCTAAATCAAAGATCACGAATGTATATTGTTGCTCCATTTGCTGATAGAAATCTTCGTCTCTATAATCGGAATAATGCTTCAAAAAATCGTAAGATTCTTCTATGGAATGAATGCCCTCATTTTTCTTGGTCGTTATAAGTGCCGTATAGTTTCCGATCAAGGCTTTTGCAGTCGCCAGTCCTAATTTGTCATGTAATGAGCGTGCTATTCCTAGAATCGTATCGAGCAAACCAAGGACCATGCGCGGGTCATCAACATTCGGCCGTATATCCCTCGCTATCTTGTGTAAATCATCATAAAGTCCACAAAACAAGGCAGTACATCTTGGGCACGAATATTTCGAGATGCCAGGCAGATTTTGCTTGAATAACACGTTATTATATCGTGTAGATCTTATTTTATATGAACCGCATTTACACCGAGGTGCAATTTCGCTTTTAAGTTCTCCGGAATCCAATTTTTCATGATATACTAAAAAATCATTTGTTATTTCCTGTATACGGAGTAAGTCTTCCTTGTTTTTTAATTTAATCGTTAATTGATAGGCGTTAAATCCTGGTGGCCATTCCTTATTGCTGTTAGCGTTGTTAGCTTGAATGGTGATCTTTTGTCTAAAATCTTCAACAAGTGTCTCATTTGAAGTATCGACCGTGTAAGATTCACGCTTCAAGTTATCAAGCTCTGCCTCCTTTATTTCGGAGTTTTCCCCGGAGATCACTTGCTTTCTCAATTTGTCGAAGGCTTGCTTGTTAATGAAGTATACTTTCGCATAGTTCATAAACAATGAATTGTTCAAAATTGGGAACATGACATAACTATGGTGAACGATGCCCCCATGTTTAATTAATAATCCCCCACTATAAGATGAATTATCATTCCATGAACCCTGTTCTATCCCAGTTCTTTCTTGAATTAGAATCTCGCATTTTTCAAAGAATGAATCTGGCATCAGAATCAGCTCCCTTTTTATAAGGGATTAAAAGAGTATAAATAGCTAATTCCCTTTTTCGGAAACAAGATAGGTATAGGAAAAAGAATGGTGCCCCGGGGGAGAATCGAACTCCCGCGATCGGATCCACAGTCCGAGAAAATACCGCTATTCTACCGGGACATGTTTGTTTTTTTTTCCGAATTAGAGAAACACGTGTATTTTTCTCGTGGATTACCTTCCGAGTTGAAAACCACGCGTCGGGAATAAGAGAAATAATGCACGTTCGTATTTAATTTTGACCGGCCGGGCGAACACCGACTCGGTGTGGTCAAATCACGCGTTTTTTCTTGAGCCGCTTGAGCTCCTCGGCATCGATCTTCAATGACCCATAGATTTCCTCGTTGTTCTGGCCTGGATCCGGCGCTGGCGAGATGCGAAGTGGCTCGGCGTTGAATTTTAAGGGTAATCGAAGGTGCGATCGCGACCCATACCGGGGATCGTCCACGTCCACGAGCACGCCACGCGACCGCACGTGCTCGTCATTCCAGGCGCTCGATAAATCATTGACCGGCGTGCAGCAGATGTCCTTGCTCGTGAGAAAGGAGACCCATTCATCGCATGTCCGTTCTATGAACACGGATTCCAGGAGCGTCGTGATTTCTTCGAAATTCGTTGAAGGTTTCAAGTTCAACTGCTTGCAGAGGTAATCCACGCTGGAATATTGCTCGAGCTTGAGCTCGGGATGATTTATGGCATCGCAAAAGTTGTCCCAGAACTTCTGCTCGATAGCACCAAGCGATAAGTATTTCCCGTCCTTGCACTTGAAGAGCCGGTAAAACGGGTAGGTGCCAGAAAGAACCTCCTCGCCCTTCTTGAAATCCTCGTGGCCGGTGATGCGATTGCAATTGTAGAGGTGCATGAGGGACATGATCGCCTCGAAGATCGACGCATCCACGTGGACGAACCCGCCGTCCTGCGCTGGCACATCACCCTTCATCTTTTTCTTCTGGACGAGCGCGGCGAGGATCCCAATCGCCGCGTTCAGTGCGCCGATGTAATCCCCGAACGGTATCGGGAAAGGCAATGGCGGCCCATCGGGCGTCCCGCTCATGGAAAGCATACCTGCCACTGCAAGGTAGTTCATGTCGTGCCCCGGCTCGGCTGCTCGCGGGCCATCTTGGCCATAACCAGACACGGAGCAAAACACCAGGTCCTTGTTCGCAGCCTTCAAGACGTCCTCGCTTAGGCTCCACCGCTCCAATGTTCCAGGTTTGAACGATTCCACGAGCACGTCAGCCTTCTCAAGTAGCTTCAACAGGATCTCGCGGCCTTCCGGCTTTGAATAATCGAGCATGACGCTTTTCTTGTTGCGGTTGATCTGGTAAAACAAGGCCCCGACGCGGGATTTTTCCCCGATGACGAAAGGCGGGTTGAAGCGGGCAATGTCCTTAGTAGGATCCGGGTGTTCAACCTTGATGACCTCTGCGCCGAGATCGCCGAGGATCATGGTAGCAAATGGCCCCGGCAATAGCTTCGTGAGATCGATAACCTTGATTCCTAAAAGCGGCTTGGGTGGCAAGATGGTTCACTTGAAACGCGAAATGTGTTCGTTATTTGCAACAGAAAGGCTTGCGGATTAAATATTTTATGTCTTCCCACCGTTTATCAAAATCGTCCATCTCATCGTCCTTGTCGTCGTTGTCTTTCTGGTATGGCTTGTCGGCGGGGGGCGAAGCATCCTTGCATCGTTCTTGTTCGGCCACGAATGTCACCAAGGTATCTACCCGCCCCGGAACATAAATACTTGATTGGACATAGTTGAAAGTATTCATTCCTTCCCTCATATAAAAAAATTTTAAAGATGTCTTGGTTTAAAAAAAACATACACTAGGTGATTGGATGGTCGGTTGCCTTCACGGTCTCTGAAACGTACTCGCGCGTTAAATATTCAAGGGACAGTGGAAGCCCGGCTAGAACACGAACCACCACGCTTCTTTTCCCGGGAACTTGCTTTAACGTGCTGCGAACAGCATACATGAGTGCATTTGCTCAGGGAAAGATTCAACCACGATCTTTTACCAAGAGTACCACGAACGGATGAATTACGATGCAAAAAAACGGAAAAAAACTCAAATTCTTGATCCCAAAAGGCTCGCTCCAGGAGACCGTCGAGAGTTTGATCAAGACTGCAGGATACAAGTACTATCTCGATAGCCGGGGTTACCGGCCGACGATCAACGACCCGGAAATCGACATGAAGATGCTCCGCCCTCAAGAAATCCCGAACTACTTGATCGGCGAGAATGAGAGCGATCTTGGCATCACGGGTATCGATTGGGTGCGGGAAACGAGGATGACCGCGGACGTCGAGATGTTACTCGACCTCAACGCGGGCAAGGTCAAGCTCGTGTTCGCCATCCCGCAATCGTGCGATAAATGCAATTCCTTCGAGGATTTCGTAGATGAATTCGTGAAAAGCGGTCGTGAACTGCGGATCTCCACGGAATACATCAACACGACCCTTGATTTCATTATGAAGAGTAAAAATTACAAGAAACACTTCGGCACCAAGAAGCCCAAGGTCATCACGCCCTGGATCACGTACGGGGACAACGACAAGGTCAAGATCTTCCTCAGCTTCGGTGCAACGGAAGCGAAGCCACCAGAGGAGGTCGACGCGATCGTCGACAACACGGAGACCGGCACCACGCTGAAGGCGAATGGCCTCAAGATCGTCGATGTCATCGACACTTCATCCGCTGTGCTCATCGGCAACAAAGCATCGCTCAAGGATCCGTGGAAAGCCGAGAAGATCAAGGACATCATGACCCTGCTGCAAGGCGTCGTCGATGCGCGGCAAAAGTTGCACGTGTTTTTCAACATTCGCGACGATGATCTGCCGAGGATTCTTGACAAGCTTCCCGCGCTGAAAAATCCGACCGTCGCCAAGCTCACCGGCAAGGGCTCGGAAGGCTGGAGCGCCATCAACACGGTCATCCCCCGCGAGGATTTCCTCAAGATGATACCCATCTTCCGCAAGTACGCGCAAGGGCTGGTCGTCTTCGAGCCGCGGCAGATTTTGCCGCTGGAGCGGTTCAAGAACGAGTCTGAATGAACGAGATCAAGTACGACGAGCGTGGATCGAGCAATGAACATCAAGATCAAGCCTGCTAGCAGCATCACTCCCGCGGAGTTGAGCCGAGCAACGACCGATGACTCGCGCATGGCGGACGTGCGAAAATCCGTCATATCCATCATCGATGCCGTTCGGCAGCGGCACGACGCCGCGGTGCTGGAGTTCACCCAGAAATTCGATGGCGTCGAATTCACCCCCGCGGATCTCAAGGTGCCGGAATCGCAAATAGCCGCAGCATTGGCGAGCGTGGACGCTAGCGTGGTGCAAGCACTTAAGACCGCGAAAGCCAACATCGAGAAATTCCACGCGAACCAGCTGCGGCCCGACTGGGAAATCGAGACCACGAAAGGCGTGACGGCCGGGCTCATCACGCGCCCACTCGACACGGTTGGCATCTACGTTCCCGGCGGGAAAGCCTTCTATCCGTCGACCGTGCTCATGTGTGCCGTGCCCGCCATCGTGGCTGGCGTGCGTCGCGTGGTCATGGTCACGCCGCCGAAAAAGGATAAAAGCATCGAGCCCATCGTGCTCGCGTCGGCGAGCATTGCCGGCATCAAGGAAATCTACAAGATCGGTGGCGCGCAAGCGATCGCGGCCCTGGCATTTGGCACGGAAACGATCCCGAAAGTCGAGGCCATCGTGGGTCCCGGGAACGCGTACGTCTCGACGGCAAAGCAGCTCTTGCAGGGACAAGTGCTCATCGACTCGCCGGCAGGGCCCAGCGAGGTACTGATCGTGGCAGGCGAGAACGCGTCGCCGAAGCTCGTTGCCCTCGATATGTGCGCGCAAGCGGAACACGATCAGGATGCCGTGGCGATGGCAGTGGTCACGAGCGATGCGCAAGCCAGGGAAATCGTCACCGAGATAGAGAAACTAGTCAAGACGCTCGATCGGAAAGATATCTTGAACGTGTCCTTGGAGAAAAACGGCTTGATCGTCGTGCTGGGAAAAACGACCAAGGACGCGTCGTTTATCGTTGAAACAGCGCGCGTGGTCAACACCATCGCGCCTGAACACCTCCACCTAAATCTCGATGTCGTTACTGCAAAGAAACTCCTCCCCATGATCACGAACGCGGGTGCGATTTTCGTGGGGGAGACATCGCCCGTCGCGCTGGGCGACTATGCGTCGGGCACGAACCACGTGCTGCCGACGAACGGCATGGCCAAGCGATATTCAGCCCTCAACACGTGGAATTTCTTGAAGATGATCCCTGTCACGACGGCGAGTAAATTAGGATTGAAGAATCTTTCGAAGACCGTGAGTACCCTTGCACGGTTCGAGAAGCTGGACGCGCACGCCCGCAGCGTCGAGGATCGGGTCAAGGAATGAAGGTGGCACGCATGGTGGACATCCACATCATCGATTACGGCATGGGGAACTTGCGGTCCATCCAAAAAGGGTTCGAAAAAGCCGGGGCCAGGCCTTCTTGACGTCGAGCATCGCCGATATCAAGACAGCGAGCGCCGTGGTGTTACCCGGCGTCGGCGCGTTCGAGGATGCGATCAAGAACTTGAAGAATGGCGGGTTTGTCGATGTCATCAAGGAAAAGATTGACCAGGGCACGCCGTTCCTGGGCGTCTGCCTGGGATTGCAGTTGCTCTTCGAATCGAGCACGGAAGGCGGGTTCTTCGAGGGGTTGAAGGTGCTTCCCGGGGTCGTCGAGCGATTTCCCGCGTCGTTGAAGGTCAAGGTGCCGCATATGGGCTGGAACGAGTTGATCTACAAGGATCCCGCGCATTTCTTGCTTGAAGGTATACCGGATGGCACTTACGTGTATTTCGTTCATTCATTTCACGCGATCACGAAACCTGAAAATATCATTGCCACAGCCAAGCATGGTCACGAGTTTGCAGCGATCGTGCGGAACAAGAGCGGGAACCTGGTCGCGACCCAGTTCCATCCCGAAAAATCCTCTACCGCTGGTATCAAGATGCTCGGAAATTTCATCAAGTTCTGCAAAAAATAGACTTTTTTTCAAATAACCGTTTTAATCCATCGCGTTTTCAAAGAAAGAGAAAAAAGATTACAATTTTGCAAGTAATTCGTACCTGGAATAGCAAGAAATGCCGAATCGCTTCGCGTAGGACAAGGCACTCGGGCTGAACGAGTTTGTGATGACCACCGCGCCGGCAAGGTTAGCGTCGTAGCAACAGCGCTGGACTTGCCTGATCTGGTTGATGCCGAGGGTTCGGATCCAGTCCTTGATCAAGAGGCAGAACTTTTCCCCGGACGGGTTTTCAACAAGCGCATCGACCTTCCACTTCCTAGTCTGCCCTTGCAATTCGATATTGGCTTGATAAATGATATCACTTTTCTGTCGGAAATAAGCTTCGACGATCTTGAAGAGATCAGCTTTACGCATTTCGGGATCCATCACGTTCACGCATCCAATTGGTATTATCGAGATGTTACCTCGATATCATGCTTTATTAATTCGATGTTCATTTAAACCGCGCATATCATCCAGATATATACATGGCAATGATAGCCGGGAGATGCATCGATGAAATTCCTTTTTTTACACCCGCAGGTAAGGGAGAATCAAGAACGCAAAATATTATCGCGGGTATTGATATGAACGTCATCTTGATCATCCTGGATTCGCTGCGGAAGGACCACGTCGGTTGTTACGGGAATTCGTGGATACGGACGCCTAATCTCGATAAATTCGCAGCGCAATCATTGCGGTTCACGAACGCGTTTCCGGAATGCTTGCCCACGTTGCCCGTCCGTCGAGCCATTCACACTGGCATTAGAACGTTCGCGGACAGGCACTACGATAGAAAGAAGGGTGATCCCGTAGCTGCATTCGGGTGGGCTCCGATCCCTGAAGATCAGACGACCCTTGCGGAATACTTGCTCGCGAACGGGTACAGGAACGCGTTCATTTCCGATACTTATCACCAGTTCAAGCCGTCGATGAATTACACCCGGGGATTCAACCAATGGACGTTCATCCGCGGCCAGGAGGTTGATGCATACAAGACCGGCCCCCCGGTTGACGACGCTATTTTCGACGAGATCGTGCCCGAGAACTCGAAATGCCTGGCACAAGTGAGCTTCCTGGAACGGTACTTGATGAACGTGGCTGGACGGAAAACTGAACAAGATTATTTTCCCGCCCAGGTTTTTTCCAGGGCTGCTGAGTGGCTCGACGAGAATAAGGATGCGAGGAAATTCTTCTTGTGCATCGACAGCTTCGACCCGCACGAGCCCTGGGATCCACCGCAGCAGTATCGAGACTTGTACATCAAGAAAAGCTACGGTGGGAAAAAACCCATCACGACTTACTACGGCCATATGGATTATCTCACGCCCGGGGAGCTCGACTACATGCGCGGGTGCTACGCGGGCGAGGTTTCCCTGGTCGACGCCTGGTTCGGTAAATTCATGGCAAAAGTCAAGGAACTCGGCCATGACAAGGACTCGGTCATCATCGTGATCTCCGATCACGGCCACCAGCTCGGCGACAAGCACGGATTAAGCGGTAAGGTGGCTTGGGGGCTTTATCCCGAGCTCGTGGACATTCCCTTTATGATCCACCACCCTGATAGCCTCCAATCGGGCAAGGTGCACGACGGCCTGGTGTATAATTATGAGATCCTCCCGACGATCTTTGGGTTCCTCGGCTTGAAACTCCCGGGGGGAATAACGGGACGGAACCTGGCACCACTGTTCGACGGCCACGCGATCCCAGTCCTAGATCACGTCTCTTGCGGATTCAACGAGTTCGTGCTCGTGAGAACGCTGCAGCACGCGTATATCACGGATTTACATTTCGCCAAGGAAAAGGTGTATGATCTCGCCACGGATCCCGATCAACTCGTCGACATTTCGAAGCAAAACCCGGTCTTGTGCAAAAGGTTTCAAAAAATTGCACTTTCCGACGCTGGCGGGGAAATGATCGATTACTTGAGCAAGATGGGTAAGAAATCGTCTGAATGGTACAACATGTGATCGCTGGAGCCCTGGCTTTCATTCATTGCAGGCATCGTTCCATTTCATGATCGTGTTCGTGAAATCGAAAACAACCTTGGAAAGGGCCATGTCCGGGTCCAATGCAGTCTTCACGAGGACCTCTGCTTGCTCCTGGTTGATCCGGAACACTTGCAAGCACGGGTTGTTTTGGAGGATGTACTGGAGTTTCTCACCGCCAGTGGACTCGGGGATGACCATGACCGCGCGATCGAATTTCTTGCCCTTGATCCCTTCTTCGAGACGCTTGCCGCAATAGTACGCGGCAACGCCCGCGCTCCGGTCGAATGATTTCACGGCCGGGATGTCGAACGCGATTTTTTCCTTGCCAGTGTCGACGAGGGCACCGACTGTCTTCTCTTTATTGTCAGCAGAAAGGAACTTGTATTCTAGCTGGAGCTGAGGTGGATCCTCTTCTTGATGATGTGTCCAGGCAATTTCTTGCACACCCTTGAAGAACGCGTAAATCACGTTCGATGGATTCACGTCGAAGACCAGGGCTTCCCTGTCAAGCATGCCATCGAGTTCCTTCGTCGCCTTCGAGTCGAGATTGGCCTGCGCGGTCGCGTCCTTCGGCTGACTTATTCCCAGGATCTCGTCTGTCGAGATCTCGCCGCCCACGACTTTCTCCATGAGCACGCGCGTGAGCTTGATGGTCTCCCGGGGATTCCCGCGGGTCCGCTCGAAGACGTGCCGTATGACCGCTTCATTCAACGGGAAAAACAAGTCGTCGGGCGGAGGCATGTGATTTTCCCACCAGAACTTCTCTTGGGACTTGAAGATGAGGTCCTTCACGTCGTCGAAGCTGAAAGGCTTGAGCTCCAGGAGTGATTGCATGCGTGACTTGAACGGGTCATCGAACATACCGAGGATCTTATCCCAAACGTCCTTGAGCACCGCAGCGAGGAGCAAGAAATTTTCGACTTCCCGGAAAATGCGGTTCAGGGTGTCGATGAACTTTTGCTCGGCCTCGGCCCCGTGGATGCGGAACGGGCTCTCGAATTCATCGAAGAAGAGCACGAGGATCTTGTGTTTCTTTTCACCGTTAGTTCCATCACCGTCGACGAGCAAGTATTTCGTGATGAGCTTGATCATTGCGAGCCCCGTGTTATCTTCCTCGATGACGGAGAGGATGTCGAGGCCCTCGAACTCGCGCTCGTCGATCGCCTCGCCGAAGACCCAGCGGCGCGCCAAGTCCCGCTTGTGCTTGTTATCGATCAAGCCATAAACGACGAGCATCTTGATGCAATCGGCAAACTCGGGCGGATAGGCTGCCACTGCTCTTTTGACCACTGAATCAATGTCGGGTTTTTCATCCCAGGTGAATTCCTTTATCAAGTTTTTCGAAACGATGTCAATGAAGCCAGGAAACTCGTTCGCGATGCAGGTGTACACGTGGAACAAGATGCGGATCGCGGTGGGCGGGCTCGGCACGTAGACAATCGTCCAGTTCGGATTCTTCAAGGATCGCTCCTTGTCCTTGAGTGCCCAATAGGCGTGGGTTTTTCCGGAGCCTGCAACGCCTAGGATCGGAATACTCAGCGAGATCCCGTTATCAACGACCCGGTCGACAGCTCCCACTAACCTAGCATCGAGATCGCCGCGTGGCGCTGGAACGTCCACGTGGTCCTTTACATCACCCCGGGACACGAACCTATCAAAGGGCGTTAGCCCGTTCTTGAGGATATCGAGATATTTTTTCTTCGGGTCCTCGATTTTTTTATTCGGGTCTTCGGGCGGTGGTTGTTGGCTCATGGTGGAAGCAATGGATAGCGCTGGATTTTTTTGTCTGGAACGATCTAAATCGTTCCAGCAAGTAAATTCCACCATGAAAGGCTAATAAACGTGCCTAATATCCAAGTAACACCAAAACCGCCAGAACTGCCCATTCGCTGAAAGATGCGCGGGATACTCCGACGAATTTTGTGCATTCTAACATCACCCAATAATGAATGAATACTATTCCCATCCATATCAAGTTCGAAAAAAAGGTACCCCGTTTTTGAAGAGTTGCAATATTGCTGGTGCAATTCCCTCAAGAACCGGGTGCTCGTTAATGTCGCCATCAGATTTAAAAATAGTTTTGGCAATGTTCTTGTAGTGATAATCGTGTCAGATGAAATCGACCAGGAAATCCAAACGCTGCTGAATGAAGTGAAGAACCCG
>JAUQYW010000309.1 GCA_030587525.1 Candidatus Sigynarchaeota archaeon | reverse complement strand
TGCCAAGAGCTTGAACAGCTACGGCTTCGTCGAGCTGTCCTGCAAGACGCGCCGGGCATTGACCCGGGAGGAGCGGCTCAACCCTGATCTCCTCCCGCCGGGGTCGCGACGGTTCAAGACGATCTCGCTGCATTCCCAGGGTTTTTCGGCAGGCCGCACCGTGCCCTTCTCGTACAATGGCCGCACGCTAAGTCCTCCGCCGAACCGCCACTGGGTCGTGTCCGTCGACGTGGGCATGAAGTGGCTTGGCGATGCCAACAGGATCTACGATGCTGGCGATACCTTCCTCTACATTTATTACCTCGACGATTTCCCGATCAAGCTCCTCTCGAACATCTGGGACGACACGCTGGTCGCAAAAAACGGCACCGCGTGCGTGGACTTCGAACTGGTGCTCGACCGAATCATCTTGATGACGAGCAAGCCCGGGGACATCGTCGCGAGCCCCGTCGACGGCCCCGGCATCGCAAGCATCACGTGCGAGAAATGGGGTCGGCGCTGGATCGCCGGCCACCAAAGCAAGGCCGTTATCGATGCCGCCCGCGACCGCCTCATCGGCGCCCGGTTCGATTATTACCCGTTAAAGCGTGCCGGAAATGATTTCGATTTCACCTACAAGGAGTACCAGCATATCACGCAAAAAACCATCGCCTATGGCTTGGATATCATGAAAGAACCCGTGATCTCGCAACCGATAAAGGAACCTGGTAAAGCCCGGGTAGCGGGACCCTTTTCGATCGAACACCTGGCCGAGGCCATGCGAGGGGGATGAAAAACCACGCAACGGGAAAAAAAGGCATCCATGCTGCTCGCGCAAAGGCTAGCGAGCCTTGCGAAAAAGATTCGCGAGCAAGTCTTGAACGAGTACAACAGCAAGAACCCGGCCGGCACCTTGCACAGATGGTTCGAGATCTTCAAGGATCACCTTTTTCCCAGCATAACTCCCGGCGAGTTCGCCGACATGTACGCCCAAACGATAACCTATTGCCTTTTTGCTGCAAGGATCGTCAATGGTAACAATTTTTCAGCAAGCAACATCACGGCCTTGATTCCCCCGACGAGCCACCTCTTGAAAAACATGTTCAAGGATCTATTCCCGCTGGACAAGCGAGCCGGAAGTACCATCGACATCGAATCCCTCGGCGTGCTCGCGCTGGTCCAGCTGCTGCAAGAGCATGACTTCGAAACCACCTTGCAAGATATTATCGCGCAATGCAAAGGCGAGGATCCCATCGTCTTTTTCTACGAGATCTTCTTGAGCGAATACGATCCGCAGCAGAGAGCCAAGCACGGCATCTATTCGACGCCGGGTCCCGCCGTGCAATTCATCGTACGCGGCACCGATTACTTCCTCCAGCACGAATTTCACCATCCAGGCGGGCTCGCTGACGCGTCTTTGGCCAAGAGCCCGGGAATCCCGGGACCGGCACACGAGATCGAGGTTCTTGATCCCGCGACGGGAACCGGCACGTTCCTCGCGCACGTGATCGGCACGATATTCAAAACCTTCAAGAACGCGAACTCGGCCTTGCCAGCACCGCGGTTCAAGCAAGTATGGAACGAATACGTCGCCCAGCACCTCTTGCCGCGGCTCCACGGCTTCGAGCTCCTGCTTTCACCCTTGGCGATCGCCCATGTGACGACTTGCTTGGCATTGAAGGAGACCGGGTACAATTTCATTGCGGATCGACCGATCGGGATCCACCTCGCCAACGCGCTCGAGGGGGTCAATGGCACGGGTGTGGCATCGGCTAGCCTTGCGGATTGGGTCGCGGAGGAGAAAGAGCTCGCGGATCGCGTGAAAAACGAGATCCCGGTATCCGTGATACTCGGGAACCCGCCATACCGTGGAAGCTCCACGAATGATAGCGAGTGGATGCGCTTTATGCTCCGTGGCTCTGGAACATCGCCCGAACTCGCGGCCAATTATTTCGAGGTCGACGGGGCACCACTGGACGAGAAAAATCCCAAGTGGCTGAATGACGATTACGTCAAATTCTTCCGGTTCGCCCAGTGGCGCATCGACAAGACCGGTGCAGGGATCGTCGCTTTCATCACGAACCACGGCTACCTGGACAACCCGACGTTCCGCGGGATGCGTCAATCCTTGCTCGCGTCGTTCGACACCATCTACATCCTGAACTTGCACGGCAACACGAAGAAGGAGGAGACCTGCCCGGATGGCTCCAAGGACGAGAACATCTTCGCCATCGAGCAAGGCGTCGCCATCGGGTTTTTTCTCAAGAAACCGGCAGCGACAGAACGGCACGTGTATTACGCGGATCTATACGGCCTCGCGAGCCACAAGCTCGAGAAATTAGCCGCGTGGGACATTCCCGGGATTCCATGGATCGAAATCCACCCACGCGACACGAAGCCCTTTTACTTTTTTTATCCGGTGAACGCCCCGGGAAGCGCGTTGGCGAGAGACTGGTCGATCAAGGACGCGATGCCGGTCAACAGCACCGTGATCGTGACCGGGAACGACGCGATGGCGATCCACTTCTCGCCCGATGACGTGTGGCGCGTCGTGCAAGATCTCCACGGCTTGGCTCCCGACAAGCTCCAAGAACGATACGGCAGCGCGTGCAACCCGGCCAAGGCATGGCTGCGCGGTGCCATCGGTGACATCAAGGAACGGTGCTTGTCGAAAGACGCGATCAAGCCGATCCTGTACCGGCCGTTCGACACCCGGTACACCTATTACACGGGGCGGAGTGCCGGGTTCCACGGGCGCCCGCGGAACGACGTCATGTCGCACATGCTCCTGCCAAACACCGCCATCATCACGCGGCGGCGCATGCGGGTGAATCGCCCGAAAAATTATTTCTCGATCGCGAGCACGATCGTGGCCGACGGCGCGATCCGCTCCGACAACCACGGCACAGAGTCCGTCTTCCCAATTTACGTGTACCCCGGGTCGGAAACCGCGCTCAAGACTGCGAAACTATTCGAGAAGCTGAAGACTTGGGAAATCGGCGATCGCGGCCGCGTGCCAAACCTCGACCCCGGCTTTGTCGCGGCCATAGCAAGCGCGGTCGGCCTGCGATTCATCCCGGACGGGCACGGCGACTTGAACACCACGTTCGGTCCAGACGACGTGTTGCAGTACATGTTCGCTATTTTCCATTCGAATCGCTACCGGACGCGATATGCAGACCTGCTCGAGGCAGATTTTCCCCGGGTCCCGCTCACCACCAGCAAGGCGCTGTTCGTCAACCTCGTCCAGCTCGGTTCCGACGCGGCGTCGAGTTACGCGATGCGCGGCAATGCCATCGATGTTTCCAGCATCCAGTTCATGGGCACCGGCGACAATGTTATTCGCACGGTCAAGATCGACGGCCCGCTGCTCCGCATCAACAAGCAACAGTATTTCCAAGGCATTCCCGCGGCGGTCCTGAGCTTTGAAATCGGCGCCTACTCGGCTTGCACGAGATGGCTGGAGGAACGAAAAGGAAGGAAGCTCGTTGCAAGCGACGTCGATGAATTCAAGCGGATTGCCGCCCATGTCCAGTGCATCATCGCCACAATGGAGCGTATCGATGCCACGATTCAAAATCTTGGAGGATTGCTTGTTTAAAATGGCATTGAAGCTTCTTGCATCGCAAATGGCAAGCATTGCTATGAAACTGCGTGAACACATCAAGTTCCTTCACGACCACGAGGCACTGGATGGCCCCGTGCACGAGCTTCACCAGTCTTTCACGGATCATCTCGGCAACGTCGGAAGCATAAAAGAATTTGCGGACACGTGTGCTCAAGCCATCGTACATGGTTTGTTCTCGTGGCGAATCGCGAGCAAGGGGAATCCACGTTCGGATAACATCGAAGGCGCAAAAGCCTTCCTCGTGCAATTATTTCAAGGGCTTGGCAACTCAAGCATTATTAACCGTGTAATCTCCACGATTGCAGATGCGGATATGTTCAGTCTCGTCAAGTTGCTTCAAGATATTGATATGAATGCTGTTTCGCAAGAATTCATGCAACGAGGGCGAGCAGAAGATCTAATCTTCCATTTCTACGATATCTTTCTTTCCGAATATGATCCGACGCAAAAAGGGGATCGCGGCATCTTTTACACGCCGGATCCCGTCGTCAAGTGCATCGTGACCAGCATCGACGATTTCTTGAAAACAAAATTCGAAATCCAGGACGGCTTGGCAGATCGGGGCAAGCTCAAGGCACGCAATGGCCAAGCACTGTACCACCGCGTCATGATATTGGATCCAGCGACAGGCACGGGGATCTTCCTGCATCACGTGATCAAAGCCATCTATACCAGCTTTTCGAGGCAGCACGCGAGCCTCGATGCCGGGACGCTGGCCAGCGCGTGGCAAAACTACGTGACCGAGGACTTGCTTCTCCGCCTCTTCGGCTTCGAGCTGCTGCCAGCGCCTTATGCCATCGCCCTGTTAAACCTCACCCTGACGCTACGTGCAACGGGGTATAATCTCGAATCAGGTCGGAAGCCCGGGATTTTCTTGACAAATGCTCTTGAGAACACGGTGCACCCTTCCCGGCCATTGGACGCCCGCTTCAACGGGAACGCAACTGGTGCATCATTGGCCAGTGCCATAAAGAACGACTTTCCCATCTCCGTCATCATCGGAAATCCCCCTTACAACGTCGCCAGCCAAAACGTGTTTGAATGGATCGATTCGCTGGTCGATGATTATTTCAAGGAGGAAGTGCTTCAGCGTCCTGGCTCGAAACGAGTCACCGGGCGCAAATCATCCCGCGATGATCTCGTGAAATTCATCCGGTTCGCTCAATGGAAAATTGCCGATCGAAACAAGCAAGGCATCGTCGCGTACATCACCAGCAACTCCTACTTGACGGGCATTGCCAAGCGGGGGATGCGAGCCGTTCTGCGGCAAGCCTTCGACGAGATCTGGATCATCGACCTGCACGGCGCGCAAGGCCGCGCCGAACTGCCGGAGCGGGCGAAAAAAGCAGGGATCGTCGTCGACGAGAACGTGTTCAACATCACCGTCGGCGTGGCAATCGCGTTTTTCATCAAGCTACCCGGGAAACGACCCGGTAAAAAATGCAAGGTGTTTTACGCCGAAAAATTCGGCACCAACGCTGAAAAGCTCGATTTTCTCGCCCAAGACATCGGGACCATGCATTTCATCGATGTGCCAGATACCCCTGACCACGATCTGGCTCCCTCAACGTTCGACGCCGGCACCGGATACAGCAAGTATCCCTACCTGTGCAACATCTTTCACAAGGCACCGCTGGGCAGCATCCAGGGCGTGGTCACGGGCGCGGACTGGTTCGTGTCCGACATATCGAAGGATGCCCTGGTGCAACGATTGAAGGATTTCTACGCGGGCAAGGTCCAATACGGCGCCGAGAGCGTCGACTTGAACAAGGCACGGCAGGAAGTCCCGCTCGAAACGGCCCTGGCAAGCATCATCGAATGGAACTGGCGGGGCTTCGACAAGCGCTACATCTGCTACCGGCACGGGTTCATGGCGCGTGACCGGTACCAGGTGCTGCAGTTCCTGCTCCCGCAGCAAAATAACGTGTCCTTCATCGTGCACCGGCAGGTATTTGACGAGAAAATCTACAGCAACGCGTTCATCACGGATACAGTCTTTGACAACAAAACCCTGGAAGGATCCCGCGGGCTCCACGCGTATGCCTTTCCATTGAAGATCAGCACGTCGAACACGGCCGATAGTTTCGATAACCCGAAACCTGCCACGCAATATAACATCCGCAAGGCCTTCAAGGAGTTGTTGCCCTATTACGTG
>JAUQYW010000308.1 GCA_030587525.1 Candidatus Sigynarchaeota archaeon | reverse complement strand
TTTTTTCAAGCTCCCCGGCACCCCCGTTATCTTGTCGTGGACGACCTCGCTGAACGAATAAGTATTCGTTTCCGAGAAACATTAATAACATCACGTTCGAACGATGTTATTAGTTAACGACTTATTTGATCAAAGATTGAGGTAAGCAAATCATGCCAATAATGTCATTTTCCATAAGCGAGGAGCTCAAGAAGGTGATCCAGGCACTCGTGGAGAAGAAAAAAAACTTTAAGAATCAGTCAGGGCTCGTGCGTGCAGCGCTCTCTCATTACCTCAATAGCACCGAAGCAAAAGTAAGCATGGATGATGAATTCGATGCTAACGATTATAAAGTAAACGGCCAGGTCATCCTATCGTTCAAGAAAGGAGAGAACGAGAATAAAATTCTACATGACGTTTACAATATAGAAGCAAAATTCGCGGACAATGTCACTAATTTTCAACTGATCTCGACCGACATCACCACGAATTCGTGCATATACTCATTTCAAGGCTCGATTTTTGATTTCCGCAAGTTCGTGGATGAACTCGATTCCGTGCAAGACATCGAGCAGCTGCGGTACTTGATCAGCGAATAAATGCCGTTTCAACTTATATCCTTTTTTTTCTTGCGTTATCCCATCGTCACAAAGTGCGATGTTGTTGACACGATACGATATACCGGGATATAGGGGTTCACGTTCAGAAATTCGCACCTCTCTGCACCTTAAATAGCGCGTGTCGGGTAGATAGGTGCAGTTGATCGTGATCATATCACGCATCTAACACGCATCCTACACGCATCCAACCTATATTTTTTTTCTAATATGGGTGGAGAACATTTTTTTGCTCTTTTTTCTCCGCTTCTCCACCTAAATTTCTACCTTCAAACCTTCCGCTTGCCATCTTGCGAAAGAGCCGGAACAAAAAGAACAACAAGCTGATGCGGGGCTCGACGTGCAAGAATTAGATTTCTTGCTTCTTGACGTTGTAATACGTGATGTCCATCTGCCGGTCGACGACGGCAAGGATCAGTTCTTGCCGGTTGTTCATTGCATAATCGGATATCTCGTGGAGCTTGACCAGCGGAACCGGCTTGCCCTCGAAGATCCCGAAATAGATGAATTTTGCCGGCTCATTTCCTTTCTTGACACCCTTCTTGTAGACACGAAAATGGGAGATGTCCTTGATGCCGCGCCGAACGATATACCCCCGGGTTTTCAGGTCGCGGTACACGACGTATTTTTCCCAGAAATCTGGCACGGTTTCCTGGAAGTGCTTGAACAGTGCCTCGCTGGATAGGAATCGCGTGTCCCCCGCGAACGCATCGATGCCACCGTTTTCCCATTTCTCCTTGATCTCGCCGAGTATCTTGGTCGCTTCCTCGATGCTTTGGCCCTTGATCGCGAGTAGCCGGTTTCGCTCGGAAAAAACGAGAATCTCCTCGGGAAACAAGAATAGCAGGTTGGTTCCTTCATCAATTTTCCCGAAGTACGATTTTTCGTACAATGAGTCTTTCAAGGCAGGATCCAGCACCACGCCACCCTCGTTATTGAGCAGCAAGTATACCGGATCCGGGCGCTTCCCTTTTTCACCTTCAGGATGATCGATGTCGCTCCAATCCTCGTCGGGGCTCATGTCCTCGTCTTCATCGTCGCGCATAGCATGTCACATTGGCTGATGTAAAAGCAGATGCTGATTTTGGGTTGTGTCTTAGAATATAATAGCCGCACCATTAATCTAAATGTATGGAATCGAGGCACTTCGAGCAAGCATTGCTCCACCAATTGCAAGGAACACGCCGCCTGGCCATCATCGGTATCGGCGCGGACTTGCGCGAGGACGACGTCGTCGGCAATCTCCTCGCCCGCGAGCTGATCGGCGAGATCAAGCAATCGATGGACGCCTCGCACAATGGCAGCTACGAGTATACGGACGAGGAGCGCATCCAATCGGGCAACTTGCTCGTGCTCAACGCCACGGTGGCACCGGAGCTGTACCTCTCGCTCGTGAAATCGTTCGCGCCGGATCGGGTCATCATCATCGACGCAGCGTCCATGGGCGCGAAAGCGAAACCCGGGGACCTGGCATTCATCACGCCTGCAGAGCTAGACGCGTCGACCTTCTCGACGCACACGATCTCGCTGCGTTACTTCGTGGAGATCTTGAAAACCATGGGTCTCGATGCAGAATTTGCCATCATTGGCATCCAGCCGGCAAACCTCGGGTACGGGGAAGCCCTTTCACAGCCCGTGGAAGAAACAAAGGCTTTTCTAAAAACCTTGTTCTTACGGTACTTGACAAACAAGTTCTTGAAAGCGTGAAACATGATGCTCGAACGAACCATAGCGTGGGTCGATGACACGCCCTACAAGGGTTATGTAAAACTCATCGACCAGACCAAGCTCCCGCTGGAATTTGCCATGATCGACGTGAAAACGTGCGATCGCATGGCCCAGGCCATCAAGGTCATGGAGATCCGCGGGGCGCCTGCCATTGGTGCCGCCGCATCGATGGGCATGGCGCTCGCGGCCATCGAATTCAAGGGCTCGTCGAAACAGGACTTGATCAAAGCCCTCGAGCAAGCCAAGAAAACGCTGGACTCGACACGCCCCACCGCGGTGAACTTGTTCTGGGGCACGAAGCGTATCCTTGACAAAGCCAAGCAACTTGATCTGGCACCAAAAGAAATCGTGAAGGAACTCATTGCCGAAGCGAAGCTCGTTGCGGAGGAAGACGTGGAGAAAAACCGGAGCATTGGAAAGCATGGAGGCACCTTGTTGAATGATGGCGATACCGTGCTCACGCACTGCAACGCGGGAGCGCTTGCATGCGTCGGATACGGCACGGCGCTTGGCGTTATCCGGGGCGCGATCGAGGCGGGAAAGAAAATCAAGGTAATATCCGACGAGACCCGGCCCCGTCTCCAGGGCGCGACGCTCACGTGCTGGGAACTCAAGCAAGATAATATTCCGGTGACGCAGATCGCAGATAACGAAGCAGGATTGCTCATGAGGCTTGGAAAGATTCAAAAAATCGTCGTTGGTGCCGATAGGATAACATCCGATGCCGTCTTCAACAAGATCGGCACGTACCAGGTCGCGATCATGGCAAACTACCACAAGGTGCCGTTCTACGTCGCGGCGCCGGTGTCGACGCTCGATTTCGAGAAAAAAATGAAAGACGTCGAGATCGAGCAGCGTGACGAGTGGGAAGTGAAGACTATTTTCAAGAAAGTCCAGATATCACCCGATGGCGTGCCCGCCCTCAATTACGCGTTCGATCCGACGCCAATGGAACTCGTCACGGCGATTGTCACCGAGGACGGCGTGTTCACGCCCAAGCAACTGCTGAAGCGCTATCCCTTCAAGAAATGACCGTGGAATGTCTTCTTGAATAAATCATATAAAGTCAGCGATAGACCATTGTATTATTTAAACACGAAGGAGTTTTTCAGCATGGATGTACGGAGATACCAGTCGAAAGACACGAGCGACAAGGTTGCGATCACGGAGATTCTCAAGGAAGAACTTGCCTTGCACAACGAGCCATTCGATGAAAAGATTTGGGAAGATTATTTAAGAAAGCGTGACGGGGAATTGCAGAGCCGCATGGGCACGATCCTCGCGGTGGAAGACGGAAAGGTCGCGGGATTCGTTCTCACGGAATTGCGATACGAGATGAGCGGAAGGCCCTACGGTTACATGCACTTTCCTGCGGTGAAACGTGAATTCAAGACCAAGGTCGAGGAGCTGCTGTGCCTGGAAGCGATCAAGTACTTGAAATCCTTGAAAGTCAAGGATATCAGGTCGCGCATCTCGCCCAGTCGCACGCTGGCAAAATCGGTAGTCATGAAGCTCCATTTCAAGCAATTCGAATTGGAGTGGAATTTAAGCATCGAATAAGCATGATTTAATCTGTCCCTTCATTTTTTCCTTCAAGAAATCCCGCAACGAGATCAACCATGAGCGATATTGGGCTGTCCATCGACCAAATAACCGTGTTTGATGCGAATGGCATAAGTATCTTCTCGAAATTGTTCAAGGAAACGAAACTGGACCAGAACTTGCTGGCCGCGTTTTTTTCAGCGATACGCCAATTTGCAGCCCACATGATGCAAGGTGAAATCCAAGGCATCAAGATCGGAAGCGTCATGCTCAATTTCAAGATTCTCCCGCTTGAAAGTGAAAATTTCGTGTTCCTCATGATATCTTCGGGGTTCAGCGAGTCGTGGGCTTCGGAAATCGCCGAAAAGATCTCCGAGAATTACGCGATCCATTTTGAAAACTTCCTCGCCGAGAAAAAGCTGGACTTCACGGACTTCCGCAACAAGATGCACGAGTACCAACCGCAGTTCACGGAGTATTACACGCCGCTCTGCGAGGAGATGGTGAAGGACGTGAACAAGTTCGACACGCTCTCGCTCGATCTCCCGATCAAGGTGCCGAGCACATTGCTCATGTTCATTTACGACTTGCTTGCGGCCAAGCCCGAGTTGGAAAAGCTTTACGAGAACGGGGGCATCGAAGTCTTGTTGGAAAATATTGAAACTTACGTGTTTTCTGAAAAAATCAAGAGGGATATTGCCCAGAAACTCAAGTAGCACGCATTGCATTTTTTTTGGTAGCTCGCCATCGTGCCCGCATGTTTTAAAATTGCTTGAACGTTATAGAGATTCATGTCCATCGATCTAGCAAAAAAACTCGCCGGCTATGCTGCCGTGGATAACCACGTTGTCGGCCCGGGGATGAAAATCGGCATCGGGAGCGGGTCCACGATCGTGTATAGCATTGAACGGCTGGGTGAAAAACTCAAGAACGGAGAATTTCGAGACATCATCGCGGTCTGCACGTCGTACCAGAGTTTACTCCTGTGCCGGCAGCACAAGATCCCGGTCTCGACCCTCGATGACCCGGCCATCGACGGCGTGCTCGACATTGCCATCGACGGAGCAGACGAGTTCGATCCGAAGTTGAACTTGATTAAAGGTGGCGGGGCGGCGCATACCCAAGAAAAAATCGTCGACAGTGCTGCAAAATTCTTCATCGTGGTCGTTGACGAGAAAAAACAGTCAAAAAAATTGGGCGAGAAATTCTCAGTTCCCGTGGAAGTCATCCCTGCCGCGCTGAACGTCGTCATGAAACACCTCGTGGCTCTCGGCGCAAGGCCAGAGCTACGCATGGGTGGCGTGCAAAAAATGGGCCCGGTGATAACCGATAACGGGAACTTCATCATCGACGCCAAGTTCGGGCCCATCGAAGACCCTGGCAAGCTGGAAAAGCAGATCAACGACATCACCGGCGTCGTTGAAAATGGTCTCTTCACGAACATGGTATCGATCATCTACATGGGCAAGAACGATGGTTCGATAGAAGTGTTCAAGAGAAAATGAGGGGGCATCGTTGCCCATGACACGAAGACAGGTGAAATTTTTCTTCCTTTTTGAAGCAATTCCGTTAACGCCATCGGTTCCGTTGAAGGCACTGACGTCGCAAGGACGGCGGTTCGACGTCGCTTGCCGCATGATCCGGTCCTCCTTGCTCTTCGACGGGATTCCTACCCATAACTCGGTGGAGGCGTGGTTCGGAAGCGACGGGGGAAAAATTCTACCGGCGATCTTGTCGATCGATGGGCATATTCTCGACGATGTGCTGCTGTTCAAGAAGTTCTATTCGGAGCTGGTGCTTGCCAAGTTCCTCAAGCAGCTCGCTCAAGGATCGAGCGAAGTGCCAGGGATCGAGATTAATGCCCTTGAGCTTTCCACGGATGTCCAGGCCCGCTTTCTCGACAGGATGAAGCTAGAAAAACTCGAAGGCCGGCGTGCACTCGTGGCCTTGCACGAGACAGGCCAAGCGATGGTTGCAACCGGCCAGGAAGGTGCACTGCTATTTCAAGATCGTGAAACTCGGGGCCTTTCCATTGTGATCGGAAATCACCAAGGCATCCCCCCCGCAATCGAAGCGGATCTTCTCCAGGCTTGCGATCACGTGCTGTGCTTGAGCACGATCACGCCAGAGGTTGGAAGCCAATCGATTTCCTATCTTGGTTCCCACGTCATCGACATGTTGAATTATTGCTTCTTGTAATTCGCACTATTCTCTTTCTCATTCGCGGAATTCGACGTGAAAAGCATTAAAAAAAGGTCGGGATGGATGCCACGGTTACCGTTTCATGTAACCTCGACGAGTTTGATCTTGGGCATCGTCTTGGAAGCGAGCTCGATAATAAAGTGGTTCGACCACGGCTTTTGACCTGTAAACAAGGTAACACCCGTGTCGAGTACCTTGAACTTGACGTGCGTGTCGCCGAGGCCAACGAGTAACGACCGGATTTCAGCATCGACGCCCGCATTGATGAGCGCAACCTCGATGATATTGGCATTTTTCACGAGCTTGATGTGGGTCGATAGATCTCTTAAGAAATCATCGTTCCGGAAATCGATAGCCGTATATTCCATGATCGCCAGTATCGGAGCAAAATTGGTCTTGACGGCAAGTGCATCGTAGACTTCAGGAAATGTCTTGAATATTTCCTTCTCCCTTTTCGCGACCTGGATAACGTACGGCCGGCATTCCCCCGCGGTGCCTGTTTTTTCTTCTATGAGACGATAATAATCGTTCAGCGATTCGGCATCGATGTAGAGCATAAACTCACGCTTGTTGATCAAAATCGTGTTGATGCCTTCGACTACTGAAACGATCACGCCGCGTTTTTGATGCAAGAAATTAATGATTGCGCTTAAGAAAAATGAAGACATCGCACTGGGAAGATCCGGGTCGATTTCAAACACGTTGAAGGTCCCCATCTTGAGGCAATCTTTGTACAAGGCATCGAGCTGCTCGGACCCCGTGGAATAACTGCCCGGGGGATCCGGGGAGACTATCCATTTCACGGCATTCGTTATGTCGAGGCGCGCTATAGGATTTCCCATCGAAAATCGCCCGCCCGTCAACGTGAAGGGATACATCTTCCTTCCGCGCCGTGCACCCGCGATCTTCAAGATTTCGAGCCACCGGATAGGCCTTCCGTCAAGCAGCTCATCATGCAATGCCAAGATGCAATCCACACAAGCCTCGATACCCGTGTCATCGCAGCTCTCGGAGATGATGATTTTAACACCTGCAAACTTTGCTGAGATCATTTCGAAAAAAAGGCGGTTCTGGATTAAAATGTCCGCGCGGGGCAAGCCAAGCATAAAAGATTCGAGGTCGTCGAACACGAGCAGGGGAACGGGAAATTTTTCCGATATACCGAGCACCCGGACACGCTCGGCGAGGGTCGTATTTGCGATGCCGTCCCCGCCAAACCATGTCGCGACGTCCATCCACGAGACCTGCGACTTGAGCCACGAAAGCGGATGTTTCATATCATTCGCGGAACGCCCACTCGTCACGATGATGGTTTTTTCAAAACTCGAAGCGATTTCGAGAGCCAGGCTCGATTTACCGGAACCGGGTGTTCCCTTGATGAGGATTGAGGCACTCTTTCTCTTGCAGATGGCCAGGATCTCACCCGGGATGACGGGTGCATCGTTCGGTTGTGCATTCACGTCTATCAACAATCATGTGGTTTATTATCGATCGCGATTAAAGCCAAGGAACCTCAACGCCCATTGAATTGTGACGGCACGGGTGAAAAAAGATTTCCTTTTCTCTTACAAGGACACTGCTCCGTCGTTGATCTTCTTGAGCTCATCCATCATAGCAAGCGCGTTCTCCATCTTCACGGCGTGGTGTAACGTGCCGCAAGCTGCAAACACGTGCCCGGTCTTTACGCCGTTGCTCATACCTTCCTTGATGATGATGTGCACTTGCCGACGAACCGCTTTTTCCGTGCCGAATGGCAAGAGCTCCGCCGTGTCGAGGTTCCCGACAAATGCGAGCTTGTCGCCGTGTGTTTTCTTGACCCGCCCGATGTTCATACCAGAGTTGACCTCGAGGGGGTTGAGCCCGTCGAGCCCGCCCTCGACGAACAAGTCAAGCATACTGTAGATGTCGCCGTCCGTGTGCATAAACACCTTCGCGTGCTGGTTCGTCTCGTGGATGAAGCCCGTGAGGCGTTGCAAGCACGGGAGGACAAACGCGCGGTATTGTGCGGGTGAGATCATTGGGCCATGCTTGTATGCACAATCATCTGGGATGACGAGGAGCGGAGCGCCCGTCTTCAAGCTCGCACCCGCCCGGGCAATACCGATATCCGTGAGGAAATTGAAGAGCCGGCGGAGGAGCGCGGGGTTTTTACGCATAAGAATCGATATCATAGCAAAATCAATCATCTGTGGTGCGGGTTCCATAATCAAGCTCACGCCCGGAATCGGCACGAAGTTTTGCGCGAGGCATTGCCGCCGCGCCTCGATGAACTTGTCGATGTCACTCGTTTCTGGTGCAGCGATGGTGAGCTGGTCAAGCCACCACTCAAGCAGCTTCGCATCACGGATGGCTCCACCGACGTGCCAGCCGATGGAATGCCCGCCCGCGACGATCGCCGCCCCCTTGATGCCACCCATGATGCTGATACTCAACCGCGGGTCTTTTTTCCTCACCTCGACGGTCATCTCGGCGACTTTTGCCTTCAATTTATCGGTTGCCTCGACTTCCGTGCCCGGCACCCCCGTCCAGTGCGATGAATATCCAAAAGCCTTGAACGATGTCATGTCGCCGATGGGGGTGATCAAGATCGTGTCATCAAGGATGGTATCCTCGTATTTCGCGAGATACGCGTTCCAGACCGCGTCCATGATGCTCTGCACGAAACTGGGTATTTTATCAATTGGTTCGTGGTTGAAAGCTTTCATGATTAGCTGTTCATTTTCACATGTCGGCATGGCTCGTCACGCTGGTTATTTTTTGATTTGAAAACATTAAAACTTTCACGCGAATCTAGTTAAGCAAGTACGAAGGTGGAACGACAACATGCCAAGCGACGATAACGGTGTTTATAGAAAATTGCAGCAACATCTCGATTCTTTCCCGATAGGATTTCCAGCCACGAAGTCTGGCGTTGAAATCCGAATCTTGAAACATTTATTCACGCCAGAAGAAGCGGAGATCGCGACGCTCCTCGATTACAAGCCCGAACCACTCCGCCGCATTTATAAGAAAGCAAAAAAGGCCAAGGACGTGAGCATCGAAGCA
>JAUQYW010000387.1 GCA_030587525.1 Candidatus Sigynarchaeota archaeon | reverse complement strand
CATCAAAAAGTTCGGGCTCGGTGTCATTTCCGAGATCCGTAAGCTGCGCCCCAACGCGTTCATCATCGCTGACTTAAAGATCCTCGACACGGGCAACCTCGAAGCCCGCATGGCAGCCGATGCATCCGCAGACGCGGTCGTGGTCTCCGGTCTTGCACCAATGTCCACCATGGAGAAGGCGATCACCGAAGCCCGCAAGGTCGGGATCTACTCGATCATCGACATGCTCAACGTCCAGAACCCGGTCAAGGTGCTCGAGAAGCTCAAGGTCAAGCCCGACATCGTGGAGCTCCACCGTGCGATCGATACTGAAGACACCGCCCATGCATGGGGCGACATCCCGGCGCTGAAGAAGGCAGCGGGCGGCAAGCTCCTCATCGCCACGGCCGGCGGCATCCGCGTGAACATCGTAAAGGACGCATTAAAGGCCGGCGCCGACATCCTCGTGGTCGGGCGTGCGATCACGGCAAGCAAGGACATCAGCCACGCGGCCGAGGCATTCATCGAGCAGCTCGACAGGGAAGAGATCGACCAGTTCCGGGTTATGACTGATTTTTAATACGCCAATATACTCAATTTCCCTTTTTTCAAAATGGCATGTCGGTTTACGAGATTTTTCAGTTAGGATGGATACTTTAAATCCATGAAGGTTTCAATCCCGCGCTGACAGCCCAGAAAATGCGGGAGCGATCTCGCAACGGATCAAAACCCGGAAGACAGGCTGATTTGTGCCTTGCAGGGGGGTTTGTCCGGAACGTGGTACGATGACCGGAAAGAAGAGGAATTTTTTATGGTATTATATCACTTCGCACAGAAGTAGCCGATAACGAGTTTGTATTTCGAAAATACCTCACACGCCGGACAATAGCAACTGCTCGTTTTTATTGTTTCTGCAACCGATGATTTTCCCCGTGCACAGAATAGTTCGTGGGGGGCAGAATCCGCAAGCTGGTTGTTCCTGAATGTGGGGCAGGCCCCGCAATACTTTTTGCAGATCTCCGCGTTCCCTACTGTATCATCCACTGTTTCGACGTTGGTTTTCATGACGAGAT
>JAUQYW010000369.1 GCA_030587525.1 Candidatus Sigynarchaeota archaeon | reverse complement strand
CGGAATCGGGCCGCTTGAAATCCAATCCCCTCGGGTGGTCGGCAACATGCATGTGATAGGTTATCTTGATGTATTTTTCAAGGACCTTGTCTATGCTGGATTCTTCGTGGTGTATATGGAAGATATCGAGGAGCAACCCGAATTGCTTTTGATGGCCGACGAAGGTGTCGATGTCCATGCCCAGGGCACGGGCATATAGCGAAACGGCCTGCTCCGCGCGATTAATTAACGAAACATCTTGTTTGAAGAGGGGCTCGATCAAGAGGATGACGCCTGAGTTTTCAGCATGATTCGCGCATTGCTTTATAGCATCGATCGCCCGCTCTTCCAGCTTTTCTCTCGGGGTGTTGTTCAAGTTTTGCTCGTTCGTGATGAAACAAAAATGCGTCACATAAACGCCAAGCTCAGCAGCGGCGTCGATGCAATACTTGATGTATTTTATCGCCGATTTTCGCTTTTTTTCATCTGGATTGACGAGGTCCCTGCCAGGATTTATGCAAGCCGTGAGTTCCCCTATTGAAATTTGCTTCGAACATAAACACGAGTCAAGAAGCGGTTTTATTTTCCTAATCGGATACGTTTCTGGTTCCCCGGGAACATCGACGGCGTCAAAGCCCGCCTCGATTACCCCCTTTAAAATCGCTTGAAAGGGAAGGTTGACGATGTTTGAATTTGTAATGGTTGTCGAAAATTTCAAGGCGCTCATAGTAAGCTAATGCAGTTAAAACCATAAAAAAATGATGCGAGGGGGGCAGTGATGGCTACTCGAGCCGTTTTTCCTTGCTGAACAAGGTTTCCGGCACCTTGAGAAACACGGGAATGCTGATCCAGAGCACGATCCCCGCCGCCATGAAGATCCACAAGATGCCAAACTGGGTTGCGAGCACCGCGGCAAACCCGACCCCGACTGCCTTCCCGATCGCGTTCCCGATTCGGATGATGCCAATGAACTTTCCACGTGCTTCAGCTGGGAGAAGATCTTGGGTCCAGGTGTCGATCCCGAGTTGGGATACAGTTACAAACGGCATCATAATTGCGAAGCCGGTAATCAAGCCCCATTTGTCATTGCCGAAAAACGACAAGATAATTCCACCAATCGGGGCAATGACAAGGCATGGCAAAACGATCTTCTTGCGACCGATCTTATCGATGAATTTCATGGCAAAGATGACCGCAAAACCGACGCACCCGCCGACGATCGGGAGAGCGATGAATAGCTCCTCGATCTCGATATCGATTTCTTGCAGCAAGATCAAGAGGTAGGGAAGGTAGGCGTTCTGGCTCATAATGATGAACATAGTCGCCACAAAGAGGATGAAGAACGACCGGTTTTTCCGAAACATCTCGACGCTGAAGAACGACCGGAGGCTGATTCGCGGGTATTCCACCTTTGGTTCCTTGAGTAACACCAGCGTGGTGATCGACGTGGCGATCAAGACGAATATCGCTGCGAGCATGAACATGAGGTGTATGTCGAGGGAATAGGCCTCACCATCAGGTAAAAGGACCATGCTCATTACCCAGATTGGAACCGAAGCTGCCGTGCTCCCGATTAAGATCAGCATATTCACGCGGCCACGCCGTTCCTTCGGGATCAAGTCCGGGACGATGACCTTGTTTCCCATGTGGAACATGTTCGACGTGATGGCCATAAGAATGCCAACCAGCAAGAATACCAGGATATACGACGTGGTGAGCATGGTCAAGATCATGAAAATCGCCGTGCCGAGCAATCCGACGAGTAGGACCGGCACCCGGCGCCCGAGCCGCGTTTGCAGGTTGTCAGACACGAATCCCCAGATGATGAAACAAATCGTACCGAGGATCGCACTCGTGCCCACCATAAGGCTCACCGCGAGCTCGCTTTCACCACTCACATAATAAAACATGTAGGAATTGAGCCAATTTCCTTCGATCTCGGTGTAGAATTGGGTCCCGAACGACAAGATGCAGATGCCGAGCACCCACGAGACGAAGCCGGGGATAATTGAGCGTGCTGTGCTCGTGTTTTCTGGAACATATGGAGCCTCGGGGTTGCCTTGCCCGCTTGGTTCGATCGGGGACTCGTTCTTGGAGGATTCTGGACTTGCCATCTTCGCATCACCAGCAGTGCTGGCATATCGAATATTTTTTCGTTACAA
>JAUQYW010000344.1 GCA_030587525.1 Candidatus Sigynarchaeota archaeon | reverse complement strand
TTCTTATGCTCCACTTGAGGAGTTTATTGGTAGTTTCCATGCTTCGCGCACCTTTTTCAACGCGAGTGACATCAACAACCGAAATGCTAAGAAGTTGCTTCGGAGGGAATCTACCTTCAAGCGTAGGATTCATCCGATCGAGCTTGCACGCGATGCAGTCGAGAGAACGAGGGTGCTTGGAACCGGCGGTCGAGCACCTCGAGTACTTTTCCGTCGTGGTCGATTCAAGGGTCGCTCGTGATCTGCGGATAATTCGATGCATTGCCTTGGCAGTGCAAAACAGGTGCCGATCCCCGAGAATGCACTTCGATCGACGTGATCTCTGGTGGTTGTTGCGAGGGATCCCGATCTGATTCGCGTTGGACCATCATCGGAATGTGAACATCATCTCTTTATTTTAGTCGGTTTTTGTCCATTTGCGCGATCGTGTGGACGGCAAAATGAACATTGTTCAGATCCTTATTGTGTGCTATTGTGCATTTCCGATAGTTGTTGCCCAGCTCGTGTTCAATGCGTTCCAATTAACATTTCCTGCCATCTTTATCGTGTTTTTTATAGTTCCTTCACCGTGAAGAATAGTTCCTCGATGAATGCTTGCGATCACGCCGAAAATCCATTGCCGTGATGGAAACGGAATTCAAGGGCTCCTCGAAATCGTATTGACCAAAATAAACACGAGAATGCGAAGTGAACTTGATTTGTTAACTATCAGCACGTCAACTCTCGCACGACTTGTTTTGCACTTGCCTGTCGAACCCGTACCATCACCGGAACTAGAGTTTGGCAAAAAATTCGAACAAGCCTATTCCGCGGCTTGTTATTTCGAGTACAGAATAGCCGGCATGGACGATTTCAATTCCGCTCGTATCAGCACTGACAGGTTCTTGAATCACGTGCGGGATAATTTCGCTGCAAACGAGCGGGAGAAAGCGGAGAATATTTCACGAGTTTTTCTTCAAGCGAGAATTCTCGGTCTCACGCCTAAAACGCAGTTTTATCAAGTCACCCGAGATCATTACATCGCTGCAAAGCCGGATCTTCAATGGGCTGGACGGTATTTCGAATTCAAAACATGTCCCATCGACGAGTATGCACGATTGCAAGCCCGGATCTTCGCGCTGGTATGCCGCGTGAAGTCGATCGT
>JAUQYW010000332.1 GCA_030587525.1 Candidatus Sigynarchaeota archaeon | reverse complement strand
CCCTGAATCGTCCGGGCGCGTTCCGCCCGATTAGAATTTATGTTTCGATTACGCTGTGTTGCAAGCATCATTCGACGAGGGGTTGCCGATATAATAGCTTGAGCTTGACGCTGCAAATTCAGGAGGCGTCTGGTCATTTCTTGCTGTGTCGCATGACGAGCAATAGATGATCTCGGTGGGGTGCGACGAGGGGGCATTTTTATTATTACTTTATGTTTTTTTTATCATTTCATCCTGAAACATTCCCACAGATGGGACGTACGTTTTGACAGCAGTGAAAATTCATCGATCGTGTAGTGGTCATCCGTCTGCTTCATTCTTTATGTAGCTTTAATATGTTATGGTAGCGTGGACACCACACGCATAGAATCCAGCAACACATGGTGTACTTCATACTTAGTTCACTTGAAAATACTATTGTGCAAAGCCTCGCGGTACGCCACAACCAGTTCATCGTGCTCTCCGTTCATCCCCTTGAACCGAAAGCTCGAGTCGAGATTCTCGAGGATCGCCCGGTCCTGCTCGACAATCGCCTTGCCCATGAGCACAAACAGCGATGACGGAAATCCGAAATTCTGACTGAATCCGACAAACATCTTCGTCGTGAATTCATCCAACGGACACAGCGTCACGTACGTCATGAGCACCTTGTCTCCGTGGACAATCACGTCACTCCACGTCGTGTACGGGAGAGCAAATGCGTGGGAGTTGTGCGTCGTGCTGAGCCCGAACAGTTTCGTCGACAGGGCTTCGCGGTTTGGTACGTAGTCGAACTCGATCGTGTGCCCTTTGTGCACGACGTTCGTGGGCTTTTCACCCGCCGTCCCGAATCCGAGTGGGTTTGCATGGACCCATGACGCGTGGCACGGATCGATGCCGTTCTCGATAATCATCTGAGCAGACTGTTTGATGGTTGTTTCGAACCACGTCGTGTTGAATCCGGGGTCTGTCACGTGTGGAACCTCGGGTGGTTCTGGTCCCTCAAGCCCCTTGGGACGAATCCACAAGAGGCCATCCTGGTCCTTCTTGTCAAAGTCAATCTGAAGGAGCTCGGCGCAATCATCAGACCACGGCTTACAC
>JAUQYW010000326.1 GCA_030587525.1 Candidatus Sigynarchaeota archaeon | reverse complement strand
AGGTCCTCGCGCTTGAGGTAGATCTTGCAGCCGAGCTTCTTTGAAAGGTTACTCGCGAATGTTAGCGGGGTTGGACGGCCCGCGAAATCCTTGCGTAACCGATCGAGCGACGAGACGAAAGCGGGATCGTCCTTGATGCGCGCATACGCTTCTTTCAATTCCATGATGGCCGGCACCAGGGTTTCGGGTACATACATGCCACCATACTTGCCGAATCGCCCGTCGCTCGATGGATATTTTCCGTAATAATCCAGTTTTTTCATGGTAGTCCATCTTGATTTTTTAATGAATTTTTTATCATTTCGCAGAATTGCTTGATGCGAGCTTGATCCTTCACGCCTGGTGTTAATTCGAGCCCGGAGCTCGCATCAATTCCCCGTGGCTGGTGTTTTTGCAAGAAGGACATGACGTTGGAAGGATTAAACCCACCCGCCACGAAGATGTCCCCGAGTTTCCTCCGGAAGTTCTTCTCAATGCGCTGGCACTCGTTAGCCAGTGTGGTATCATCGATGCCGATCCCTTTTCCCTGGCTCTTGTCGAGGAGGATGATGTCGTTTCTTCTTGCGAGGTTCGCAAGCTTTGCGAGGCCATCATCATCCATTTCCGCCGAGATCGCAAAGATGACTCCCCCGGTGAATTCATCTTGAAGCCGCTCCACGAGCCTAAGTTGCTTTGCCTTGTGGAATTGAACCATGTCCGAGCCGACGAGAGGTGCCCTGTCGATAAATTCAGCCGTTAATTCACGCGTCACGAGAACGGTCTTGATCTTTCCCCTTGCAAAGCGTATGATGTCGCCGGCTTTCTCGTACGTGACATGTCGCGGGGAATCGGGTGCACCAGTGACGATTCCAACGAATGTTGCACCATTATTCCTCGCAACTTCGACCGTGTGCTCGTCTTTCACGCCGCAGATCTTGATCTCGACCATGTTCAAGCACCTCGTCTGCAAGCAAGTAGCATTTCCTTGATCGTGCCAGGTATGGCGGGGACCGGCGTCTTCATAAATGCGGTGCCGATCAAGAAGCCATCAACCCCCGCCTTGGTCAATACTCTCGCGTCGGATGGGCTTTCTATCCCGCTCTCGCTGATCATGATCACATTATCGCCGAGCGCCTTTTTCGCCACCGGAAGCATTCGTGTCGTTGTCCCGATGTTGATTTCCAGCGTGGCGAGATCGCGGTTGTTGATGCCGACGATGCACTTCTTGGGATGTCGTTTCACGAAGGTGACGATCTTGGCGAGATCATCCTCGTCGTGGATTTCTATCACGGGTTCCATGCCGAGCTCCAGACATTTCCCTGCGAGTGCAAGAGACGCATCGAGTTTCGCGATGATGAGCGCAGCGTTCGCGCCGATTTTACTCGCGAGATCGAGCTGGCCACTAACGACGATGAAATCCTTGCACAAGATGGGCAAGGCCGTGGACTCGACGGCACAGTGCAAATCATCGAAGCTCCCATTGAACTTGGTCGGTTCCGTGAGAATCGACAAGCCTTGCACGCCGGACTCCTCGTATGCACGTAGTCGCTGCACGACATCATCGCAAGCAAACACCCCGCGAGATGGAGAAGCTTTCTTGAGCTCGGCGATTATGCTCGCGGCGCGAGCTCGGGTTTTTCGCAAAGCATTCGCGAGGCTCGGCCTTGCCTTGCGCGTGCAAGGTGCATACTCGCGCCGGGCTTGCTCCTTGAAGGTCGAGGGGCGCGTGCTGGCTATGGCATCGAGGATGTTCGGCATGACGGTTCAAATCGCCCCCATTGCCTTTTCGAATTGCTGCAGGTTGCCACCGCTTTCCACGACAAGTTGTTTCAACTTGGCAAGAGCGGCACCAGATTCCAGCGATTTCCTCGCAAGGGCAACAGCTTCGAGAATGTCCTTCGCGCGCTCACCCGCAATGATCGCCATCGCACTGTTCATCAAAACGGCATTGAAAAGTGCTTCAGGACCGCGACCTTTCAAGATCTCGGTGAAACGTTTGATATTTTCCTCCTTCGATGCGTTGATCATCAAGTCTTTCAATGCTGCTTCCGGAAGGCCGAAATCCTTGGCCTCGAATACGCGAGAAAGCACTTTTCCTTGGCTACGTTCCTTCACGATGTTCTTTCCCACGGGCAGCAGTTCATCCGCGCCGTGCTCGTTGTAGACGATGAAGAAATGGTTGACGTTGAAATCGAGCAACACACTAGCCATCACATCCATGAGTGCCTTGTCATAAACGCCAAGCACTTGACCGTTGGCACTCGCCGGGTTCGTGAGCGGGCCCAACACGTTGAATATCGTCTTGAGGCCGATTTCTTTCCGGGGACCCGATGCGTATTTCATGGCCGGATGGAACACGGGAGCAAACATGAATCCTATTCCTGTTTTGTTTATGCATTGCTCCACGATTCCTGGTTGAGCCATTATGTTCACGCCAAAATGTTCCAGGACATCAGCACTGCCGCATGGCGATGTCACGCTTCGATTGCCATGCTTGGCAATGGTCACGCCTGCTCCTGCTGCGACGAGCGCGCTGAGGGTGCTGATGTTGATCGTTTTCAACGTATCCCCACCGGTCCCGCACGTGTCGACGATCGGGCCTTTCCCCGCGGGGTGTACTTTATTCGCGAAGTCTTTCATGCAACGCACCATCGCAGACACTTCTGGGATGCCGGGCTCTTGCACCTTGAGAGCGACGAGAAACGCGCCGATTTGGGCGGGAGTCGCCGTGCCATCCATGATGTCGTGCATGGCTGCATACGCTTCAGAACTTTCCAATGGTTTGTGTTCAACGATTTTTTTCTGGATTGCTTCCTTGATACCGGTTTTATTTTTTTCACTCATGATAGATTCATCCTTTTTTACATTTTTTATCGACAATCGTGATAAATGGACCAGGTTCGTCACGGGCATACAAAGCCGGGACGTATTGACCCTGGTTTCGATGAAAGACAAGCGTCGATCGTTGGAAAACGAATAAATGCTAATCTCGTTGTAACTGTTCTATCAACGCGAAAATGAGCGGCGCACTACCTTGGATTGACACTGTGATGGGGCCTGGCGCCTAATGCAGTCCGTGCCAGGACCATGCAAAGGTCCGCAAGAATGCCATGTGTCAACCCATGCCTTGGTACGTGGTTATTTTCATCAAGGAATCGGCATTTTTTAAAACATTGCATGTCATCGAAGGGAAAGCGTATTCATAACAAACTCACGAGGAAACTTCTTTTACCCACGTGCACGTGTCAGACATGGTTTTTACACGATACGTTATTTGCTTAGCTGAAAATCGATCCTTCTGCATCTCGGTTAGATTATGATATCCATAGACAAGAGCATTATCACAGCGGTGTCGGCAAAAGAAAAGATCGATCCGGAAAAGTTGCTCCGGTCCATACAAGGCGGCAACGCCGTGATCCTCGGGCGTGATGACTATGCCCGGATAGCCATAGGTAAAGCCTTACGAACCAAGGTGAACGTCAATCTCGGAACTTCACCCTTGAAAAGCGATGAAGACGAGGAAATGGAGAAGGCAGCAGTCGCTTTCCGATGCGGTGGCGATACCGTGTCTGATTGCTCGACCGCGGGCGATATAGATGGCTTGCGTCGTAAACTAATCTCGTCATCGGGAATGCCCGTGACGACAGTGCCCATCTACCAAGCCGTCGTGACGGCTGAATCCTTCGAGAGCACGACCGACGAGCATATCTTGAAAGTCATCGAGAAACATGTCAAGGATGGCGTGTCTTCGATAGTGATCCATACCGGGTTCACCCGGGGGACCCTCTTGCACCTGAAGCAGTCTGGCCGCATCATGGGCGTCGTGTCGAAGGGCGGGTCCATGACGGCGGCAATCAGCCTGTGCCAGGAACGGGAAAATCCTTTTGTCTCGCTATTTGATAGCATCGTCGAATTGTTGAAGGAGACGGGGGTCGTGCTCAACCTCGGTAACGCGATGCGCAGCGGTTGCGTCCATGACTTGAAAGATGAGCCCCAGTTGCAAGAGATTTACACCAACGCCAAGTTAGCAAAGCGTGCAAATAACCGGGGCGTGCAAGTCATCATCGAGGGGCTCGGTGGCCACGTGAACGCCCGCGACTTGAAAGCATGGATCGAGGAACACAACCGCATCACAGGTAATCGACCGCTCTTCGTCGCGGGGCCATTACCGACGGAGATCGGCGTGGGCCACGATCACATTTCAGCGGCGATCGGTGGAGCGATGGCAGCGGGTTATGGTGCCGATTATTTATGCGCGATCACGCCGGCCGAGCATCTGGGGCTCCCGAACGTGAACCAAGTTCGCGAAGGTGTCATTGCAGCCAAGATCGCCGCGCATGTCGGCGATTCGATGAAATATGGCATAGACGCGTGCTTCGATGAGGATCGCCAGCTTTCCTCGTGGCGGGCTAAGAAGGATTGGGTTAAGCAATTCGAGCACGCGATCGATCCCGAAACCGCGAAAAGCATCCACCCCGGCGAAGAGAAGGAATGCAGCATGTGCGGGAAATATTGCGCCATTGCCATCATGAGAAAGTACGGCCTTGATTCAAAATTCGAATCGTAGGTACTACGGTTCATATGGTTCGCTTGGGGTCAGCTTCCTTGGGCACGATAAGCCCGATTTCAATGAGCCATCCCATCACGGCGAATGTATAGAACCATTCCCAAAATTTATCTTGAAAAAATGCTGGATCAATGGGTAAACCAGTAAACAAGTCTGTTTCCGAGAATAGCAAGGCCACTCCGACGATGCCGAGTATTTGCGCATACACGATGAAGGTATGCCACCATTTTGGCCACGATCGCGTCATCCACGATTTCCGGATGAATGCCATGAGCATGAAGAATGCGCTGCCACCGAGACCACCAAATGCCATGTCAGTCGCCCAGCGGTGACTATCGTGAATGTAAATGAAACCTTGATGGAAGATGCCGAGGCTGGCAAAGCCCGCGGCACCCACGATGCCGCACAAGCATGCGAGGAACGAGATGATCTTGCAGGCCGGCGTGAGTCGTCGATACAAATAGATGAAATGCGGGATGAGAAGGATGCCAGCAATGAGCACGGTTGCGTTATATGGATATCTTCCAATGGGGTTCTCCGGATCGCCTCCGAGATAGCTGACATAGACGGTCAAGATCGAAAAGCCTCCGGGATACAAGGCCGCCCCGATGACAATGCCAGCGGCATAAATCGCGAGCACTGCAAAAAAATATCGCAAGTAAACGCGTTTTGGAGCCATTCCCGTCCAGATATCCTTGAGATTCCGCAGTAACTTACTTCGTGCATCCATGGGTGAGGCTATCCCGCTCCGTTACTAAAACTTTCGTCGATCTGATTTATTCCATCTCGGATCGCATCTTTACCGTCCTCGGAGACCATTGTGAAAGCGCTTTTTTGGGCAGAAAATGCTTGCGTTTTTTTCTCGCAAGTGCTTTTGATCCTCGAACCTTAACGAGTTGAGTCAAATTATCAGTGAACCACCCGCTAGTGACAAAAACAATGAAAAGCTCCTTGTAACATCGCCGAAAACAACCAGGATCGCGATAATTCTCGTGCTAGGAGCCACGGTTGTCTGGGGCTCGCAATATATTCTCATCAAGCAAGGTTTGACCGAGATTCCCCTATTTCTTTTCCAAGGCATCCGCCACCTCATCGCGTTCTTGGGATTTTGCCCGTGGTGGGCAAGGTTCAGGAAGATGAACAAGCAAGTCTTCATCGCGTCCATGCTCAACGCGATAGCGTTTTATTTCCTGATTCTTTTCGTGAGCTGGGGCCTGGAATACACGAGCTCGTCGGAAGGGGCGTTTATGGCTTCTATGTACGTCGCGTTCACACCGTTCGTGGGGTATTTCATGCTCAAGACGAAGATCAAGGTATTGAAGCTCGCGGGCGTCGCCGTGGCGGTCGTCGGAATGGCGATCATGCTGTTCGGTAATTCAGGCATCGGTACCCTTTCATTTAACGGCGATATTCTCGTGCTCATCGGCGCATTTTTCAATGCAATTCAAATCGTTCTTTTAGAAAAATATACGAAGAAAATCGATACTATGCTCTTCGTGCTCACGCAGATGGTCATGATTTGCCTAATGATGCTCGGGACGTCCGCCGTTCTTCAAGAGCGCGTGGATTGGGTGGTCATTCCCCTCATGACGTGGGCAAGCTGGCTATACCTGGGGATCGTTGCCGGCACGATCACGCTCTTGATCCAAGCATTCGCGCAGAAGATGATCGACGAGACCAGGGCAGCACTACTGTATTCGCTTGAACCCGTGTTTGCGATCTTCTTTGGCATTCTCTTGGGCGCGGAGCCACTGACCATCATGTTTGTCTTGGGAGCAGGGTTAATTATGACCGGCATCGTGCTGTCGTCGATAAATCTAAAGCATCGCGAGGCATCATCGAATAAATCCGATTGAACCTTTGACCATCTCGTTCCGTCGTGATCCGATTCATTTTTTATGTTATATAGACAAATAATTCACGTGAGCAAGAAAGGCAAGCCCGTCATCCACGTCGTTGCCCAGAGCCACATCGACCTCGCGTGGTTGTGGCGCTGGGACCCGGAGACCGTGCAAGTGTGCTGCAAGAAAACGTTCGGCAAGGCGACGGATAATCTCGACAAGTTTCCCGAGTATATGTTCACGCAAAGCCAGGTACCACTTTACCAGGCAACCGAGCAGCATCACGCGGAAATATTTAAGAAGATCGAGGCGGGCATCAAGGCCGGGCGCTGGGAGATCGCCGGCGGAATGTATGTCGAGGCGGAAGGCGGTGAGCCGAGTGGAGAATCGCTCGTGCGCCAGTGCGTGCTCGGCAAGAGGTATTTCAAGCAGCGATTCGGCATCGACGTCACGACGGGCTGGCAAGAGGATTCATGGTCGCACCCGTGGCAACTCCCGCAAATATTCAAGAAGTGCGGCATCGATGCGTACATGTTCAAGCGCGGGAAGCGGAATCCGTGCATCTTTTGGTGGGAGGCGCCAGATGGGTCCAAGGTTTTGGCGATAAAACCGCTACATGCCCTCAAAGGTTTCGGGTTCTGGATTTTTGACTGGGGCGAGGTCTTAAAATGGACGGAGCGGTGCAAGAGCGAGTATGGCTTGAACGAGATCATGGTCCGGATCGGCGAGGGCGATCACGGTGGCGGCCCGCGTTCCGATGAAATCGAGGCCGTGCGCTCATGGGCGGAGGAATACAAAGAAAGCATGGACGTGCGTTTCGATACCTTTAAAGATTATAAAGACGTGGTGCTCGCCAATCCGGGCAACTTTCCGACCGTCAAGAATGAACTGGATTTCGAGCTCCAGGGTGATCTCACCGATTGTTGCGAAATCAAGCGCCGCAACCGCCTGTGCGAGGTGTTGCTGCTCAGCGCCGAAAAAGTTTCAATCATAGCAAAATCAGCCGCATCCTTCGAATATCCTGAACGAGAGCTCCAGGGCGCTTGGGAAAAACTCTTGTTCAACCAGTTCCACGACATCCTCGGCGGTTCCGGCATTCCCGAGGTCAACGCAGATGCCCACGCGGATTATGATAAAATAGAAAAGATCTCCTGCACGTGCATAGAAAACGCCCTCGCGGCCATGACATCGACGATCGACACCAGATCGAAGGATAAATCAGCGGTCCCACTAGTCATCTTCAACCCACTCTCGTGGGACCGGGTCGAGACGGTTGAATGGTCCTTCACGATTCCCTCCTACGCGGAAGGCATCCAAGTAACCGATGCCAAGGGCATTTCCATCTCGCATCAAGAAATCAAAAGGGTATTCACCAAGGACTCGATCACCATCGATTTTACTTTCGAAGCACGGGTTCCTGCTATGGGTCATACGGTTTACCACGTGATGCATGCCGGGATCCTTCCCGCGCCGAAATCAGCGTTCATCGTGCAAGATGGCGACCCGTTCGTGATGGAAAGCCAAACATTCAGGATCGAGATCGATCGC
>JAUQYW010000302.1 GCA_030587525.1 Candidatus Sigynarchaeota archaeon | reverse complement strand
CGGCGAAATTATTGATGAAAGACATGAGAAAAGCGCTACTAACGCCGGGCACGACGATGAGACTCGCGAATGATGTCCAAGATTGTCCAAATTTTTACGAACTGTTAATTAACCGCTAGATTCATAGCGGGTTAGCCTTGCTTCCATTTTAGCATTCCGAAAAAACGGAATCGTTCGAGGCGAGCGATCTTTGCTCGCCGAGGTATTTTTTTCTCTTCGTGCTTTGTACTGGAATGATCATCTATGGATTTTTTCAACGCTTTCTTTAATTTCATCGCCGGAGATCGCCACGCGGAGTTCAACATCCCCATCATCGCGGTGAGCTTGCTCGTCTACATCCTTTCCGTAGCCGTCGGGCTCAACTCGAGCCATACTACCAAGCGAGACATCAATGGAAACGGCATCCTACCGCTCGGAAAATACATCCGTGAAGCTTTAATCGTGTTCCTGGTGGGGGCAGTGCCCGTTGTCGTGACGATCATCGCCAGGCCAATCATGAAGGCCATTTACGGGTGGTTCTTGCCTATCGTCCTTGTAGGATGCATTCTGGCAGTCTTCGCTGTTGCGTGCCAGTTTCGCCATCTCGTCAATGAGCCTGGTGAGCCGGCGATCGATCGTGCCGCGAGGCGGTGGCTGTTCGCGGAGGTAGCCGTCGCCTTCCTTGCTGGCACGTTCAACGCCGAGATTGCTATGGTCATCGCGCTCTTCATCACGATCAAGATCGGCGTGCACTCGGTTGCCCTATCGCGAAGCGCAACCGAACACGGATGGAAGGCAGTGCACGGCATTGCCGGCATCGCGTTCTTGATCGGCATCCCCGCCGGCATCGCGATCGCGGTTGTCACCACGGACTATCACCTCGAGATGATCGCGGGGTGCTTTGGCACCGCGCTCGGCTACGTGATTCACGCCAAGGCCCTGAAGGGGCTGGCCAGCGAGCTGGCGAGTGGGGGGCCGCGCCTTGCGTCGTTCAAGAACAGCGCCCGCCGCGAGAAAGCAACATTGCTTGTTGGCATGACGTTCCTGGCACTGGTGCCTGTTGCTCTGGTTTCGAACGCGCCCGTGGTGGATCACTTGATGATCCCCATGCGGGATGGCGTGCGCTTGGCCACGATCGTGTATCGCCCCGCGTTCCAGGTCGGCGGGATGCCCGTGCTCTTGCTCAGGACGCCGTACTGCCAGAATTGCTCGGTCTTCAATTTCCCAGACGAAGCAATGCGCTGGTGCAGCAAGGGATACATCGTCGTGACCCAGGACGTCCGGGGAAGGTTTGCATCCGAGGGCACGTGGGATGGGATGTTGATGGCGGGCGACGATGCATATGACACGTGCACGTGGATCGTGAGTCAACCATGGTGCAATGGCCGGATCGGCACGTACGGCGCATCGGCCATGGGCATGACGCAGCTCTTCGCTGGCGGCGCCGGGTGCCCGGGCTTGATCGCCCAGGAGATCTTGGTCGGGACGGGTGACATGTACAACACGTATTTCCGGCAAGGGGCCTGGGCCATGGCCGATGCGGGCTCATGGATCCGGGGCAATGCAGGGGGCGATTGGCTCAACGATGAATTTCTTGCGCATCCCAACAAGACCGCAGATTTCTGGTATAACGGCTCCATCGCGATGGGAAACAAGTATGCAAACGTGAACACGCGATCCCTCCACATTAGTGGCTGGTATGACGTGTTTATGCAGCAGTCGCTCGATGCTTTCCTGGGATACTATTACAACGGTTCGGAGTATGCCCGGGGGCACCAGAAACTCATCATTGGTCCATGGTGGCACGGTATCGGGGGTGAAGAGTGCGGCCAGCTCGTGTTCCCCGATGCATCAGTTTATCCCAGGGAGAAGTGGCGGGAAGCGATATTTGCCGAAAATCTCGCCCCGGCACGGTTGACGAACGGGATCATCGACGTGCCAACGTTATGGAACGAGCCAAACATTGCCTATTATCTTATGGGTGCAAACGAGTGGCGATACACCAATGATTGGCCAGTGCCTCATGCCACCAGACTGGTCCTCAAGCTCCAGCCCGATTCGAGCATTTCCAACGTTGTGCCAGGCAGCGAGAAAAATTTCTCGTACATCTACGACCCGCTGCGCCCTATGCAAACGCTCGGTGGCACAAACCTGGTCTTCAATACAACTTACTTGCCGTACCTGGAGAACACGACGTATGATGTGAGCCTTGGAGTCGGTCCATGGGACCAGCGCCCGTTATTGACGCGGCCAGACGTACTCGTCTTTACCTCGGATGTCGTGTCCTTTCCATTCAATGTCGTCGGCCGCGTTACTGCGAACCTCTGGATATCATCGAACTGCACTGACACGGATTTCGTCGTCAAGATATGCGATGTGTACCCGGACGGGCGCAGCATGCTGGTGGTTGATGGCATCGCGAACGTGCGCAAGCAGAACGGTGTTGACAAGGACGAGTTGATCGTCCCTGGCTCCGTGTATGCCATCGATGTCGATTGCTGGAGCACGGCAATCAGGTTCGAGGTCGGGCACAAGATCCAAGTGATCATCGGTAGCTCGAACACGCCGCGGTACCAGCCATGTCCGAACACTGGCGCGCCCCTGAACCGCACGTACTCGACTTTCTACGATGCCAACAACACGATCCTGGTGGGCGGGGCGCATTGTTCCGCGATCACGGTACCCTTGGTCCCGTGAAAGGAAAACGGAGAAGAAATCAGAAACTTTCTATTATTTCCTATAATATTATTTAAAACATTATGTCTATTATGCGGGAAGCATCTTTCTCGGATCCCAGATGGCCACATCTGCAACGGAATCTGCACGCACATAATTAGGTACAGATGATGATCCCGAACGCGAGGATGAAGGTTGTTTTCCGCAAGCCTGGCGTTTTATCCCGATGTAAAAGAAGATGGTTGAGAACGCGCAGTGAAAAGAAATTATATGCGTTTTTTTATTCCACGGTACGGAAGAAAACCCACGAACGTTAGAATGAAACAGCCAGCAAGAATGACGAGGTTAATTGCAATTACCAGGTTGTATTGGATGGGACTCGTGATCGAGTAGATCTGGGAACCTTTCACGGCATGTACAACCATCCCAGCACTGATCATCAGCACGATGCCGAATAAAAAATAGAAAAGCTCGATTTCCTTGTTATTTTGGACTTTCTGCTCTATCCGGAATTGGATTGTCGAAAGAAATAAGACAACAAATACCCCTGCAAATAACGACCAGATGAGATGCGGGCCATTCGCAAGCACGACGATTACTGCCACGATCTCGAGGACCAACAAATAAGTATACAACCTTCGGAGAGATGAGGGAAGGGGGCTTGACACGGGCGTAGATTCTACGGGGAAACCTCTTGATTCGCGGCGTTTATGGAATTTCGACCAGAGCAGGTAAATCAGCCACAGAACTCCCCCTGCAAGTACGGGTGGTAGGATTGATAGGATCAGCGGCAAAAGATTCATGTAGAGCAGATTGTAATTGGACGAGGCGATGGGAAGGAGGACCCCCGCAAGGAATGCCGCGAGCAAAAGGGAAACGTCATGTTTCTCGATGTAAAAGGTTGATTTAATGCGGTTTCGGGTGAGATTGGATGGAGACCCAATGGTATGCTTTTGGACAAGATCTGGAGAAACTTTGAGCATGCTTAACCCGATCGGAATCACGGCGAAACTTAAAGCCATTTGATCGAAGAAAACACTACAAACCAGCAAGAACAAGAAATTGACGAGGCTTGCCGTTATCACAACCACATTCCGGTTCTTTTCGTGGTCCGGGCACGCGGCATTTACCCGGATTATTACCACGATCACTATCGCGAGTAATCCCACGTCAATAAAGAGTTTCAACCATGTACCATCAATAGATATTCCAAAAAAGAAGAGGGGACATGTTAATACAACGATGAAAGGAATCAACAACAGCGCCTGCACAGAGAACCGAGCAGAATAATGAAGAAAGATCCTGGAAAGTATGAAAATGCCCAACACCATCCCGGCATAGAAAGCCAAGACATCGGGGCGATAATATATCATGATGTATGAAGGGAGAATGAACTGGGCGTAAATGAGGTAAAAGAACACCCCGGCAAGCGAGCCTTGAGCGATTGCGAATCTGGTGGCTGGTAAAAGGATCAGGTTATCCTTAGGTGGAATAATAGCCACGATTTGACCACCGGAAGAGCGCGTGGATGCTTTCTCGCTCTCCTTTTGTGATACATCCTTCGGATTTGGATGGACTTCCATTTTCCACGCGAGCATGATAAACATGGTTATCCCGACAGCCATCGGGACCATCAATCGTATTAAAAAGTCCGACGGGACATACTGGTGCTGGAAGGAATATTCGGTCGTGAGAATTGCCAAGACCGCGGGAATTTCGGGGGAAAAATTGATGTCATTTTCCGGATGTTCTGGATCGGGCTCGTAATTGTCCCAAACCCACCAGTACACGCCTTTAAACCAAGGGGCAGTCCATAGCCTGGATTCAAACACGGAACGATAGATGTCACACAATTCCTCGACATCCCGCACTGTGCTTATCTGGTTGTGGCTCGGGCTCATGTTGGAACCATCCAATGCCTCTGCACCGATTTCGGTAAACATGACGGGCAGGTTCCATTTAGCGGAGAGAGCTTCTAGCCGGGTGTAAAATCCATTCCAAAACTGGATGAGTTCTTGCGCCGTGGGTGAATAATCGAACGCCATGGCGGGATACATGGAAATGCCAATGATGTCGATGGCGTCGTACCAATCAAGGTACCAGAAGGAATCGTAATTGGCGGAATACGTCAATTTCCCGTGAAAAACTTCCCGGACCTCCGCGATCATGGTTCGCATAGCATAGGAATGGCTTTGCATGCTGTTCATTTCACAACCTATGCAAAAGATCTCGACGCCCCATTGTTCCGCGTCTGCTGCTTGTGAAACAAGCCAATCAGTATACGATTGCATCCATTCCGGGGAATAGTGAATCCACGCCCGCCATTCGCCCGTCGCGACCTGGATCATTGGCTTGTAGAGCACGTGCAATCCGATGGACCGGGCGTATTGGACGGCATCCGAGAGGTTCTCCAGGGATTCCGTCCAGAAATCTGGGTAGATCGTCGTGGATGTCAAGTTTGCTTGGTACCAATAGGCGTTGATCGCCACCCACTCGACGCTCGATGCGTTCATCTTCTGATAATCCGCTCGGGCTTGGGTTGAATTGATCGAAAAAAAACTCCAGGTTGTATACGATGTTCCTTCTTGAAACGGGATTGATGGATACCAATCCGCTTGGAACTTGTTCGGGGTGAAAAATCGAGTCATAGCGGACATGGCACCGAGAGCTATGACCACGCCAACGAGCACGAGCACCTGTTTTCGTTTGATTCTTCGCGGGTCGACCACATGATAAAGTCGATCCGCGGTCAATTAACCTTTTTTAACGATCGGCATGTCGACCCAGGGCTGCACGATTCTATCGTTATATGCGATCCCGGTAGATCGCGTGCTCGGTTTCCTTTCCTTCGAGCCAGGCGTTGAAATGCTGCACGATGGTTTCCGGCTTGAATGCACCGTAGTAAAAATCTAATGTCGCCGTATTACCGTCCTTATATCGCGCGAAAAAGCGAAACCTGGTGCTAGTCCGGTCCTCGAAGTCCGAGTATTCCTCGTTCTTGCAATCCAGGCTGGCAATGTCGGCCAAGTTCCACGTTCCTATTGGCTTCAAGACACGGTTTCCAAGTTTGCGGTCGAATCGGATGATACCCGTGGACCGGTCGGCTACGATGGTCTCGCGGTAGTTGCTGCGGAAATAATTGTATGCCAAGATGGACCCGCCTGAGCAGCAGAGCATAGCGCCGCCAGCCATAATGAATCCCGATAGCATCATATATAACCAGTCCGTGAACGCGAGCTTGATGCAGATGGTGATGACGAGCAAGATAGCCCCGGCGGCGAGCGCCTTCACCGATTTTTTCCGCAAATTCCGAGCCCTGACCGCGTCAACATACTTCACCTTGTCGATCGTCGCGAGCTGCGCCGAATGTATCTGGAGCTCGAGTTTTTGTTCCTTCACGATGTCGTTTGAATCTTGACTGCTCATTTATCATCATCCTTGAGAATTGGCCTCCCGTGTTCGAGCCAAGGAAGCCGTTAAGGAAATAAATGCTCCACTGGGAAAAAACCTATGCGACTTGGGTATAAAAGGAATCTGTTTTGAAAATATTGTATTACCGGCGATCCCGGGGAGAGTCAGAAATAACCGTTCAAGCCTTTCTTTTAATTTTTTCGCCGCAAAATGGGCAAGCTCGCAAGGTGGATTCAACGGGGGAATCGCACCTTGGACACACCAGGTGCGTGGGACGGTTCACGGCGGGATCGGTAGCCAGTTCCTCGCTCGTCTTGCCGTCCGGTGATGCTCGTTTCTTCCGTTCTGCCTCTATGTTTTGCCGATACTTATAGATGATGACCGCGACGGCGATGAAAAGCAAGCATCCCAAGATCAGGCCCAAGATTTTTGTAATCATTGGCGTGCACCATATATTTCAAGAAAAAAAGAAAATATAAAGCTAGACTCCGAGCAAGAGCGAGACGAAATCCGACAGCACGAGGACCGTTCCCTCGGGCAAGTTCTGAAGCGCTTGAACATAGAAGAATGCAATTGCTTGTGTCTCGTTCATCCCTGTCGAAGTCATGAACTCGGCTATCGTGAAGGATTCCATCGATCGCGTGATATTCAGCGCCGTTGCCTGGGCTTGGGCTTCTGTAATGGTCACATTCGCCGCGGCGTAAGCTTCGATGAGCGTGACATTCGCCGCGATCTCGGCTTGTAAAACGGTCTGTTGACCCGCGATAATGGCTGCTTGGAGTTTATATGTCTCGATTTGCTGCTGAAGACGTGCCACTTCGACTTGTTCGGTCGCCTCCATGAATGCTTCGGGTAACGTTATCGCGCGGAGCTGGAAATACTCGATCTCGATGTCCATGGACGTTAACACGTTCACGATCTCGACTCGCATCGCGTCGGCAACAGACGAACGGTTTTGGAGGAATTGCGTTGCTGAATACTCGCTAGCCACGTTTCGCAAGGCGCCTCGTGATACCTCGACGATCTGCTCGTTGTAACCGAGGGCGAAGTCGGAATACACTTGCTTCAAGCTTTCCATCTTCAATTTATACTGGAAACTCGCGTCGAACGTGATCGCAAGCCCGTCCTTGGTTTGCGTGTTGATCGGAATGTCGTCGCCATCGTGCGGGATGAATTGAACATCTTGCCACGTCGCCGGGAACCTGACGTAATCATATTCAATGCCCACATAATGGAATCCACCGCCCTTTACTGGATCGCCAACAATTTCCTTCGTGATCCAGTTCTGCTTGAGACCATACTCGTTCACGTCAAGATTCTCGTAACCGGCAAGGGTTACTATTAATGCCGTACCTCCACAGATGAGTACCAGCACCAGTACCAACGACTTGATTGCCCGCTTCGCGCTGCTGCTCATTGTCGTCGTCCTTTTCGGCGTCGTGCGGGAAACACCAGAGCCCGCAACCACATCACTGTCCAGTTTTTTCTCACTAAACGTCGTACCGGTGCCAGGATTTCCAGCCCGGCCGTTTATGCTTTTCGATCCTCTCTTCCGGGGAGAGGAAAAATTGACATCTTCGTCTTCTTCGCTTGGCATTTCGTTCCTACCTTTATTATGGTGTATACTAGGGATGTAATCCCCGATAATAGATGCTTATTAGATGAGAAAAGCTTCACGCTCAAAATCGAAATGACGCGAAATGTCAGGAGGAGTCCTCCGGCCATATATTTTTGGAATCGTTCAACAAGAATATTATTTTCGCAAGACAAGTAGTGATCGGGCAAATTATTTGCACGAAGTGGTCATGCTGGATTTTGTTCGAAACAATCCTGTATCTCCCCGAAAAAAAGCTTGTGGCGGGTGATGTTGCCCGATGGGGCGGTGTGGATGATCTTGCACTCGTATGCGAGGTGCGCTCCCTTGATGATCGGGACGCTAACGTTCTGGCCGGGGCGCAATTCAACATGCGCTGATTTTACCTTGTCCACGGTGCGCCCAGAATGGCTCCCGCAATAATTCAAGATGGCGGCTATGCCGGGCCCCCCGATGTTTACCGTGAATTCTGGAACGCCTTCTTCCAGCACCTTGTAGGAATACCGGTCAGGATGGATCGCGACGGTGATGATCGGCCTCGACCAAAGGACACCAATGGTTTTCCAGCCAATCGTGATGAGGTTAACCCGTCCGTTTCGTTCCATACACGCGAGGATCGCATTTTCTTTCAAAAATTCATCCAGGTGATCCTGGAAATCGAATGAGTTGCACGTGAATTCTGTCATATGGAACACCATACACGTGTAGTTTTAATAATGTTGCTAAGATCCTAAGCCCAAGGAGCCTACATCACGGGTGCCGTCCTTGCTTGCGCATCTTCACGACGATGCTGGCAATGCCCACGATGATAATGGCGGGAATGCCCACGAGGAACGCGATGTATCCCGTTGCATAGTCTATCGAGGCGCCGATGGCGGGGAGGTCATCCACCGGCGTCGCGGGATCCAATCCAAGGAGCGTAGCATAGACGGTCAGGTCGACTTCAAAAACGACCGGTGCCAACGACAAGGCGCAAGAATACTGCAAGCGGCCCCAAGGACTCTTCCGGACTGCAATGCCATAGGAAAATTCTTGCCCGTATTCCAGCTGCTGGAGCACGCCGTTCCCCACTTCGATGTTTCCCGGGTTCGCTCCGAAATCCAGCGATATCGTGATGGAATTTGCTTGGGTCCATAGTATAAGTAGCCACGTGCGGCGGTTCGTGAGATAGGAAAAACACCACAACAAGTCCGGCTCGATTATCGGGGAAATCGAGTATACCAACGCGCGCGGGTAATACGACCCGTTCGTGAGAGAGCTCGAGAGCAGCTCGAAAGTCCTGCCTGACGGGCGCTGCTGCCACTCGTGCGTGAATCCGTTGTATTGCACGACGCCGAACCCTGCTTCTGTATAGCAATACCAGCATGCCTTGGTGATATTCATCGACAGCGCTTGCGTGAATACCTTGAGCAACATGTCAGCCTGGAGCTGGTATTGATAAGGATATTCCGTGTTAACAGAATATCCCATCTCCGTGATCCAGATTTGACCATTATAATGGTCATCGATCGCGAGCTGGCGAACAGCCTGCAAGCGGGGTAGCACCTCCTCGGCCGTGCGAAAGTAGGGGTGAATCGACATTGCATAGAATAGCGCGTCGAAGTTTTCCTCGCCGAAGTACTGGATCATCCTGTCCAGGTAAGACGTGTCGGTACCGCTGATGCCGGGCGCGATGATGGTTTGCTCAGGATAGTGATCGTGGATGAAACTGGCCGTGACGTTCATCAAGCTGAAGAATTCCGCTTCTGGCCCTGTCCACGAGAGGTTTGGCTCGTTCCACATCTCCCAGTAGATGCTATAGTTGCGGAAGTAATGTACCGACGCGTTGACGTATTCGAGCCAATGCGGGACTTGTGAAGGGCTCACATAGCCCGCGTATTGTTCGCCATAAAGAACATTGTTGCCATAGTCAAAAATGATCAGAGGCGCGATGTGCTGGGCTTCGAGTTGCTGGATAAATACCTCGAAACCGGCAAAATCGTAAACCCCATAGACCTGCTCGACCGAGCTCCAATAGATGTCCCCTCGCTGGATTTGCACGCCTTCAGCGTTCGCCCTGGCGGCCTCGCCACCGCCTACATGGTTCATCCCGAAAGCAGATCCTATCGGGTAAGGGATAGTGTTTGAAACCGGACTTTGGAACCCGGATGCCGGCCCGACCAAGAGGGTGTAAGCCAAGGTTCCGATCAAGAACGTCAGTAGGATTGCTCCCACGCGTGGCAGCAACGTCGCCCGCGACCTTGCGGAATAATGATGATCATGGTGCTGCATTAAGGGGACCTCCTTCGCGTGGTTGAATAGGCATAACGGGTCTTTCTGCCCGGGAAATAAAGAAGTGGAACAAGAGGCCACAACCGAGGATGATGCATCCAGCAGCGAGAAGCAGTGGGACCATGAAAGGCTGGAGCGAGGTTATCTCGCTTGTGTGCATCGGGATAAAAGCTGAATATGCAACAACAAGCCACGCGAGCATCAAGCCGAGGTTCCCAGCCCCGCGCACGCCGGTCGCGTTGCCCCGGGAATACCTTGTGAAGAGTTGAAAGAACGCCCATGTGAAGATGGCCACCACGGTGCCCGTTGCTGGATTAACTAGGGGGAGGCTGCTTGTTTGGATCCACGATTCGTACTGCCAAAGCAGGATCAGGCACGCGGCCATGGGAAGGAAATGCTGAATAATCGGTACCCGGCCGATTACAACTGAAAGCAAGGCCACTATCCCGGCTCCGATGGCGCAATTCAAGAAGAAGGCGCCTATGAGCATATAACGTGGAAAATTTACATTGATGACGAAATACATCACGACGCTAAGGAACATCACCACGCTGAAGACCCCCCACGCGAGCCAGAGCAGCATGGCTCTTAAGGCTTGGATTTTCATGCCCGGTAGCGAGCGGGTATTAATCGTGGCGATGTCCGGGAAAGACCATCCACCAACGAGCGAATTGAAATGGAATGCTTCGATGATGATCATGAACGCGCTCGCGGCACAGATGATCACCAACGATACATTGGAGTTCTGGGGAAAGATGAACATGGATAACCAATAGAGGATCGGCGCCACCGAGAACGGTAGCACGTCGATCATTCTGCCACGAAACGATGCGGTCTCGCCCACTGGACTTGCGGTTAATTTGTATGCGTGTATCTGGAGGAATCCCCCCATGCCGAGCACGGCGCTCCCGATCAAAAGGGACATTGGAACGTGGCCGACCTGCGTCTGGATGCCTGGTGCAAGCGTTATTAACGTCGTGGTGTTCGGGAAATCCATGGTGGGTATGATGAATAGCGAAACATAGGCAAAGATTGCAATGCAGAATGTTCCGGCAATGAAGGATATGGCCGGCCGATCCCGGAAGAGAACCAGCAATATTGTCGGGGCGATCAGGCAAACTACGAATATGATGACATCAAACACGGTTATGCCTTCAAAATAAAACCGCGTGCGCAGCGCGTAATGAAATGGTCCCCAGAAGAATGCCAGCCACGCTGCAATATGCAGCAAGACAGTCACTTCCGAGCGAAGTTTATTAGTCATGGTCAAGCCTCAAGGATATTACAAACAACAAGTGAAAAAAAATATTTCATTCTTTTGGGAAAAAGCGCTTGAACCCAAGAGAGAAAAGCAACAATCCTGAAATCAGTAAAACAGGGGCTGTAAGGCGAATGAATAATTCGGGCATAGCCATTCCCACGACGTTCATGAAATACGTGGTTTCTGGCAGGTCCGACATCACGCCCGT
>JAUQYW010000280.1 GCA_030587525.1 Candidatus Sigynarchaeota archaeon | reverse complement strand
CGAACGCGTTTCCTCGCTCGATGGCCAGGTCCTGGATAGGTGCTTCTGCGAGGGTCAGCAACCGTGCTTTTTTTATCGGGATCTCGACCGTAATCCTGCCTTTCACGTATTGGTTCGCTGTTTCGAGCACACGGATGATGATCTCGGCGGGATTCGTTTCCGATCGCTTCAATGCCTTGATCAAGAACGTGGCGGGCTCCAGCCGGAGGAACCCGCCCGGGATGGGTGCCCGGCTCTCTTGTCTTTCCAGCGTCTGGGTGACGAGGGGCGTGTTGAAAGCCATTGCCGCGGAGGAAAGCCTTGCCGCGGCAACGTCACCTTCGTGGAAGAACAACGAATACCGGCACTCGTGGCTACCGAGCTCGTACGCCTTCGGGATGCTGTAGAACGGCCCGAGGACCAGCGGCACGTGAGCGGGAAGCAAGGTGCCGATGTAGCCGGTGCTCCGGAGCAGCGTGATAAACACGAGGTCCTTGTCCTTGCCGATCTCTTGCTCGGGAATACCCTGGTTCAAGATGGCCATGCCTTTTTTTTCAACCGGGCTGGAAGCATCGAGCCAGTTGATGGCAGGGAATATCCGGTCATAAAACCCGAACCTTTTGTTGAAGGTGCCCCATGAACGGCCTTTCACGGGCGTGATGTCCCGCTCGATGTGGCCGTATGGCACTTCCGTGCGAAATATGGGATGCTTCATGCCTAGCGGGAAACACGCTTGGATCCGGATATTCCTCGTGTTGTTCTCGATCCGCGTTATGAAATCGATGCGAGGGCGATCATCTTGGTAAAGGAGGATGAATTGCGTGATCTCATTGACCGGTTTGGAAAACCACTTTTTGTTGCACTTTAATTTTGCCTTGACCCGTATCACGATGCGGGCAGGCCCGTTTTCCAGGATGTCGAGCTCGATGCCGAACGTGGTGAACGTTTTTTTCGGCATGTGACCGGACAAGTAACTGTCGCCGCGATCGTTGAAGATGCGCAGGTCGTTGATGCAATGTTTACGGGCTTCGAGTAGCACGGTTCCATCACGATCCTTGATCGCCAGCAATTTTCCTTTGTTAAATGAAAGGGTGAACCTCTTGCCCGTTACCTCGACTAGATCGCCGCGAGTGGCCACGTTATTGGAATGGGCTGCGACCGGGCTATCGAGTTTGCTACGAGATTCGTCTCGTTTCTTGATTGAATAGAATTTACAGCCGATCGAGGGCACATCGTCGCATCGAATGATATATTCGCCATCGCGCGAGGATAACAGGTTTTTCTGGAGGGGTACCTCCTTCCCTTCCTTGTCAACGACCACGAAATTACTGATCCAATCTGGAACGGTCACGGTGGCTTGCTCGGTGCGATTCATAGACACGCAGTTCACGACCATAAGTGAGATGCTCTTGTCGTCAGGATCCGGGGCACAAATCCCGCGGCTCAGGCAATCCGTAGCCGATTTCAAGATGCGCGCCAGTTGCATCGACGAGAGCCGCATCTGCTTCATGATGTGGTCGTCCGCCGTGTCCACATGGCATCCGGGCAGTGCATCGTGGAAGCAGCAGCGCAAGAGGCGCCAGATGGCCGCCTTGATTTCCCGAGCCGGGTACTCGAAATTGGCGTACACGGAAGCCAGTGTCGAAATAGCTTCGGTTACATAAAATTGATTTTCGAGCGAACGCACCGCTTGCTTCACGCTCATACGCGTGCTGAAAGTCCCCGTGAACTTGTCCATAAACCCGGACATCTCGCATGGCCCGACGACACCGAACTTGTCCCGGCTGCTTAGCACCGCTCGCAAGAAATCAGCGGGGAGAGCCAGTTTCGCGTTGTACTTCTTGCTCGTTTTTTGCAGGTGGGCCACCGCGTCGATGATGTTGGAGCTCGGCGGGAGATTGTCGGTACCACACAAGATGAAGACGTTATTCGTGGCGGCTTGCATTGCGCGCCGCTTGATCGTGAAGTTCAAGCCACCCATATCGCTTCCAAGCAGAGCAATACCCTTGTCGATGCATGCGATCGCCTGGAAGATGCGCTTTAGTGGAGGAAAAACAGTTTTCAAAATCTCGTATACCTTGAACGTCTGGGGGATGAGGCTCAGCGTGAATGGTATAGGCGAGAATGGATAAACGGGCGCGAGGATCGTGCCCGTGAAGGGCGGCAGCACGTATGCATAGTTGATGCGCATCCAGTGCGTGAAAATTTTCGAGCCATCGAGCCCTTTCCACCAGAATTCTTGTGGTAAGGATCTCGTGATCGCTCCCCTGACGAAGATGAAATGCTTAAAGCCGAACTTCTTCAGAATCTGGGGAAGTTGCGGCGTGATGCTGAAGGAATCGATCAAGAAGCCCGTTTTCGATTCGACGTCGAAGGTCTCCTTGAAATACCTGGTGCCGTACAAGAATTGACGCACGAGCGTCTCGCCGCTCGCGAGGAGCGTGTCCGGAGCAACGACCATGCCTCCCATGATCTCGATCCGCTTTTCGGCGACCCGTCGTTTCAGCTCGTCCATCATCTCGGGATAATGCAGCTTGAAGTACTCCACCGCCATGACAGAATCGATGATGTACAAGTAATCGGGATATTTTCGCATCAACAACAAAGCTTCTTTGATCAGCTTGGCGTTCTTCCCACCCATCTCGTCCGGGGCATCGCACCACAGGTAATCGTAGTGCGAATGCGGCGTCACAAATACATTGATCTTTGTTTTTTCCATGAGCATCAGTCCCCGGATGTCAATCATAATAGTAGAAAAAAGCGAGCCAGCCTAACGCTGCGATGGAAATGTCCACGATGAGCGTCACGATGATGCCTGATTGTTGAAATGCATTGACGACGTCGATGATACCTTGTACCGTGTAACCGATGAGAGCATACAAGATGACGAGGTGAAACAAGATCCCGCCCCAGCCGGTCTTATCTTTTCCCAAAAACTCGATGCCGTCAAGCACGCCGAGCACAGGCCAGACAATGGTGAAAATGATACCGAATTTATTGGTTGCCGGCGAGTTCCACGCAAAAATTTCCGGTAAAACTCTGAGAACAAGCAAACCGCTGATGCAGAAAAGGATCAAGCCGAGTATATGGCTATATGTTCGCTTATCGTTCATGATGCGGCCAAGGTCAAGTTATAGATGAAAAGGAGACGGTATCTTTATTTAAAGTTGGTGCCATGAACAACGTAAACATGGAACCCCTTTTCAAAAAAAATCTCGACGTACTGTTAGATGACGACGCCAATCTCGATGAGAAGAAGAAAGCATCCGATTTTTTCTTGAAATTGGCAAAGGATGGAATCGATATCGGGGCCGCAATTCCCGCATTGATCGAGCTCTATAGAGATTGCCATCAAGTCCCTGTCATGGAACCAGCAGCCGATGCGTTTATGCTGCATTCCCTCCATGAGAAGCATTACGATGCTATCAACGAATTTCTCGAGAATGACGAGTACAAGATGTTTGCTTTCGAATCGGTACAGCGCATCGCGGAGCAAGGAGCAGACATAGAGCCCTTGCTCCCCATGCTCCTGCAACATTTCCCAGCTAATCAAAACAGCTTGTATTATACGGTGAAAGCGTTCATCAAACAAGGTAAAGGGAAAACAGCTTCTACTCGCTTGCGGTTGATCGCCGACTTGATGCGGAACAACGACGCAATCAGGCCTTTCTTGGCCCACATCGTGCAAGAAGGGGCCATCGATCATATGGACATGAGCTCTGCGCTGGATGGACTCGTCACGTTGTTGTCGGCCAAGGAGGACCGCATTAGGGAACAGGCCATCACCGCCATGAGCTGGGCAGTGGATGGTAAGACCGATTTTTCGTCGATCGTGGATGCTCTGGAAAGCGCGCTCGGTAAGGTGCAAGGCCACGATGAGGGCCTCGCGTATATCATTGGTTACCATTATGCCGTCAAGCAAAAATGGGACAAATTAACCCGTCTTTTATCTGCGACTGACATGGAAACTCGATTCGGGGGTCTCCATGCCGTCATCGTTCACTTGAATGATGTGAACAAGACCAATCCTAGCGTGTTATCGTTTAGTCTCGACGCATTGTCCGATGCAGCCGATAAAGTCCGCGAACTGGCTTTTAACGGGATCATCGAAGCTGATCGAAAGAAGGTGCAGATCATCCCGGAACCGGATCGCCTCAAGGAGATCGCCGAGAAGTTCCACTCAAAAAGCGAAACCACGGAGCTTTACAAATATCTTTACCACGTTTCCGCAAAAGATCGAGAAACAGCCCAGCTCATTAACGACACGTTGAAAAAAGCGGCCAGAAAGCCCGGCAAGATGGCGATTTTGCTCATAGAGCGGCTTGACGAGCTGCTCGCGGGCAAACATTCGCCGGTCTGCTCGATTTGTCGCAATATCCCGCGATCGAAGATTTACAACAGCGAGTATGACCTCCCGAAGGAGGTCAAAAAGTTCCAGTTGCAAACGCCTTCCCTTGGATCCGAAACGACGATCCCGAAGTGCCCCGAATGTGGGGCGCTCTATTACTACAATTTCGAGCAAGAATACGATGACATGTCATTGGATACAACTATCGTCCTCAAAAGACTCGACCCGATCGAAGCGCTGCAATACTTGAAAGACAAGGAAAAGGAATCTTATGAAAACTCGCTGCCGGATAAAATAATGGCATATTGGAACGACTTGAAGCATCCCGTCGAGTATGCCAGGGAAGAGGCGGCCTGGGCACTAACACGCTATGCAATCGCAAAGCATCGCTGGGATGATATTGCCAAGATGCTTGGGTTCGCGGACCCCACCGTTCGTCGTGAAATTATGCAAGAACTATCCGCGGCCGGTGCTAATGCCATTGCTATGAAGGATCTATCGCCCTTGTTGAAGGCCGCGATCGAGGACCCGGATCTCCTTACCCGGTATCACGCGGCGCTGATCCTAGCCCAAGATTCGATACACACGGGCGATCATGAAGCGCTCGAGCGGTTGATCAATCACAGGGACAAGGATGTCGTTTCCGCTGCCACGTACCAGATCTGGATGGCTGTCAGGAATGAAAAGCTCGACATATCGCCGTTTTATGCGAAGTTGGTGGCTCTTACCCGGTCTAAAACAGAAACGATTCGCAATCACACCCGTTACGCTTTAGAAGAGAGCACGAAATCCACTAAGGGTACGTCGAAAAAGTCAGTAATGGACATTTTCATCAAGAATCTTTCCGACGCTGACCCGGATGTCCGAAACGATGCCGCATCGTCATTAGGCAATATAGCGGAAGACGAGCGGAAAGACATTTCGAAAGCGATCCCGAAACTGGCCGATCTCTTGGGAAACAAGGATACTGCATGGCAAGCTATCAACACGTTGAAAAAGGCCGCAAGCTGGACAAAACTGAAGATCCTCGAAGCTGTTCCTGCACTGGTCTCGGCGTTGAAGAGCTCCGATATAAACATCCAGGAAAACGCCGCCGAGGTCTTGTACCAGGCGATGAAAAACGGGGCCGACATTTCCGCCGCGTACCCCTTACTCGGAAATCATCTCGGCAAGACGGGGAACCTTCAGTCGATTGCCGTGGAAATATTCAATGCTGCACTCGAAAAAGGGAACGATATCTCGATCATCGAGCCAAGCCTCCGGAGCCTTATGACGGGAAGACTGGACGACTACAACGGGGATTTCATCGTCAAGGTACTGACGACCATCTATCTAAAAGCAAAGGACTGGAAAAAACTCGAGCAATTGCTCGGGCACGAGAATAAGCATGTTCCCGGGAAGGTAGCATCGCGGCTGGAAGAAGAAAACAAGGATATCACGCCCCTGGTCCCGGCCCTCGTGAAGAATCTTGGCCACGGGTACTGGTATGTCCGTGACCGTGCTGCCGCGGCGCTATCACACTTCAGCAAATCGAACGGAGCAAATCACGACCTGGTAAAGCTCCACGTGGGCAATATCAAGGTCAAAAACGATCAAAAAGTCGAGGAATTGAACCGGCTCATAAAGGACCTTGATGCAATACCCGTCGAAAAGCCTGTGGTCAAGAAGGCACCATTCCAGCAAGCCTACGATGATATAATTGCCAAGAAATTATACTTGCGAAACTTTTCGAAAGCACAGACTGTGCGCGGCAATAATGAGCCCCGGTTCATTTTTTTCAACAACGATCGCGTCTACGACGTCTGGTTCAATATCGATACCCAGGAAATCACCGACATCTCGTGGTGCAACAAGGATGAATTCCTTGAACTGTTACCGATAGCATTTTCTCCCGGGAACATCACCACCTTCTTGAGCCCGTACACCAAGATCCCGCAAGAGGTGCTCGATAAAGCACCGAAGATCGGCGACGCGGTGGAACAGGTGCTCGTCGCCCTCGCGAATCCGGCGACGTGGTTCCATTTGAGATCGACCCTCACGACAAGATCAAGATGGTTCCTGCGCGATGACAAGGCATGGGGCCTCCACGTGATCTCTGTCGATGGCAATGACAAGATCAAGGGCATTTCCCTCCGGCGGCGAAATCAAGCCATCCAGGAAATTATAAAGGCTATGTACGATTTTCCCGGCGAGACCCCCGAGCCGGCGAACACGCAGGTGATTGCCAAGGCTGCAGAGATGTGGGAAATCCTGGATGCCACCCTCGCACGACTCGATGCCGGGGAGATTTTAGTGGAATATCTTAATGATTATTACCAGCGATATTTCATAAAAAACGGCGATCTTTATTTTTACATCTTTGCAGATGGCGGTGAGGTTGATTCCGTGAGTGAACGCACTCGGGAATCGATCATAAATGAAATGTTGGAAAAAGTCAGCGACGACAAGCAGCCCACCTTTGCCGAGATCAAGAAATCGTTGAAAAAGGAGATCTTCCGCCAGACCGACGTGACTAAGTATGCCGAGCTGCTCAAGGATGGAGAGCTTCACATTGGCGGTGGTCCGACGACCGATATGCAATGGATCATCCGGTGCGAGGGCGGACAATTCGTCCGAACGCAAGGGGACGGATATGGTGGGGTTAATTCCCAAATCCTTTCGGAGGACCAGGTGAAGCAAATCTTGAAGGACAAGCGTTATGGCTGGGTGAAATTTGACCAGCCCGTGAAGGAATCGAAGTAAGGAAGGAAGATGCTATCACGTTTTTTTGCGAGGGGGTTCAATGGTATCTTCCACCAGGTACTCGTTTTCGAAGATATCATCGATCAACGCTTGTTTCTTGAGGCGTGGCATCTTTTTTATTGCTTGCTCACGGAGCATAGCATCGCTCCTTGTCCGGAAGGTCTGGTAGAAGACGAGTTTCAATTGCTTGTCTTTTGTGAATTTCGCGCCCTCGCCAAGCGCATGCTCGGTGAACCGACGTTCCATGGAGTTCGTGGAACCGATATAGAAATATTTTATGCCATCTTGGGCCACACATTCCAGCATATACACGTAGAAAGTTATCATGGTTTGCTCGTAGCACCCCGCGCAACGATTCCGATACAATAATCATCATGCGAGGTTATAAATCCTCCGAATCCCGACAAAAACGAAACTCGGCGGAGATTAGCACGATTTCACGGGATCCAGGCGTCGAAGGTGGCATCACGTTATGATCGTCTCAAACGTACGGATCCCCAGCCGGGTTCACCGCTTTTTTTATGTCGCCGGCACTTATCCCCGTGAACATACATGACCGTCACATCGATCGAATGGAAGCCAGTTCAATCTTGCATCGTGCTTTGCGGGTTGCCGGCATCAGGTAAGTCCACATTCGCCGGCATGATCGAGCGCGCGCTTCACGAGATTGATAGCGGCCTTAAAACACGCAGCGTCGACATTGACATTCTCCGGGAAACATATTACCGGGAAGCCGGTTCCGAGATGACTTTCTCACCCGACCGGGAGGAAACAGTTCGCTCGATCAAGACCAAGGAAATCATCGCTGCCCTCCGCAAGGGAAACACGGTCATCGACGACGATATGAATTACTTTCGCAGCATGCGCAAGGAGGTCGCCGATACTTGCTGCAAGATGAAGATACACTATGCCATCATTTATGTGAACACGCCGCTTGCAATATGCTTGTTATGGAATCGAAAACGTGCTCCTTCGATACCGGACGATCTCGTCAAGCGGATCGCCGACCGATTCGACGCCCCGGGAAAGCGAAGTTACTCGTGGGATGAGCCGCTTTGCGTGGTGAATATGGAGCCGGCGTCGCGCGAACAGGATTTTGCCCGGTTTCGCAATGCCCTTCAACACGCTCTTGCCCTCGTGGAGGCAAAAAAGGCCATCGCGACGAACATGGTAGACCCGGACATCGCCTTCAAGACTCCCGCGTTCTGGAACATCGCGTTGACGGAGAGGATCGTGAATGAAGGATACCTGGACAAGATCCTCAAGGAGTCATCCGGTGATGTGCCGCGAGAAACCAAGGCTGCGAGCAACGCGATCGACGCATTCGATGTCGCGGCGCGGCGAGCCATCGCTATTCGGCATAAGGAGTCTAATCCATTACCAGAGAAGTTGCTAGCATTGATAAAGCAATTCAAGAAGGATGCGGTCCTGGCATTAAGATCGAATCCCGCTTTGCTGGATGACTACATAAAAAAATTCAAGGCTATGCTTGGCATTGTCGACGAATAAATCTACCCGTGATGCCGGCACGACGCACATTCTGCAAAGAAACTGATACACATATATATTTCCTCGTTGATCTACTACTATACAAAGACATCCAAATCCAGAGGAATTTTCAACATGAGTCTTTCGAATCGTATCATGCAAATCGCCCTGGACCACGTGCGAAAAGTGAAGGATTGCGGCGCGAGCTTATCGCAATGCGTGGAATTATGGGTCAACGGAAATATTGATGGCGCAAAGAAGAAATACGATCAAATCGTCGAAATTGAAGCTGCAGCGGATAAGCTCAAGAACAGCCTGACGACGCAAATCGCGGAGGTCGATGCCCTCGGCCTTGTTGGAAAAGAACTTGACCCGAACTTGATCATGAAGACCGATTCCCTTGTCGATTATGCAGAAGGTGTCGGGCAGCGCTTGTTGAATTGCTCGTGGCGAAAGATACCCGAGATTGTCAAGAAAAAGGCTATCGAGCTCGCTGACGTGATCATGCAGGCTATGGCGTTGACCCGGGACGCGTTCTTTGCCTTGAACGACAACCCTGACAAGGTACTCAAGATATGCAATGATATCGACATTGCCGAGCGAAAAAGCGACGTTGCATTCCGTGAATTGCAGAGGATCTTATATTCCGACGACTTGAAAGATGTCGACTTGCGAAAAATCCTGCCGTTTCTCGATGCTATGGAACATCTCGAGGATATCGGGGACATCGCGGAACAAGTCGCGGATACCTTGAAATTGCTCTACATTGCCAAATACGGCGTTAAATGAACTTTTCTCTTTTTATTCCCGCATTTTTACGTTGATACATCCTGCAGTGACAACTGGAAATCCGAGCTCTGCTCTGGGTTCACATGATTTGACCGGTTTTGGTTGATGCCGATTTAACAATGCGTGCTTTGATCACTTGATCAATAGAGTGGGAATAATGCCGTCATTCTCACGGGTGGCACGCATGAAAAAAAACACAAATAGATCAACCAGGATCATCCTTATCGAAATCTTTTTCTTTTTCACGGTCATCGCATTGGAAATGATGCAACAAGGATCGCTTCGCAACAACATCATGGGGGAACATAACGATAGCAAGGGGATCCAATGTTCTGGAACCCCAACATCGAATTACGTGATGACGCCGGGATTTTCGTATGCGTGGCTCGACGCATCGGTAGGATCGAGATGCGATATGGCTGGTTCGGATGATAACTACCAGAATGTCGTGTTGCCGTTCTCGTTCTCGTTTTACAACACCACGTATAACAGCATCTACATCTGCACCAACGGCTTCGCAAGTTTTACACCGAGTAACACGTGCAGCTATACTACCGTCCCGAGTAGCTCGAGCTCTTATTGCTGGATGATTGCTCCGTTCTTGGTGGACTTGAGAGCTGCTAATCCTTGCAACATTTACTACATGTCTGTGCCTGCGACAAACAGTTTCGTCATCGAATGGAAGGATATATACACGTTAGGAGGCATTTTAGTAGGCAGCTTCGAGATTGTGCTGTATGCATCGGGAGATATTGTGTTCAGCTACGAATACATAAGGAGCTGTCCGACTCACACTTGTGGATTGAACTATGGGATTAACACGTCGTTCTACAATCAATATTTCGGGCTAACGGCGGGTATGCAAAATTTTTCAATCCACTTCGGGTATCAACCGCCAACCTTGACCGACCCGGTCGTGAGCGGAAATGGATCTGGCACCTTCGAGTTCAGCGTGCTGTATGCTGACCCGGACAACGACGCGCCCGGGGGCATAATCGTCATCATCAACGGGTCCTGGTTTTCCATGACGAAGATCGACCCGTCCGACGCAAATTACATGGACGGCTGCAGGTACGGGTTCAATTACACGCTGTCCGCTGGAACTTACGTTTACTATTTCCGATGCAACGACGGCAACTACGTGACGACTTCAGCCGAGTTCGATATCGAGGTTGAGTCGAGGCCTATCATAGGAGGGAACGACTTGGCCACCTTCCTATTTTTCATCGTGTCATTCGCTGTTATCGGGACGGTCATGCTGACCTCGGCCATTGCCTTCACGCGGCGCATCTGGATCAAGAAAATGAAGCTCACGACAGCGATTTCCGGGCAAAATGCCATAATCTCCCCAATTGATTATGAATACTGGCAGACCTCGCCGGGACCATCGACCACGCAAGCGCCGGGAACGCCGGGCCCGCAAGTGCCGGCCACTGGAGAGGCGGGGGAAGACTCAACTGTGATTATACGTTCCATGATCACTAGCATCCAGAAGGTACGGCGACTGATGCAGTACGACATCTCTGATTATTCGGACCAGCCTGCATGTATGGAACAAGACATCATCCCGGACTTGTCAATGTTCGACGCGGGGATTGAAGATGATATCATCCCGGATCTGTCAATGTTCGACGTGGAAATGGAGAGAATTGCTCCTGCAGCCATTGCCCCGTGCACCATAGAGGCTGGTGCGGTTCTTCGCGTCGAGCGATCCACGTGGGATAACGATTGCGTGTCACCGGTCCTCGATGGAACATCGAACGGATTCACCATAGGACCGAAGCATGTGCACTGCTGCCCCGATTGTGGCATCAAGGTCCGCAAGGAAGAAAATCTCGAAGTATCTAAGGGTCTCTGCGTGCTCTGCAAGAAACCGCTTCACGTTCTCGTGACTTGCCCGATTTGTTTCAATGAATGGGCAATTTCCGAGGAGGATCACGCGCACTTCAAGGCCATAGAAGCGGAATGCCCCACGTGCTTCGAGAAGATCGTGATTTGACCTCGATCTCCACGTTCCACTGTGTATAATCTTCTTTTTTTCTTGATCGCGGAAAATGAGAAATGGAAATGCTTGAACGCCATTTCAGGCATTCTTTGATATGAGCAAATCGACCATGTACATGATGGACTCGCTCACGTTGAAGCCTGTCTTCGATGACGTGGGAACGTAGGCCGTGAAGCCGTGTTCGTGCGCAACTTGATCGGCCGCGGCATTAACTTCCTCAAGCTTGGTCTGGTCGAGCAAATCGAGCTTGCCGCCCAGCAGCACTATGGGAATGTCTTCTTTCGAGTTTTTACGCACGATGGAGACCCATTTGCCCGTTTCGTAGAGGGTTTGCAAGCGCGACATATCAAACATGACGAAAGCGCCCGAGGAGCCGCGGCAGTAATCGTCAAATATAAAGCGGAATCGCTCCTGTCCGCTGAAATCCCATAAGACCAGGTTGATCTTGTAATTCTGGCGCTCCAGAAGCTGTGTATGGAATTGGCAGCCGATTGTCATCTTCATATCGTGAATGAATTCATTGTGTATATACCTATGGAGCACGCAAGACTTCCCCGCGCCGCCTTCGCCAACCACGAGCAATTTCCAGATGTAATCCGTGTCAAATCTCTTCATCGGGCATACTTCCTTGATTTTTCAGTGGTGATCCGTGTTTGCGCTCTCTCAAAAACCCGATTTCGACCAATACCGAGCTGCTGAGTATTGATCTGACGGTTACTTATTTGAAATTTTGTAGTTTAACACATAAATGGACCAGTTCACACACCTGTAATTTTAAAAGACCGGCTCGTTACGCCTTGAACGGACATCACTGGTGAATACGCATTAATTACTAGGAATTAATGAATTCTCATTGATTCATACCCTCATGGTAGAAACGGAACGTGTCAGAATCGGGATTTCGTGGGAACACGACCTGGTCTTCAAGCTGGATTTTGGCAAGATCAAGGTGCCGGACCTGCGCATCGACGAGACGAACAAGGACGAGGATGAGATGGTCGGCGTGACGCCTGCCCGACTCCTGGCATCGGCAGTGGCGGGATGCTTGAGCTCAAGCTTGCTTTTTTGCATATCAAAGCGAAACGTCCAAGTCGACGAGTTTTCCGCCGAGGCCGAGGCCGTAATCGGCCGCGACCAGGAAGGCCGGTTGCGGGTGCTCGAGATCGTGGTCACCCTTGCGCCGAAGACTGCAAGCCCGGAGGCCACGAAGCGTCTCGTGGAATGCAAGAAAATGTTCGAAAAATTTTGCACGGTTACGGAATCGGTTCGCAAGGGCATCAAGGTGACCGTCAACGTTGCTTGAATCGACGCGAGCCTTCCACGCGTATGAAGGTGGAACATGTGCTAAATGCATAAGCATATATAGCAATCTCCGTATTGAGAGTTTATGCGCGGTATTCCGATCCCGGGCGCGACCAGCGCCATTCATACCATCGTCGCACGTGATACAGCGATGCTTGGCCATGACGAAATTGCATGGTCGATGCCGTGCTTGAGGACGATCGCCTCCTTTTGGTCTTTCCATTGCAAGCAATTTACAAAAGCGTGGCCATTAATAAGAATAATTGAAAAGCAGCCATTGCATTAATCTCAGCCCGCCGTTGATACGAAACCGCGTGAACCATTCATTCCTTTGCGTGCATTGGCGGCGGGGAAAAGCAAGATGCATCAAATGAAATCAAGGAGGATATCGACGATGATCCAAAAGCAACTCGATACCGTGAAAAGATACGGAAGCGGAGCCGGCACGCGCGTGCCGGGCCTCCATCACCCCGCACGGGGCGATGCGTGAATACAAGAAGGTACCAGGTGATACAAAGACTATGGACGAATTCGACGACAAATTGCGGCGGCTCTTGGGCGAGCATGCCAAGATCAAGCTCCAGCTTGAGTTGAAGCGCAAGGAGCTGCGCATTCGGAATTTGAAGGAGAAGCAAGATCGCGAAAAACGCGAGCAAGAACACTTGGACGAGAAGCGGAAAAAGGCGGAGGAGATCTTCGCCATCACGCGGGGATTTTTGCAGCGGGATCTGTACTTCGATTTGCTGGACTTGTTCAAGGATACCGACTCGATCCGCAATTGGAGACCGAGCAGGTACGCCTACCGTTCGCGGTTCGATTTCGTGCGCTCCTGGTCAAGCTCGAGCGATGATGCTCTCGTCGTGTGGTGGAAGGAAGGACGCGGTGGATCGACCAAGCGGCTTGCCCTTGCATCGGACGGGAGCCTTTCCTACGAGATCGGTGGCGACGATGCGCCGTGGCGGAGAAGGGGCCGTAACACGCGCCGGAGAAGGTTCAACAACCCGGCCGACATGGCCTGGGGCTTGAGCTTGGCGCGGATCAACGAGATCCACGCATCGCTCTCGATGCAAGGCATCGTTGATCTGATCACGTGGCAAATCACCGACGAGATTCACGAGAAGGAAGGGCAGCTCGTGAAAGATGACGTGCAGCCTGAATCAGACGAATCCGATTACGGGGAAGAGGACCTCGGCGAGCCGGAAGAGGCTCTCTTCGACGACGACGATGAGTGAAAAAACGATTTATTTCCTTTTTTTGTTGCGTTGATGAGCGACAACGTGCGATCATCTCGATCCTTAAGGGCGGATCCTTATTAATCCCGAATTAAAACCTACATCCATGAGTCGAACGAGATATAGCAAGTGGATCAAGATTTTAGCTGCCAATTTCGTCATTATTGCCATCGAATTCATCTTTTTGGCATCATTCCCTGCTCCGCCGCTTTTTCTGCTTTCAACCGGCTCTTTTTGGCTAGATTTTGCCATTCTAATATGTTCAATCCCTGTATTGTCCATCATATCGTTCTTTGCCGGTGGTTATCTACTCGCACCGGTTTTTTTAGGTGCTTTCAAGAAAATCGTCGGGAGGAAACTCATTTTTGGCATAGAAGACAAGGAAAGGCCAAAACAATTCAAGGGCGCGTTTTTCAAGGCGTTAACACCTGCATTTATGGCAATTCACATAGGGCTGTTACTTTGTAACAATTCAACCATTCAAGGCATGATTTTCCTGCCTTTCTTCCTGAATTTCATGGATCCGGTTTATCTCCGGGTCCTCACGTTAACCGTCTTATTACCCGTCGTGTCGACGATTTCATTATTCCTATTCGCCGGGCCTTTCTTCATACTTGATGCGGGAATTGTATACACTAATAAAGAACAAGAAAACGTGAAAAATGGCATGTATCCCACAGAGATCCAATCGGTAGGAGGTTGGTACTTAAATATTCTCAAGGGTTTTACGGGCATCTCGATCCTATTTGATTTTACCTCCGTCATCATCCCGTATATGCTGCAGGTGTTCTCGTTGCCACCCTTGATCATCCTTACTAACCTTTCGTGGCCGTTAATGCCATTCATCATCGCTTTTTTTATGATCACGGCGATCATTATGCAAGATAAAACCGTACTTGCAAGAAAGAAATACGTGTACAAGATCGCGGAGAAAATGGGAATCAGAGGGCCTTTAGAAGATCCCTTGCGAAAAAACAAGCCATAATCAGAAAAGAAAATAAAGATTAAAAAAAGTAACCCGTTTTTATATCTGGATGCCGAGAGCCTCGAACACCTTGTTGGGACTTGGCCGGTGATCCTTAATGCCAATCTCGTCGCCGCCGTGGCCCATGGCGAGGGCAAGCAGGTCGGTGAGGTAGAGCACGGGGAAGTTATAGTCCTCGTTGAACTTCTTTTTCACGTCCCTGTTCGCATTCTCGAAGCGGAGGTAGCACGACGGGCACAAGACAACAAAAGCTTGCGCACCGGCTGCCTTGGCACTCTTGAACTTCTTCTGGTTCATTGACGCGGCGATATCGATGTTCTCGTTTGACACGCCGTGGCCGCAGCATAGCACCTTCTCCGTGTAGTTGACGGGTTCGGCGCCGGTCGCCTTGACGATCTCATCGATCTTGGTCGGGTTGAACGGGTCGTCGAACTTGATGACCTCGCTCGGGCGCAAGAAGTGGCAGCCCAGGTGCACCGCGACCTTGAGGCCCTTGAGGGGTTTCTTGACCGCGGCCTTGATCTTGTCGACGCCGACTTCCTCGAAGAGAACTTGTGCTATATGCTTGATGTTGTCCAGCGAGCCCTTGAACTCCTTGTTCACGCTCTTCAGCGCGATGTTGACCTTTTCCTTGTCGTGGTGCGAGTGCTTGAGGTCGTGGTTGGCCGTCTTGAGGGTCATGGCGCAGCCGGTGCACAAGGTCATGACGGGCTTGCCCGCTGCCTCGGCAACGCAGAGGTTGCGGCCAGCGAGAGCGAGCCACGTGTTCTTGTCGAGCGAGTTTATGCCCACGGGATCGGGGCAGCACGCGAATCCGCCGAGGACCTCGGTCTTGATGCCGAGGTCGTCGCACACGACCTTGGCCGACTTTTCCACGAAGGGAATGCGGCCGGGGATCGTGCATCCGAGGAATAATGTTTTTTCCATGGTGCTCAGCCCTCCTCCGGTTTTTTCTTGGCTTCTATCGTGAGCTGGCTTAGCAGCTTGTCGAAGCCGGTGGCCTTCATGACCGCTTTCACCTCGTCCACGGGCAATGTATACTTCTCAGGCAGTCCCATCGCCGTGCGGCGACGCGAGATGGCCGGGTTCATGGGTATTGCCGTGCCGTTGTCGAAGACCGCTTTGCCCTGGCCCTTGAAACTGTCGGGGCAAATGTTCTTTGCCGCCGCCATGTTCTTGAGGATGCTGAAGATGTGCGTCAGCGGTATGTCGTTCGGGCATACTTCGTCACACGTATCGCAAACCGTGCATCCGAAAATCGCCAAGCGATTCTCTGCAGAAACGGGGTTGATACCTGTGATCGCGAGCAAAATGTTCTGGCGCGGATCATATGCCGGGGTCTCTGCATGCACGGGGCAGTTGAAGCTGCACCGGTCGCATTGGTAGCAATAATTGACCTTCTCGTGCAGCAACGTCTCGTAAATCTGGCGCTTGAATTCTGGATCGACGATCATTTCTTCTTCTCGCCTCCCTTCTTGTCATCCACTTTCTTGTTGATCTCGGATGCAGCCAACGTGAACCGGTAGAATAATCCGACCGGGTCAAGAATCTTGCTCTTGATCTCGTCGATGTTCACGTCAGCCAAGCTGGCGATCGTGCTGATGCCACGAGCTCCTTGCTCGGTGACGCCGAATACGGGACCGTAGCAACCATAGCAATACGTGTTCCCGTTATTCGGGCACTGCGCACCGCAGCCTGCTTGCGTGATCGGCCCCATGCAGATGTACCCTTGGTTGATAAAGCACTGCTCCGTGTCGTACACGGGGCCTTCGTAGTACCGTTTGATCTGGGTCATCTTCTTGTTCATGTTGCCGTTGCGGTCGCACGTGGCGCAGACGTTGCCGTTCGCAAACTTGTAATTCGGGTTGTTGGCAAGTGCCTTGAGCGACGCGCCCATGACGTCGTCGGTAAACTCCATCTTCGCGCCAAGGGCGAGCTTCCGCAAGGGATCACCAACGAGATACAAGGATCCTTGTGGTGGCAGGCCTGCGTAGAGCAAGATGAACTGCGCGATCAGGTTCGCGTCCTCGGCACTCGCCTTCTTGGCGTTGAGCATTGCTTTGACCTTGTCGGCCTTGGCCTTGTCGATCTTGTTCGTCGTGCCGTAGCAACCAACACACGAGGTCAAGTTGTCGTTGGGACACATGAGCGAGCAGCCGCCCGCCGTGATCGCACCCCAGCAAAGCTTGCCCTTTTCGAGAATGCACGGGGTTGCCTTGCACGTGGCGCAGACGTTCGTGTCCTTCTTCATGGTCGTTGGATTTTTCTTGATGAGGAATGCGACGGCACCAAGGATGTTCTCCTTGCGTGGCGGGCAGCCAGGCAAGTATGCATCGACCTTGATGACCCTGTCGATCGGCTTGACGATGTCCGCGATCGGCGTGAGCTCGGGGTCGCGCTTATTCACCATGTCGTTCGGCTCGCCCAGGCTCTCGCATTGCTGGAATTTCCGCTGGAGCAGCTCCTCCTTTTTCCACTGGTTGGCGAGGCCCTTGACGCTCCCGTAGGTCGCGCACGTGCCATAGGAAATGATGAGCTTGCACTTTTCCCGCATCAACTTGGCGAGGTGCTCGTCATGCTCGGTCCGGATGCAGCCTTCGCAGAAACCAACGTCCACGTCGCCCTTGGGCCGTGCCTCAAGTGATGACATCTTGAAGTCCACGACCGCGGGCCAATAGACGATATCTAGCTCGGGTAGCACCGGCAGCAAGCCGAGGTGCAAGTTCAGGAGGCTTTGATGGCAGCCCCAGCAACTGGATAGTTGCATAAATGCTACTTTGACAGCCATAATGGTATCTCCATTGCAAAAATTCGGAATCGTGAACTGGACCGATAAATCTACGGCCAATAATCACAAATTCGAATACTTGCGAACGATTGATCTTGTGTACAACCATATTTATAGATTTAGGCGAGAAGAATTCATCAATTAGCCAAGAATTCCTTGATTTTATTAATAAATCTCCATTGTTGCATAAAAATAAAAGCGATAATTGGATATCCTCAAATATTATCCCAGAATACTAAAAACTCGCCTAAATCAATCTAAATTTTTCCATCCACTATACATTTTAAGTATAAACTTGATTAAGTTATTCATTAAAGAAACTAATACTTATCGCTCAGGTGAGGTCGTTCCCTGAAGACAACGTTCTGGTGCTGATTTGTTGAAAAAACACTTCGGATCAGCTGCATCGATGTCGCCAAGGTAGAGGTAGGCGTTGGCCCTGCACCCGCAGCAATACAGCTTGAATCTACACGAAGCACACGCGCCCTTCACCTTTCGCCGCAGCAAGGATGCATCCTTCGATTTTTTCACAATGCGCACGACGTCGCCGGTGTAAATGTTGCCCGCGGCCATGCCACGCAAGAACAAGCAGGGCACCACGTCACCGGCGGCCGTGATGGCCACGTGCCCTTGGCACGCGTACCGGCCATCGGAGCTGCCGACGGCCAGCATATGTTTCCCTTCCACCTTTGCCCGGTGGTAAAAGATGCTCTTGACCTGGGAGAGGGACGGCTCGAACACCGCTGCATCGACCGGGGAAAGCCCGACTGGCTTGAACACGATCGTCGCCACATGCTTCACGCCCTTGGCGTAAAACCAATCCATGAGCGGGATTATGGCGCCCGCGGTCTGCCGCGTGATGGTCGGGCAGCCAAACACGTGATCCGGTGGGAAACCTGCGGCTAGCAAAGCCTGGAGGCCGTCCAGCTTTGCATGGAGGGTCGCCGGATCGCGGTTAATTTCCGCGTAGATGGCCGGATCCAACGTGTCGATGTGGATGCCGGCGAAGACCTCGATGTCCCGGGATTTCGCGACCCGAAATGCATCCGCGAGCCACAACGCGTCGGGCCGCGGGATAAGCCCTGATAGCGGCATGACCACGTGAAAGCCCTCGTCGATAGCGCGGAACACCATGGACTTGAAGCCCAGATGCAACAGCTGGTCGCCGCCATACAAGTACACGACCTGCACGCCGAGCTTTTTCAAGCCAAGGATCTCCTCGAATTTCTCGAGGGACAGCGATCGCTCGGCATTGCCGCCGAGAGCCGCATCGACCGGGCTTGCATAGCAATACTTGCTGCCCCCGCCGCACCGCTGGTTGATCTCAACGTTCACGCAGACGGGGTCCCCGCGGAGGTAGACATCGAGCAATTCCTTTCTCGACCACAAGTCGATGATGGGATTCCCGCGACGGCGGCGTGATGGCATAGCTTTCCGGCACCTGATCTCGATCACTCCAAGATGACGTCAATATAAGAAAAAGACTACTTAACATTCATCCAGGAATTATGATCGCGAACACATCCATCCGTTAGAAAACAAGGTTGGATGCGATGCAATGGCTCGTTAATAAAATCCATGGATCGCGTCGAGTGGTTAATTCCGGGGCTGTTTTTTGGCAATGCACGCTTGCAAGAATGTTCATTATCTTTCGGGAATTATGAACAATGTTCAGTATTTACTTGCATACGTTGAAGGATGTCCACTTTTTCCCGGCATTGTTCCACGAACAGATAAAAAAAATCGCTTCGACCAAAGGCTAAGCTTATTACACGATTATCTGATCGCGTGATCAACGGAACAGTGGAATGCCGAGATCGATAGGTCGCATCGCGGTTTTATTATCCGGCAAATATCAATGGCTTTTTTCCGTTTTTCCATTGAATCTTCAACGAAACTGACGCCCGAATGGGTTCCGAATCGACGCATTTTTTATTTAAACACCAAAACTTAAAATACCTAAACGTGATAGTTATCCGTGACGATAGGCTTAGATTTTCGCCATTTTGTGAATGCCTATTGTCGACTCTACTAATAAACTCCGCGTGTGTATTTTTTTCTTTTATTTTTTTTTCGAATCTCTTATATTCCTCACTCAAACAGTCCACGCAGAATCAAGCTGCATAACCTTTGCTCTTGCTTGATCAAGAGTAGAATGTTTGGAACAAGTACTCCAATTCTGATCACGGAATGACCTGTATGAGACGCAATAATCTGTATCTGCGGGCGGGTGGAACTTTAACTTCCCATCCTCAATAGAAACATCGCTAGATACCTCTATGCTGCCCTTATCGCGAATCTCACCCGTATTACACGCTGGCTCGCCAAGTTGTTGTCTATCATACCAGATAGTGGCGCATCGATCCCTCTTATCGACGGCCTCGATATCATTATCATCTGGATCATATAATCCACCCATATAGTTTTCCCTGTGCTGGCGCGTGAAAATGACAAACTCTTTGCCGCTATTTTTCCCTATGACGAACAACGGCTCCATTTGATGGTTCGGCAATCCTTCACGACAGAGAAGGCGACGTTTCCCTTGCTTGTCCTTGTCCTCAACAATTTTCGTTTCAAACCCCTTACGCTCCAGCCCGAGCTTCCTCGCTGGGATGAGAGTCTCGTACCTCGGCGTCTCATCCCACCACGATCGCTCCCATGGTGTATTATCTTCGATAGCAGTATTCATAGAAAAAAAGAAAAAAAAACAAGTTATTAACCTTTTCGTCAATTTAACAATAGCGGATTCAAGGCACTCGACATCAACGCCCAAAGGTTTATGACACCGGTCTTTAGCTTTCCACTTTGAATCAAGCCAAGAACCCAAGCTTGGTATGCATCATCACCATCCGGAATGTTATCGAAGAATGCACTCGGACCGCGGCAATTTACCGGTTTCCCATATGAATCAAACTCCGTAACATAGCAAACATCAACTCCGGAAACGAAAAAGTCGACCCGATTTATGGGCATCCGGACGAGCATACGATATGTGTTGCCATTCGGCATCTTTCGGTAAAGCTCCGCCCAGAGATAATTGCCGATTTGTCTGATCTTATTTCGATCAACCATCATTCTATTAATTCGAGCAAAATCGCTGAGATCATCCAGAATCGTATTCCCAAGAATCTTGTCAACGACATATTGAATAAGCAAATCATATTGCAATTCACCGGTTTCCGCTTCGTGCCAGTCGCCATAAAATGCCTTTAGCAGCGTATAGGCAAGGTAATTAAGATCGCGACTATTTAGAAAATCAAGTGAGATAGCAGATATCTTAGAGGTTGCAATACCAGGAATAGCATTCAGCAATTTCCTCGTAATATATTGTATACCTTCTATAATACCGTTCGCTAGAGTCGTCAACCCCTTCCCGGAAGATTCAGGATCAGTGAGGAATAAGTCTTCACGATCAACTGTGTCCCATCGAGTCAAATATTCCGGATCCTTATTATTCAATACACTTCTCAACCACCCTATGAATTGATCAACATCTCCCCCCGCCCCCATAACTTGATTCCAAACAGCCTCGTCGATAGGGAACATCTTCTTCAAAATGTTAAAGATGCCAATACCCATCCTCGAAAACTGGAGATAATCAGCTCGTAGGAATGCCTCTATCATGTCGATCCAGGCTGGTGTCAAAACAGCATTGCTGTGAGATTTATAGTCCAAATCGCGCGTCATGCAAAAATCTCCTGTTACAACACTATTCGGTGCGCGGGGAAAACTCTCTTGTCGACTCAATCCGAGGTTATATAATAATTCGGTAAAAACCGTATTCGGTCGATCTGCTGGTGGAAGGTTAACTCGTTCTTGATCTCCGGGTTGATAATGGCATGCTTCAAAGAAAATACCTTTCGCACTCTCTTCATTTCTACTGGGACCATTCAAGAATATTCCACCCGACAAAAGGTCAGCCAACAATAAGAAACCATCAAATTGGCTCGATGAAATCACACCTAATCGTCGCTGAATCGCATTACGGAACCTCAAGACCAATTCAGCATCCAGACCCTCTCGAGCAAATATCGGAGCCATGGCAAGGCGACTACGCTGGACCTCCCTTCTAGGAATATCGACATCCATCCCTATCCAATCAGATTCCGGATAATTGGATAATGGATTTGAAGTCCAATCTTGAACGCTACCTGGATGTCCCAGAAATCTTCGCCCCGAAATCTCAGTCATGCCGAAAGTATTACCGCTAGTTCGCCTGAATAATTTCATTTCTATAACATCTGAAAAGATGCCTCGACTCCTCTGTGCAATATCCCGAATTGCTCGGAAAACTTCTATGCCTCTTCTGCTTGAAGTTGGATCCATAAATTCAGGCTCGATATGGAAATAATTCTCTAACCTTGGCGTCATCTGATATCCAGGGGGGATTTTGACTCCTGGTGCGGGGGAATTAAATAGTGCACCCCACAAATTCGCAGTTATAGACCTGTAGAACGTTGAATCATGGGGCAAAGCTTCAACCCTGGGAACGAGCTGGCCCGCTAGATATGCTTGCCTGCCCGTTGGGAATGTATCCAATAGCAATTCTGGCATCCCGGTTGCATCTAACTTCCATTTCACATTACCAGAAGCATCAAGGAATGTATCTTCATCAGTTGATACTAATCCATCAATCCTCCCGATCCTAATGCGGAATTCCGATATTCGGGACGTCCCGGATTTTACTGTAGCTTTTTTAATGGCTTCATATTGTGCGTACAAATTATCGTCGCTGGTTATTCTCCACAATCCCCATTCATCAGACAAGGTGCCAGAGGAAGACGCGTAGATAAGCTGCTTGAGTGATGCATCATCATAGGACATCTTCCCAAAACCAGCACCGTAATTCGATATAAGATCATTCCTAACGGTCTGTGGTGATATGAGAAGTTTGAAGAAATTGTCGAAGGTATGGATGTTCGTTCCCGCGAAGGCTGGATCATTAGCGATATCCGCAGGAACCTTGAATTTGAATCCCATCTGACTTGGATAGGCCACCAACCCGTGTGATTCTTGATACGAAGCTTTCGCTGCCATACCCGCAATTGCCTTGAACATCGAATTCAAAAACGCTCCCGGATATTTTAACATAGAACGAGCCGAATATGTCTTGACTTCTTCACCGATTATAACGTCGAATACCCACTCCTTTAGATTCGTGTCGTATCTTCCCTCAATATAAACTGCATCTCCTCTTATATGGGTCTGATATCGCTGCGAAAAACCCCAATCGGGATTGATAATCTTTCCCTTATAACTCCCGTCCGGCATCTCTTGAAGACTCTTTAAAGTGCCGTCAGGATTCAACTCCATATTGTCGGCTTCCCCAATCGCACCTTTCAAGGCTTTATCAGCAAGATCAGATACGATATTCGCAATATCGGCTCGCAACATCCATTCATTCGAAACAATACTACGAGGCAAATGCCGTCCTGAAACTTCATCATCCACAATGCGCTGGATCGCACGGATACACAATCCCATAATCTGGTTCTCAGCCACGACATTTCCGCGCGATAGTTCTTTGGCGATAACATTTCGTATCTTGTTTTGAATGCCGAATTTCTCCAACCATTCTCTCGTAATGATAGGACGCACGTAGATAGCATTGTCATCAAATCGCTGGGCTAGATCGATTTTATAATTCCTCCATCCTTCTCGCTGTTCGGCTGGGATCGTTGGAAATTCACCAAATAACTCGGAATAAAGTGGCCCAAGAAAATTCATTGTAAACCTTCCCTCCGCATCTTTCTTCACGAGATCAAGCCCATACCGATTTAATAAATTCCTTATTCCGATATTATATACAAAGGGTTCAAGGGGGTCGTCTTCACCATTCGCATTCTCATCGCTTACGATGTTATAAATCTTCCCGGATATCGGGCATATCCATCGAGTTACACCGGAACGCTTAGTGTAAACCATATCCCCTACTCTGGTAAGCAAATTCTTAATAACTGAGTCGATCGCCCTCCAAGGAATTTGATATCTCTCCGCTAATTTGATTAATTCTTTGCTCATTTGACCAGCTTTGAAGTTATCGATACCTCTGAATACCCGCTTAATGTAGTTGACCATTTGCTTCTCCTTGATCTTGCCTAGTCCTTCTGGCATCTCATACCATATCTTATTCTTGGGATTAAACCAATCCGCAGCTAACATCTCTGAAGCAACTCTCCGCCCTTTCGGTAGAATATCAGGATCATCGAATACAAGTGCCACAACATTAGGATTGGCCGATTCGTCGAAGATAGTCGACCATTCAGTTATGGCTCGGCGTGAGCCATCAATCATGAGAATGTAAAACTTGACAGTCTTGCCCTCGGGCAGCGCTCCGAAGCTGCGGAGATAAGCAATGAGGTCCTCCTCGAAGGTGGGCAGCAATTTACCGTCGTTTACCTGCATCTGCGCTCGCATAAGCTGCAAGGTCAGTGCTTGACCTGCTTCATTGTTGTTGAAATTGATCCAGCCCATCTTGGTCTCCTGGGCGGCTACGATCAAGCTCTCCCGGTCCTTCTTGTTGCGGAAGGCTTGCTGCGCGAACCGCATCATGTAGGCACGGGCTTGCAGCTGCGCGTGCGCGAGGAGCTTGTCGCTGGTCACCATGGCGGTGTTTGCATCGGCGAGCGTGTAGGACAGCTCGTCGATCTGGGCGAGGTACTCGTCGAGGGCCTCCTTGTAGTCTGCCGCGCTCTCGGATTCCCGGCCGATCTCGTCGCCGATCCGGTCGATGCGCTCGGTGAGGCCTTGCAAGTCGATCTCGCCGCTGGCGAGGGACCGGAACGCCATCTCCACGCGCAGGCGGCGCATGGCGCTATCGAATCTACCTTCGAGGCTCACCTGATCGGAGCCCCACTCGCCGAATTCGTCGATCATGGTGTCAAGGATCGACTTGAGCAAATACGGGACGAGGAACGGGCTCCACTCGTACTGTCCGGCCTCCAGCCAGTCGAGCACGCTCCCGGAATAAGCGCCCGGTACGTTGACCTGGATCGAGTCCAAGATCTTGTAGGTGATGCCGCCGAGCGTTAATGCAAACACGGGTTCCGTGATGAGCTCGTCAAACGTGCCCCAGAACACCTGGCTACCGAACCGGTACAGGCTGCTGACACCACGCGCCAGGGTTGATCCACCGATGGACACGGCGATCGAGACGAGCTGGGTCGCCCAGTTGATGGCCAGGATGTCGGGGTCGTATTTCTGCGCCTCGGCATAGGCGGAGAAGTAAGCGCTGCACAAGCACGTGGCCTGGTACCCCATGATGAGGCCCGTGTCGTTGGGCAGCGGCATACGCGGGTCGTTGTAGAAGGAGAAGGGGTCGATCCACGGCGAGGTCGGATTCCACGCGTTGCTATCGCCCGGCACGTTCGGGAAGCGGCTGGTGGCGGCGCGCATGGCCGCGGGCAGGTCGACGGGGACCTCGAACACCGGGTCATCCACGCCGAGATCGACGTACGTGACGATACCATTGCCCGTGGCGATCGGGAATATCGAGCTCTCGCCTAAAAGTGCTCGCATAGTCTCCTCCGCGATGTCCACGTCGCGGCGGAACCAGCCGTACGATACATGTCGCAAGTAAGTTGGCTTGGCCACGAAGTTCGGGTCTTGCAGCTTGGTCAGCAAGTCGAGCATGCGGATCCGCCACGCGGTGACGTAGTAGATGATGTTGCCCTCGAAGAAATCGCCAGCCTTCGTGTCGCAAATGCCCAGCCCGCCCATGATGTCGAGCCAGCCCTCGAGCGCGCCATAGTTCTGCTTGTTGGCATAGAACACCGCGAGCAGCTCGAGGACGAGCTCGTCGCGCAGCACGCTCTCTGGCATGATCGTCATGCGGGGCATGGCTACCTTGATGTCGTGCTGGGTGCCGTCGTCGGCCGTGGCCTCCACGTCGATGGCAACGTTCGGGTATGGGTAATCTTCCCGTGACGCGTATGCGCGCGCCTCGGTCGGTTTTTCTGGTGGCGGGTGATAGAGCGCCGCGTAGATGGCGTTGTGGAGGAGCGGCGCGAAGAAGGTCGTGTACACAAAGTTGGCGGCAATATATCCGATGCCCGCCGTGAGGATCATGAGCGCCGTGTTGACGGCCGTGTCGAGGATCTGGCACGCCCACCACGCCGCCGTGCCGACCGTGTTTGCCACGTACTCGTCGTAAGCGTCTTGATAGGCCATGCCGCGGATCGCCGTGTAACTGGCATAATCCGACAGCCACCACGTGGGATAGAAGATGTCGTTGAGCTGGCCGCCGTACATGAGCCCGGGCTCGACATCGAACCGCTGGTTCATGTTGATATCGATGAAGTACCCGATGGCTGTCGGGCACCAGATCGCGTTGTCGTTTTCGTCCAGTTTCTCGACCAGTTGCCCCGTCGTGGCGCTGACCTTCATGAGCTTGTCGTTCTTGGTTTCCGACGTGAACACATAACCGACCTGGTAGAGCCCATCCCCATCGGGGTCTGCCCACGCGATCATGCCATCATCACTATCGACCCTCGCGGTTTGTACGACGGTATCGCGCGGGTCAACAACAACAGAAACGCTGTCTTCGATGATCACGTCGGTTTCGATGGTTGTTCCACCATCAGCGCCGAGCAATGTGAAGCGCAAGCGGGTCTCGAGGAGGTTCGTCGTCGTCGACGTGGATTCCAGGCGCGTCTCGTCGTCAGCATCCTTGGTGTTGATGACATAACTTAAGTCAGCGCCGGGGATGGCTGCGAGCGATTGCGGCGCGGCGCCCTCGTAGGCCTGGAACTTGGCGAGGTCGCCCGTGCTCCCGGGATCCGCTGCAGTCGCGAAGGTGACGCTAGCCCCCGTCGTCGACGTGGCGAGCCGCTCGACCGTGATGATGTAGGTCTTGCTGCTGTCCAGGCCCTCGCAGAAGACTGGCAAGACGAGGTGCCCGTCGCCCTTGCCATCGACCTTGTAATGATCCCAGAATTCCATGGTCTCGGTCTCGGCCATGGGATAGATGTTCTCCGTGTAATCGAGGAAGGCGTTGCCATCCTTGTTGGCCGCGATGTCGAAGACCCGAGCCTTGAACAGCCACGTCTTGCCGGTCGCGGGGCATTGCGTGACCTTGAACTTGGCATACTCCAGCATATCCCTGCCCGTGACGAAAGCTTGGCCGATCATGGTGGTCGTGGCGTCGATGGTGATGCCAGCCGCGGGCGAGCCGGCCGGTGTAACGAGCCGCGTCTCGTCGTTCACGTGCAAGTCGACTTGGAACAAGAGGTCGCGGGACGCGATCGATGCGCTGGGCAAGCCCTTCGGCCCGCTGTACAGTGCCGACGGGATTGTCTGGATGTACTGGACCGATTTAACTGTCGCTGGCAAAGCCGCATCGATGACGATCTGGGTAAATTCATCATACGACACCTCATCTTTGTAATAACTGTTATCAACGATCGTGGCAGGCATGTCGTGCTCGACATCGCTCGTGTCGATGTAGTGCAAGATGACCGGGTAGCCGGCGAGGGAATCCGGCACGATCGAGTGATCGGTTGTCCATAACTGGAACCGATCACCATAATGGGAGAACGTGGTGATGGGAATCGTCGTCCTCGTGAGCAAGTGGGGATTGATGCGGAGATGCAAGTGCGCCATGTTCGAGTTGAGATCAGCGGGGATCGAGGCGTTGAGCTTGAGCACGCCGTTGTTGTCGCCGCTGTTGGCCAGGATCATGCGCGTCAATGTCGCGGCGTTCCCGTCGGTTTTTGTGTAATGGATGATGATCTCGTCGCCGGCAAGGCTGTCGCGGATCAACTGCCGCTCGGGGAACATGTAAATCGTGTCAAGCGTTCCCGTGCCCGCGAAAGCAAATTCCTTCTCGGCTAGCGGGGTGCCGGCGTGGTAATTGCACGGGGCCCGGTACCCATCCGCCGACTGGTTGGCAATGATGATGGCAGTTTCCTTGTTCGCTCCCTCGGGCGTGAAATACACGGCGTAGTACTCGTTCACGGCGAGGCCGTTGTACTCGAAATCGATGGTGACCCAGGCCCCGTCTTCATTGTCAACGTTGGTCCAGGTATCGTACGGCACCTCGACGCTCTTCAGCGGCGCGCCGGCCAGCCGGTCATCTATCGGGTCGTACTGGTACAGCGATGCGCGGATAATCTCCGGCACTTGCTTATTCAGCGCCGTGTACAAGGCATCGATGTTCTCCGGCACGCGGATGCTCACCCGCAACATGTCGGGCTTCACGGGCACGAATACTTGGCCGATGGATTGCAAGCAGATGTACCCGCCTTCCTTGTAATTGCCGATGGCCGTGCCGTGCACGACCTGGCTGGTCGTCGTCGTGGCGGTCTCGTACGTGCGCTCGAGGCCGTTCGGGTCGGCATCATCCCACCGGTCCTCGTAATAGATGTCCGTTTCGGACACGCCGTCGGCGTTGTCGTCCCGGCGCTCGCCCCACGAGTACTGCCAATCTTGGCCGCTGTAATCCCACGTCGTGGACTTCCACGAGCTCGTCGCCGTGTTCCAGAACGTAACCTTGTCAAGGGTGCATGGTTTGCTCACGAGCTGCCGCTGCTGGTAGTTGATATAGTCGATCTTGCCGTCCGTGTCCTCGTCGAGGCGCAGCTCGGCATACTCGACCTTTTGCTTGTACGCCGCGTTGTTCGCCCGATCAGCAATGTCCTTCTCGGTATTGGTGATGAAGATCTCGGTCTCAAAAATCCCGTCTGCTTCGCCGTCCGTGGAATATAACACGTCGGTGTCATCCGCGATCGGGTGGAAATCCATAAAAGTCGTGCCGTATTGGTTCTGCATAGAGTTCCATTCAAAGACCGCGTGGCCAGAGGTATCCGTCAGCTCGTAAACGGCGTCCATGCTCCCCGACAAGTCAAAATCATAAAACTCGGCAAAGAACCAGTCGTCGCTATAAGGGAGCGTCGTACCAGCCGGGGTAGTGTACCGATCCGGTGTGATCCCCGGGGTTATCCAGTTTACGATTGGCATCGCACCTGGCATGCCCAGGTCCACGTTCAAGTCCATGGCCTCCTTCGCATAAGCCGAGAACTCGTGCGAGTAGATCGTGCTAATGACGTCTCCAGTGACCACGTTACGCGAGATGATGGACAAGCTCATAATGTCAAGCGTCCTGGTCGTCGCGGTGCCCACGGGGTTGATGATAGCCAACCCGGTGAGGTAAGCCGCGTCAGATGGCAGTGTCCAGGAGTAGGTCATCCAGTTATACGACGTGAAGGGGCTCGTAGCGTGCATCGGGAAGTCGCGTGATGCCGTGGTGCCGGCGAGGTTCTTGTACGTGGCCCGCAGCGTGATCTTGCTCGATCCGCGCTCGAACAGCAGGCTGCCGATGGTGAATTCCGGCGTCGCCGTGTATCCAGCCTTCGGATGCACCACGAACCGGATGTATTCCACCCTGCCGGTCATGGTGATGGGCTGCACGCGGCGGATAATGCCCGTTGCGTCGATGTTGGTCTCTTGCCACGAGATTTCACTAGATCCCGCGCATTTCAAGGTCACGTCGATGCTCTCGATGGATTCATTCACGAAGAGCTCATAACCGAATAACGTGAACTTGGTCCAGTCGATATCGTTCTCTGATGCGACGCCGAAGAGCCGTGCCCACGTGCCGCTCTTGGGCGTGATGGTCGCCGATGCGCCCTTGACCGCCATCTTGCCAGAACGATAGATCTCGTCGTAGACTGAGTGACCCTCGGGTGGCGCCGGCGAAGCAATCGTCCAGTCGAAGAGTTCCCACGTGCGCCGCAAATAAAATTCGTCGGCCTCGTAGACCGTGTGCGAGGCGAGGAATGTAGTGTCGGGGGTGCCGACTTGGTTAAAGGCGCCCCAGTCCGTGATAGCAAAATCGTCAGCAGCGCACATGGCTGGGACCGCGTCCTGGATCATCGGTTTGCGATATGTCATAACAATCTCATCATCGATGTTGACCTCGTCGCCGTCGACGACGCCCGACTTGTCTGCGTCATGATCGTTCACCGAGAGCGGCGAAAGGCCGCGTGATGCATCCGTGAAGTCGATATATGCTGCCTCGACATCATCAACAGTTGAAGGCGCCATACTGAAGTGGTAGTACGTGTTGAAGCGGAGTTCGTGGAACGGGCTCATGAGGACCGAGATCTTGCGCGTGAAGTCGCCATCCGTGGTCCAGGTAGTGCCATCATATGGTATGACGTTCAATTTGCCTTCGTAATAACGAGTCTGGTGGGTGTAGTCTGGCTGACTTGGATTTTCTTCAGGGAAGATCAAGGATTGTAGGTAGATGGCTTTAGTATCAGGCACCTTGTATGGCGTCTCACTCTTGAGTGTGTCTCCAATTTTAAAGTAGGATATTATATTACCCCAATTCGATGATGAAAGATCTAGCGGACCGCCGGAATGGTCCCCCAACCCTAGCACTTTCACCAAACTCTTAGGATCGGTTGATGCTACCCCTTCCATAGGAACTATCTTGAATTCCACTTCGCTTGTGGAATCACTCTGCATTGTTAATCCAAGCGACTTGGGCTTGGGCTCGTCGACATTCAGCGCGAAGAAATTCACGAGCCGGTTAGAAAATATTTTTGCTCTCGTCGTTTGTGGTAATCCGGTGCTGCATGTGATGAAGTTCTCCCATCCGGTTAATTCTAGCCCTATCCAGTACGCGTGCGCGTACGCGATCGATGCGTCGATGGTCGCCTGGTTCGCGCCATTGACCTCCACCGATATCGTGATGTCGACGGTCTTGCCGATAAATTTACCGAGCTCCTGGCCCGAGATGCCGCCGTGCGTTGCGGGGGAATAGTGGCTGGCCACGTCCTCGTCGAAGTAAATGGCGATAGGTGCAGCGACCGGCGTGCCTACAGTCGCCGAGGCAGTGTTGATGTCGAAATGCCACGTCGCGCTACAAGACGGGTCGTCGACTTGCACGATCGCGATTGCATAACGCACCGCTGCAGATTGAGCAAAGGCGGGGAGGGCGATCGTGCCCGAGATGGCAGGCCGGAAGGGTATGTAGACTGATGGGAAGCGCATTGCCACGCCGCTAGACTTGGCAGTGCCTTGCACGTCGATGTATCCCGGTTTCATGTAAAGGGCTTGAACTACTTCATTGGTGCCATCATTATTCGTGTCCATGTCGAGCTCGGCGTGGCGTACGCTATCATCGAAATCGTGTGGCACCGTGCTCGTTCCAATCGACATGAACTGGTAACCGGTGCCTAGCTTGTTTTCAATGGGCGACCAGATGCTTGTCGTTCTGGCTTCCGGCTGCAAGTATCGCGGGGCGATGGGCTGGGTACCAAACACGTCGTGGAATTCAATGCTCGAGTAATCGAGGGATTCATCGATCGTGTCCTTGTCCTGGTGCACGAATTTAATGGCACGGTCGAGCGTGAAACTCTCGCCATAGCGCGTAAGGGTAACATCCTTCAAGACGAGGGCGTGATCCACGTCGATATCCGTGTCACGATCGATATCTATGCGAGCAGCAAGTGATGAACGGATTTCGGGTGGGCCAGGGACGAATTCGGCATAGTCAGACGACTCAGGATCCGTTTGCATCATATCAGCTATGTACGCGCCGGTGTCGCTCGTCGTCAAGTTATCGCACGCGAAGTCATCGACCTTCTCGTGCAGCACGCCAACATCGTCGGTAAACACCTCGCCAAGCAAGTCCCACGTGTCCGTGCTCGTTGTTTCCAGCCCGTCGTCGAGCACGAGCTTCGTAAGGTAAATATGCTTGTTAGCGAGGTGGTTGAGAGATGTAAAGGCGATCTTGAGCGATTCGAATGGTTCGCCGATGAACGGTCGCAGCGAGAACTGGAACTCGTACCGGTCGAGGAGCGGGGTGTAGAAGTCCTCGTTCAAGTATGCAGGGGCAGGCTCGGGGTTCGGCACGGCCAAGCGCTCGACATCGACCGCCATGCCATTGACCGACACGTTCAACTCGATGCCATCGTACAGCGGGAGGTCCTCGTTGGCTTCCACCTCGTCCTCGTCAAGCTCGTCGATGGTGCCATCTTCCACGACCACGACCTCGCCGGATATGCGGGGTATCGCCGAGGTGATCTGTGCCTTCGTGGAGGGAAGGATGTACTCGCTTTTTACTTTCAATGGAGGCACGACGGTCTCCCCGACGCTATAAGCAACCACATCGATCGGTCTCGTGCATTGCAATATTACCGCTTGATTGATCTGATCATCAATTGCTACGATGCCGTAACCGCTCAAGTCCGGGCAAGCGTTGATATTTGCTACCAAGTTGGCGATCCACGTATCGAGTGACGTGCCAGTTATTGCCGGGTATTGATGATCTGCTGAAATCCAATGCTTCCCAGATGGTAAGGCAGGAGCAGGCAAGAAATGAAAGCCATGCGTCTCGAAACCTTGATTATGTGGGATCGTTATTATGATATAGGATGATGCAAACCCACCGCCCGTAAATCCATCGATAGTAACGACCTGGGTTCGCGGATCCTCTGCCGTGTAGAACGCTTCGACCCCGTCGGCGACATCCATTGCATAATCGAACTGGTACTCGTAGCTCGGCCGCGACAATAAAAAGCTGTTCGGCGACTTGATAACGATGTCAAAATCATAATATCCCGTCGTTTGCGGGAATTCTCGAACGAAGCGGTTCCCGCGCGTCCATGCTTTGCCCTTGTATATGCCGGGGAGCAGATCATCCCAGTTCCCGCCTAGGCTCGCTTTGGATATCGTGAAGGTGACCGTTCCGACGTTGTCTGGCACGGCATAAAGCGGGTAGGTCGTGAATTTGGTGGTGTCGTCGCCGCTCCAGACCTCGAGGTAAACCATGATCTCGTTGCCGGGGTCGGTGAAGTCATCGAACCAGTTCGAGTTGATGGGTTCGCCTCCTTCGGGCTTCAAGCCGCCGTTCTGCCCTGGTACCGTGTCCGCTTGCATGATGGCAATGTTGACATCGAAACCATCCTCCATTATAGCAAATCCCTCGGTATAACCGCCGGCCATCATTATCTCCTCTTTTTCCACGATTATGAAGCCCTCACCATAGGCGGGCTCGCGGTTCGGGGCGAAATACCGGTGCTTGCCATCGCCGCCATGGGTGAACACCGCGTGGAGCTTCGCAATGGTGCTCAGGCTGAAATAAGACATCAACATTTCGCACGGCGTCTTTATATCATCGGGATCATCAATTTGGGCCGTCGAAAACACCGTGTCGCCGACCTCGGAAGCCACGGCGGGGTACGCGTTGGTCACGACCCCTTCGGCCAAAGCCATATCTTCGAGCACGACCTGGGTCGAGTAGAACACCCGCACGTACAGCTTCACGTCGGCGAGCTCGTTCACGGTCTCCTTCAAGATGTCTTGCGCGTCCTGGATCAAGTGCCGGACGAGGAAGCCCTTGTTAAACGAGAACGTGACCTGGCCCCGCGTCGCGGGGTCATCGCTCGTGATGCGACAGGCCCATGCCATCGGGCCCCACCTCGCCCAGAGCAAGTCCGTGGTCAGGTAGGGGTAGGTGATGGGTTTGCCATACTTGCCTTGCAGCAGCACGCCGTTCCCGAATTCCTGGAGCACGTCGAGCGGTGGCAAGATGTATGGATCTTGCATATACAAGTACTCGTCGGGCGCGTCAGCGAAATAATCGTCGCTCCACGCCGCGCTGTTCGGCACCAGCGATACTTCGAAGAACACGGGCGCCATGCCGAGCGGGAGGCCCGATTCTGCTTCCGTGAGCGTGAAGGTGAATTCTGCCTTGTCACCGTACGTCGTGGCAAGTTCCAGGTACGTCCATGCCTTGTCCTCCTCTTGCGCCATATCGATATTCTCGTAAGTCCGTCCATCAGGCCGGTATTCAGACTTCCGGGTTGCTTGCTGGGTCTTCACAAGGGATTGCACGAGATCGAGGCGCATCTGGGCGCCCGACACGATCAAGGTGAATGGATAAGCGGCCGGCTGGTATGTCGGGGTCCCGGGATAGTAGAGCCGCGCCTCGTACACGCCTGGCGGCAGATACGATGCCGGGGCGGCGATCGTCCCGGTTCCCGTCTGCGTGATAGCGGCATCGACCGTGAAAGCATACTCGCCGTTGATGCCGAGCTCCATGACCTGCCAGTCGATCCATTGCACAGGCGTGGGATCGGGCACTTGATTATCATCCGAAGTGTCGATGTCGACGCGCAGTTGCACGAAGGCGTGGGCTGATTCGATGTACGGGTCGATCCTAAACGCGAGGTCCACGTAAGGATCTTCCATCCACGCGCCGCCGGTGGTCTCATGATACGATTTTCCGGCCAAATAATCCCCGGTGGTGAGCGCTGCTTTCACGGGCGTGGCCATGTCAGCACCGGTCACGGGATGGCGGCAAGAGCCGGTCACGGCTATCGCATATTGCTTCCCGGGAACCAACGTCTTGCAATTGATGTCGAAATAATGCCATCCGCCAGTTGCCGTGCCCCAGCTCGTGCCGGGGAACGTGTGGTGGTCCTTCGGCGCCGCGAGGTCCATGGTGCCATCGTCCTTCAGATCATACAAGTAAATGTCGATTTTCTCGAGTTTATTAGGCAAGCCACTGGTGCTCGTGTAGAAAGCGACCGACGTGATGGATTCCGTGGTCGCGATGAATGTCTGGGTAATGCCTAGAGCCGTGCTCCAGGTGTTGGAGATGGAGGCATCATTCTTCACCACGGTAGGCTGCCGCCACTTGCCCGTCGACGCGTCGAAGCGATAGAGCGGGCATTGCACAATGCCTAGCTGGCCAGGCACGAAAATGATGTTGTGGTCGTCATTGTCCACGAGCACGCCGCTGCCCCCGACAACCTGTCCCGATCCATAATCGACGCGGAGTATCGGTGCTTGCTGCCCGATGTCATTCAGCATGACTTGCAAGTCCGAGATGGTGCTCAGCGTGAATTCGGGGGTCTCGGTCACGACGGTGAATGGTCCCAGCAGCAAGGTCTTCGAAACGGGTGCGAAAAACGCGTTTCCGCTGTATACAAGTTCTAAGGGCCATGACCGCACACCCGGCACGGCGAGGGCTTGGAGCTCGCCCCCAGTAACTTGGCGGTGGATCGTCTCGGTGCCGGCAACCGTGGAAAGTGCCGAAACGTCGCAGAACGATAATCGCTGGGAACGCACGTCAATAGATCCTGCACCTCCGGCGCGAGTTGCGATGACCGTGATGTCGTCCGTCGGGAGCACGTCGGAATACTCGAACGTCGTGCCCGAAAGGGCCGGTGCCGCGATCGTCGTCGCGAGCGGTATCACCGAAACGGGTTTACCGAGCCCTGGCGCTCCCAGCGCGAGCTCGTCGACGTGGAGCTCCATGTTCTGCGTGTTATGTTCCGGATTGCTGGTCACGGTGATCACGACCGATGCTAGTCCTTCGCCCGTGAAACTTGCACCCGTGATGACCGGGGTAGAGTCCAGCTTGCAATCAAAGGTCTTGGCTCTCCAGTCGATGCGGAGTTCCAGAGCGTGCCACGTGCCTGCCACGTACGACCCGATGGTCGCCGAGTTAACCGACATTACGCCAGAATAGCTCAACTGGAAGTTAATAATATCTTGCCAGTCAATGTCCTTGAACTTGATGGACGCGAGGACCTTCCCATCATAAAGATCCGGGACGCGGACAGACACAGAGACTCGATCGGCGTGCCGGAGCTTCGCGTCGTAGACCGGGAAGACGATGAGGGAATTATCATTTTGGGTATGGGTCGAAGCTCCCGGATTACCGCCGACGATGCGGAGATAACCAGGATCGCCATCTGCGCCAGCATCGCTCGTGATGCACCCGATCGCCCCACCAGGCTGCGTGGACACGCCCGTAGATGCCTCGGCAAGATCCGCCGCCGTGTCGAAGTCCAGCGCGTACGTTGCCCGCGGCACGCTTGATGCATCCGCCAGGTAGGCATGGCCCGCCACGTAGAACGTCACGTCGCTCGTGGCCTTGATCGGCCGCACGGCGCGTAGACCCATGATGCCCAGGAATTGGTACGCTGCCAGGTCGATGATGTAATCCACGATGTCGCCGGTGTACACGCTGAAACTCTTGCCCCGGATCGTGATGCTCGACAAGATGTTCATGTCGACACCCGAGAGCTTGATGCTCTCCAGCGGCACGTACACGCGGATCCGCCGCAAGTTCTCCGACGCGAGCAAGAACTGCTGGCTCTCGGGATGCTCGTCGGGATTGGTGAATTGCTCGTAGAGGGCTTCCTGGTCGATCGTGCAGGTATAGGTCACACCGGCCGCGTCGAGGAACTCGATTTCGATCGATTCAAACGTGCACGCGTGCCAGAAGTCCGAGTACACGTTCGGTATCACGAGGTCGAACGCGAGACCCGTGGCATCGGGGGGCATAAAGGTACTTGACCCGGTTCCCGTGATCTGGATGATCGCCGCGTCGGTTTCTGCCGCGTCCGACAAGATCGCCTTCTGTAACAAGTACACGTCGACCGGCATAGTCGATCCAGACAAGGCGTCGGGGAACTCGAAACCGGTGAACTTGAATGCCATGAGACTGCTGCCAGGAGCAGAAACGAGGCCGAGAGGCAACATGTCCTCGGAGAACGTGTCGAGGCTCGTGAACGGCATGGTAAAGAGCCCATCAAGGCCTGTCATGGCGCGCCCGTAGAAAAACTGGTTGATGTACACGTCGACGGGTTCCGAGGTGACGGGCATGCCGAACGAGTCGGTTACCGTGCCGGTGATGGCGTCTCCATAACGGAGCGCTCCGGCGGCAGCAGCGCCGCCGAGCGTGAAGCTCGTCGACGTGTCCTTGATCAAGGCATACGACGTGGTTCCCGAGTTTCCTGCCTTGTCCGTGGCGACCAGCCGCAGCGTCACGGCATCGATGGCCGGAAATTCGCGCCAGAACAAGTCCAGCGAGAATGACACTTGTCCCGCCGTGCAAGGCAAGTCGAGCGTGTCGATTATGTATGCACCCGTCTCGTCGAGCAGTTCGCGGCGCACGGTTGCCACCGTGTTCTGCTCGGTGATTGCCGCGGCATAGCTCGCTTTCGTCGATACAACGTCTGTCTCGCCCTTCTTCGCGGGCGTGATCGTAATCCCGTGGAATGCAGGTGCGGTCTTGTCCAGCCGCACGACGATCGTATCGGAACCTTCCAATCCCTTGGTATCGACTGCCGTGACCTTCACGTGGTAAAGGATTTCCGCATAAGAAGAGGCATCCCACGTGGGTTGGTAGAGATACGATGCCGGATTGTACACGGTTCCCGCGATCTGCATCCAGGCAGTCGTCCCGTAAGGCGCTGCTTCTATCGTGATGAACTGCAAGTGCGCGGAGAAGGTCGAGATGGTGAACTGGTACACGGCCGGGATCTCCTTGATACTGCCGGTGATTGCACGGAACACGATCTTCGCACTGTTCACGCCGCTTGGGTTCCACCACCCGGTCACGCCGCTCCATGCCGTCTTCTTCGTGACGACATCGCCGGGCGCGAGAGGCGATGTGAAATGCTCGGGCGCAGCGTCCCACCCGGTTAGTATCTCATCGACAAGCACGTCGGTATCTTGTTCTGCGATGAATTCCATTACGCCGAGGCCGTAATTGCCAATGGGCGAGACCATGGAATACGTGGTCGATGCCGAACCAACCAGCAACAAGAACTGGCTCGTGCTAAGGCACTGGACTTTGATCGTCGTCCAGGTCGTCCCGTCTGTCGCGTACGCGAGGGATTCTACCCACGTGCCGCCGCTGGTGTATACGTAGATCTTGCCGCCCATAAACTTCAAGACGATATGTGAGGCACTAACTATCCCATCGATCTCGTTGGCTTCAGGAGTCTCGTGGATATCGTTGAGCAGGACATAGAACGTGCCGGAGGTCGTCAAAGCCTTGATATCGAACTGCACCCATACCTTGCTCGAAGACGGGTTGCCTGACATCTTGGAGAACGACGTGTAACACCACGTGTTTTCGCTAGCTGTTGATCCCCCGCGCAGCCGCATGGCATTGTCGGCAGTGCTGGTAGGATCGATGACGAACTTGGGCACGGGATTTCCCCTATCGATGACGACATCTCGGGTCTCCGTTTTCGTCTCGGTGCCGGTGTAATCGAGCTTGAGTCGGTACACGTCGCCGCGCAGCTCGTTGCGGGAATAATACCCGGACATGCCAAGCAAGATATCTGCCATGTCGTCGCCATCGATGTCGCAGATTTCAACTTTGGCCAGGCTATCCTGGCTTGCCACGTAGTTCGATGCCCACTTGGCATACGTGATTCGCATTTTCACGTCGCCAGCGAAGATTTGCGCCATGGCCATGGTCACGGGCAGCGTGAACCGGTTTGCGAGCCCAATGGTCGAATCAAGGGTGCCGGCGATCGACCACTTGCCACCGCCAGCATCCGAGAAGAGCGATGCCAAGTCCGTGCGCCAATCGATCCTCGATATGGTAGCGCCGGTCGGGGTCGTGATCGACGCCGCAATCGCGCTCTGGTACAGCACGACTGCCTTGTCAATGGCACCCGTCAAGCAAGCCACCATGTCTAGATCCTGGCTGGCTTCTTTGCTCCAGTACCCGCCCATGTCCACCCACTCGGTGCCTTGCGAGTACGTGCCCGCAAAGGCGTGGGAATAGGAAATACTGGTCTTGAGATACGCGTCGTTCATGATCTGCTTCTCGTGGCACAACGTGATGATGTACCTGCCGCCGGGCACGAGCGCCGCGCCACCCGGCACTTGTAATGTCAACCAATCGCCATCTGCTGCCATCTGCCACGCCATCTGCGTGACCGCGACAACTGGCGATGTCGTGACGAAAGTTTCCCCGCAGCCATGAATCGTAATTGTTATTCCGATGGTAGCTGGTAGATTCTGCAGTGGGTTCCCGTTCGCCGCAAATCCTGCCACGTGCGGCACCAAGCCTTCCGCATCGTGCGTTATCGAGACCGTGCCATCCCCGTTATTGGTCAGGATGAAGCCATAGATTTCCAGGGATGATTTGCACGCTGCAACGAATGCAAGTGCGATTGCCTCGTCGGAGATCAACCCTGCAACATTTACCCGGATGACGACATCATCAAGGGTCTTGCTCACGTAGGGCTCGGCAGCCCACACGCCGTCGCCGTTATAATCGAACCAGATGAACCATTTCCGGCCAGTCGATGCTTCCACCACCAGGTACGTTTCATCATAGATTCCTTGGGCCCCGATATCTGAAAAATCAACGAGCGTGACCTCACGGAGACCGGGCACGATCATTTCGGGATACACGGTCGCCGTGAAGCGCGAGGTGTCTGTGTACCCCTTTGCCTTGAAGGAAATGGATGACAAGACCGAGCGCGTCGCCATGAAGGATTGCGCCACGGTTGTGGCCGTGAACCAAACCATACCATTGTCACCACCGACGAGGTCGGCATCGGAAACCGATGGAACCCCCTCCGTCAAGCTCACGACCATATCCATGTCCTGGCCTGATTGCTTGCTCCAGTACCCGTCCATGTCCACCCACTCGGTGCCTTGCGAGTACGTGCCCGCAAAGGCGTGGGAATAGGAAATACTGGTCTTGAGATACGCGTCGTTCATGATCTGCTTCTCGTGGCACAACGTGATGATGTACC
>JAUQYW010000263.1 GCA_030587525.1 Candidatus Sigynarchaeota archaeon | reverse complement strand
ATAACATCGTATGCTAAGGAATTGAAGGCGTTTGCCAAGGAGGTATTGCAAGAGGACGAGCAACATAAAGATGAGCTCAAGAAAAAATGAGGGTAAGGAAAGGTATCGGGAGGTGCTTGCCCATTAGCACCTTTCGTGCCATTCATATATGTTTGTAAGATAGCATTATCGTCATTTTTGTTTATATAGAATCTCTTTCAGGGTAGGGCATGAAATTTCATCATCGTATCGCGGTGGGAATGGCCTTGGTTTTCCTAGCGATAGCTTCGGCTTCTACCTTGCTGCGTCAAACCACGGATTCACGGAGCGCATCGACGCTCCAGGCTCCAGGCCTTGGTTCATCATCGGTGCCATGGTCCTTTTCCACGAGCGCCCAGATCAAGGCGACCGTCGCCGTTGGCGACATCGATTTAGGTGGCGTTCCAGAAGTCGTCGCGTGCGACACCAGCGGCGTCATGTATTGCATCGGCGGTAATTCCGGGACGTCATGGTGGACGCGGACGATCAACACGGAGATCGACGCGAGCCCCGTGATCGCCGATTTCAACCAGTACTATTCCGGCAGGGAGTTCGTCGCCGCCGGCGTGAATGGCCGGGTGTATTGCTTGAGCCCAGTCACTGGCGGTTATCTCTGGTATAACACGATCCTTGCTGGTGTTTATGCCACGCCCGCCGCTGGGCCGCGGTACCCGGGCAGTTCGATCTTCGACGTCCTCGTCGCGGCCAACGACCAGGTGTACTGTTTAAATGGCGAAACAGGAGCGATCATGTGGTCGAGTGCTGTCGATAGGACCAGCAAGTCTGGGCCGGCGATTGGGGATGTCAACGGGGACGACGAGTTAGACGTGGTGGTTGGCACCGACACTGGCCGGTTGTACATGATGAGCCGGTCCTCGGGCACCATTGACACTTACCTGTACCTCACGCACTATACCGGCAAGGTGGATGCGACGCCAGCACTGGGCGATATCGATGGGGACGGGATCAACGAGGTCGTGTTCACGCACACGGGCGGCGCTGTCGCTGCCCTCAACTGGGAATTGCGGCGAGAACTCTGGATACGAGCAATCTCCGGTGCTGGCCGATGTTCCCCTGCGATCACCGATCTCGATGGTGACGGGGCGCTGGAAGTTATTTTCGGCACGGAGAATAACCGGGTGTACGCGTTGTATGGTTCCACGGGCGACACGATGTGGCAAGTCACGACGGATGGGCCGGTCACGGGCACGCCGGCCGTCGCGGACCTCGATGGTGATTTCGTCGCGGAAGTCATCGCGGTCACGACGAACGGGATCTGCTACGTCATCGACGGCGTGTCCGGCGCTATCCAAGAATGGTTCGCCGTGAAATCGGAGAGCGACCCGGGCATGTCAAGTCCCATGATCTGCGACATCAACAATGACGGGCGCCTCGACCTCGTCGTGGGGGCGGGTTCTGCGGTGAAGGCATACGAGGGGCAAGGAGCGCCCCGGGCAATGCGCCCGCCGTGGCCATGCTTCGGTGGTTCCCCCATGCACGGGGCTTGCATCGCTGATTATGATTATGATGGCGTGCAAGACCGGCTCGAATGGAGCCTGGGCATGCTCGTCGGGACGAACGATTCCGACGCAGACACGATGCCGGACGGGTGGGAGCTCCGCCATTTCCTCGACCCGGTCACCGCTGACGGCGGGCAAGATGCCGACAATGATGGCTTGACCAACGCGGCGGAATACATGCGACGGACATTTCCCCGGGACAGCGATTCCGACAACGATCTCGTGCCCGACGGCTGGGAGGTCGCTCACGGGTACAACCCGCTTAATCGATTCGACGCGTATGATGACACGGATAATGACAGGCTCAATACACGGGCAGAATATTCGGCCGGGACCGACCCGCGCGTGTACGATACCGACGGCGACGGGCTCGACGACGGCGATGAGGTCATCGACTATTCCACGAACCCGCTATCGAACGACACGGATAACGATGGCTTGACAGATTATGCCGAGATCCGAACGCATGGCACGAGCCCGATCGACAATGATTGCGATGACGACGGGTTGCTGGACGGCGAGGAAATCGCGCTTGGCACGAATCCCAAGAAAAGCGACACGGACAGCGACGGCATCCCGGACGGCTGGGAGCACGACCACGGGCTGAATCCCAAGCTCAACGATGCGGGCTTGAACCCGGATAATGATTTACTCACGAACTTGCAAGAATACCAGCGAGGGACGCATCCCTTTCTGAATGACACGGATGCGGACCGGCTCATCGATGGTGCCGAGGTGCTCATGTATCTCACCGATCCGCTGCGCAACGACACGGACAACGATGGTCTCCTGGATGGCGACGAGGTCCTAGATCACTTCACAAACCCGCTGTCGGGTGATACCGATGGCGATGGCCTCCTGGACGGGGAAGAGGTGCTCGAGTTCCACACGAATCCTTGCTCGAACGACTCGGACGCGGACGGGATGCCCGACGCGTGGGAGGTCTCGAATGGCATCAACGCCACGCTTGCCAATGCCCTCGATGACGAGGACGGGGAGGGGTTGACCAACATCGCCGAGTTTCAGGCGGGAACCGACCCTCGACTTCCCGATACCGACCACGACGGGCTGAACGACAGCACCGAGGTCCTCGTGGTCAACACGAATCCATTGCTCTTCGATTCGGACGCGGACGAGATCGGCGATTATCAAGAGATTTACGTGTATGGCACAAATCCAAACGACGTGGACACGGACCACGACGGCCTGCGCGATTATGCGGAGATCTTGTACCACGGCACGAGCCCTTGCTCCAACGACACGGACAGCGACGGCATACCTGACGGGTGGGAGGTATCGAAGGGAACCCTCCCGCTGACCCCCGACGCGCTCGCCGACCCGGACAGCGACGGGCTCCTCAACATCGCGGAGTTCGGGAGCGGGACGAACCCTCGTGCTGGTGATACGGATGGCGATGGCTTGACCGATTATGCGGAGGTTCTCGTGCATCACACGAACCCTTGCGATGTCGACACCGACGGCGACAGCATGCCGGACGGGTGGGAGGTCACTTACGGGCTGAACGCGACGCAGAACGATGGCTTGTCCGACCTCGAGCCTGATGGCTTGGCAAATTACCAGGAATACGCGGCCGGGTCGGACCCCCACCTCGTCGACACGGACGGAGATTGCTTGAATGATTCCGCCGAGTTTCTCGTGTATCACACGCGGCCCACCGTCGCGGACACCGACATTGATGGCATACCCGACGGCTGGGAAGTTTCCCATGGCCTCGACCCCGTGCACAAGGACGCGAGCAGCGACCCAGACGGGGACGGCTTGACGAACGTGCAAGAGTACCAGGCGTGCGCTGACCCGCATGACTCGGACAGCGACGATGATGGGATGCCGGACGGGTGGGAAGTGGCCGCAGGGATATCGCCCGTGACTGGTGACGCGGCCGGCGATCCTGACGGGGACGGCCTCGACAACATCGGAGAATACTTGGCGGGGTCGGAACCTCTCACTGCTGATACGGATGGCGACGGGATCCCCGACGGGGAAGAAGTGCACGTGATCGGCACGGATCCTTGCTCGCCGGACACGGACAATGATGGCTTGAACGACAATGAGGAGATAGCTTTTGGAAGCTTGCCGCTGCTCCCTGACACCGACGACGACGGGCTGAACGACCTCCAGGAATGCGTGGCCGGCACGAATCCACACGCCGGGGACACGGATGGCGACGGGGTTGCCGATGCATATGAGGTGTCCCACGGGATGAATGCCACGGCGAGCGACACTGACAGCGATGGTCTCGCGGATGCAGACGAGCTGGTGCGGGGGACGGGGCCCGGGAACCCGGACTCCGACAGCGATGGTTTCACCGACGGCAGCGAGGTTTTATTCAGCACGGATCCCCGGAACTGGTACGACAATCTCGTGAGTCGCGCAGTTGTGATAGGCGTTCTTTCCTTTATTGCCTTCTTGATCGTCCTGGGTGTGTACATGCAAGTATTCCAGAGAAGAAAGGTCTACCCGGTCATCGAGATCATGCGGGCGGATGGCATCAACTCATTCGACTTGAAGAAACTGGTCAAGGACGCGGCCATCGAGGGGAGGTGGAAAGCGTGGGTTGCCCGGAAAGTGCTTGATTCGCTCATCGTCTTTGGAGTATTAACGCCCATAGGTAAGGGGCGGAAAAAAAGGTATAAAATCGCGCCGCGACAGGTGCCCGCGGCAGCCAAACCCGCACCTGCAGCAGAAGTCAAGGCACCTCCAGTCGAGCAAGTGCAAGAGGAACATCCAGCGACCACGCCGGTTGAGGACCCCTGGATCGTTAAAAAGTCTGTGGCACAAAAGCAAGCGTTTAGGGCTTCTGGAACGGCAGCAAAGCCGGCACCGGAGAAGCTTGTAAAACCCGTCGCAGCAAGACCGAAACATGACAAGCAAGGGAATCAACTCCCACGAAAACAGCGAGAAGACACGGACCAGCTCACCATAGCGATCGTGAAGGAATGCATCGAGGCGATGCGAAAGGAGAACGAGATGGAATTTCATTTCATCAAGATCAAGGACCAGCTCAACGTGCAGTCCGTGAAGAAGGAAAAGAAGCTCCGCAGGATCCTCGACGAACTCACCGAGAAAGGTATCATCGTCCGGAAGGCATCAACATATGTCATTGTGAGAAAATGACGGAAAAAAATGAGGTTTTAGCTATATAATCTTAAATTGGAAAATACGAGAGTACAATGGTGATAATTATGGACTATTGCGTATGGAAATATGAGAATCCTCGAATTCGAGAAAGATTCTTGTTCAGGGATATTTACAATTACGATCAAGGTGCAATTATCCCTCGTGATGAATACATATATATCATTGAGAGAGTGGAAAAACCAATAAAGAACATTTTCTTTCTCTCACCGCAAATCCAAGATGTTTTAGAATTTTTATTTTTGAGTAAAATATCATGGAAATCACTAGGATTATATAAAATAGTCGATAAGGGTAACCAACCATCGATGTTAGCTTACATAAAGAATTTTCCCTCGAGTGGAATCATAAAAATCCAATCTGCGCTAGTACGTCCATTGGAATTGGATCGCCAAGACAATTTATCAAGATATATAGATGCATTAAGTAAAATACTGATTCTCGAGTTCAAAAATGAAATAATCTCCTTTAAAGATTACTTGATCGCTATTAAATCCAATTCAACTTTAGAAGCTCAAATTCTTGTTGCATGGCCACCACTTGAGTCGTTATCGAAGAAAATTATTGGCTCTAAAGGAAATATCGTGTCATCTACTATATCAAGCCAGATCAAATCGGGTGTTAAAAAGATAATCGAGGCTGGAGTTCAAGAAGAATCGGAATCAAAATCGATTCAAGAGGAATTTGAAAAGAGATATTCGATGTTTTTTTCATATCCTGCCAAAAAGATTGTCGAAGAATGCTTCAAGCTATTGCCATCGGACTTGAGATGGTGTGGGGATAACAGACTCGTCTATTTAGTATATGAAGCAAGGAATTTGATTATGCATGAAGGCGCAAATATCGATGCGATAATAAAGAACAAGCGAATCAGAGAGCGTGGAATAAATTCTCCTCAAGATCTAATTGACGACCTCGAGTATTATTCGGACTTACTAATACGATTTTTAATCGGAATTGCTCAATTGGAATTAAAGATCGATACAAGATTCGGGGAACGTGAACCGGCTTATTCTTTAAGCCACCCCCTAAAGCTACTAGCATGGAACAAGCCAAAAATAGAAGAGGTTATGCTCAACCACGATTATACGAACGATTTCTATAAACTTGATACGAAGGATATTCAATTTGAAGTAAAGGTAGGAAATGAAACTAGAGAAGGTCCCGTGGATATTTGGGGGGGCGTTTATCGTTTCAAGTTCCAATATGACCATGAATTACCAGATCTCTCAGAAATTCAATGTCCATCACACGGATCGAAGAAATGCTATTTGAATAATGGTTTTTATCAAGTAGATTCCATAGACTCTGGCCTGACAGACCCCTATCAACATTCAATCTCTTTCAGTCGCTTCCTTGTAACTTTATCCGATCGTGTTGAATTGCGATTTGAATAAAGAATAAAGAATAAAGAAGGTTAAAGGTGAGTTTCCATGTCAGAGAAAATTACCGATGAAGCTGAAAATGAAGAGAAATCTGATGAAGACGTAGAACCGGTATTGTACATACGACATAAATTTAAGAACATCGACCAGAGTGTTATAAAACTCTATGATGAAAGGAAAATCGCAATTCTTTTTTCAAATGTTGAAGAATCTAAGCGCTCTCAAATGAAGGACGATAAGGCTGTAAAGAAATTAAATAACGCAATTGCGAACTTTAACAAATATTTTATTTTTCCAGCGTTGCGGTCGGTCATTACAACATCGTAGCGCTGCTCCTTGCTATTGGCGCTGTCCTGGTTGGCCAGGTGAATCTCTTTATTGCTTGGCAATGGAAATTCACCGAGATGCTGACATGGAAGTACGACCGGCAAAAATTCGCGTGGCGATTCGTGCTGACGATTCCAATCTTGTTTATCTTCTTCTTGATGCTTGCTGTCTTTATCGTGAGCCCGTCGTTGGTGAGTTTCCCGTGAAGGGTTGGATCTTCCGTTAATTGAAATTGATTTTCACACATGATGCATATGATAACTTGTAAAAAATGCCATGCGACTTTTACCTCTGAAAATGGGCGATGTCCTACTTGCGTGGCAAAGGGGGACATATTTAATGATGCAATATCATATGTTATGGGTGGATATGTCACGGGAATTAATATTTTTAATCTAATCATGCTTAGAGACGAAAATGCCGTCCTGGAATTCATCGTGCGGTTCAAAGAAGAAATTGGTTTGAAATTGAAGAAATTGGTTGATTTATCCTAATGTGAGTATCGATTTAATGTAATTCTTGAATTAGTTTTTGATACTTTCTAGTTCCAAATTTCTTTTCATTTAAATCAAT
>JAUQYW010000239.1 GCA_030587525.1 Candidatus Sigynarchaeota archaeon | reverse complement strand
TCTCTTGTCGTTGTTCTCCACATGGACGGGGCGATTACCTGGTGCTTCGATCGCAGCACGCGCACGTCTATCGCCACGAACGGAGGTGAGCCGTGAGCGCCGGCGCGGGCTGGAAAGTCCCGCGTCGCCACGAACGCATCGAACCTGCGGCACGTCATGCCGGGTACCGGGGCATGGACATCATGCACCCGCCGCGCGCGGCCCTTTCACGCGTGAACGCGCTTGGCGGTACCCCGCTGAATGACGACGTGTCGCAACATCCCTGAGGCTACATGCTGCAAGGGCGGGTCCCCGTTTCGACCCACGGAAGCCCCGATAAGTCTCCGGGGCTGCTAATCTGGGCATCCTGGGCGAATGTCCAAGATTGTCTGGGTTTGAAGAAACGGTCTCGAAAGGCTTGGAAAGCTACGCGACATATATTTCTACCAGACTGGCATTCCTAAAACCGTTATCGCGCAAATAGGGGGAGATTATGGAGACGAATATGTCTATGAAGCGCAACCATTCGTGAAATATTGCATGGAAAAGAATCGGGAAAGGATTGGTTCGAATTTTGATGCATAACCCGAAAGTTTTTGTTTAAGGTGATGGTTATTAAAACGAGCACACTCGCTCGACCCATGCTGGTGAAACTGTCCCGTGAACGAAGAGGAAGAATTTGATGACGACGAGGAATATGTCCCGCGCAAGAGCAAGATCTCGTTAAAGAGCGTGCTCAAGGCGCTGGGAACCATGGCCGTCGTCGTCACGGGCCTGTACTTGATCAATTTAAACACCGGGGACACGACATCATGGGCAGCTGGTTTCATGATGCTTTGCGTTGGATCCACCTTGATCAACTACCGCGCGCCCAGCAAGAAGAAGATCAAGCAGGTCTACTCCATTTACAAGTGCTCGGTGGCGTCGTGCGGCATCAAGGAACTGCACGAGTTCAAGGAAGGTGATTACGTGTACAAGACCATCGGCCCGTGCTTCAAGTGCAGCGGGTCTCTCTACATAGACCAGATTTTCGCGGTGCTCACGAAGGCGGAAGGCCAGATCAAGATGGCCAGGGCCAACAGCGGCGCGAGCACGAGCGTGGAAGAGACGTGAAAATCTAATTCCGAAAAAAAGAAAAAATCCTGTTTTAAATCGAACCTTCCAATCGCTTTTTTGCAAAGATCGTCTTCAACTCGTCCATCATGGTCGTTCGGATGTTCTGGTGCTGCGGTTTCACTTGCTGGGACGAGATCAAACTTTGAGGCTGAGCTGGTGCCCCCGCGGCCATGGACGGGGGAGGGTTGACGCCCGGTGGCAGTGCGGAGGTTTTTGCTGACATTCTCGGCGTTACTGCCTGCTGAGCCACGGCTGCCACGGGCATCGACGCGGCTTGGGCGAGCTCGGGAAACTTGGACTGGAGCAAATATTCGATGCGGGCGATGCGGCTCTCGATCTGGCTTATCCATCCAGTGATCTTTTGGAATTGCTCGTCCATCGTATTGGCAAGGTTCACGGTCAAGTTCATCGACGTGTCCAGGATTTCACCCATGGACTTCACAGGATCCTTCTTCGATCTTTCTATTTCTTGCTGCTCATCGAGCACATTCTTGATAACCCCCGTGAACTTGGCCTCGCGGCTGTACATGTAGTAAATCGAGGTCGGGAACGCGTCGTAATCGAACTCGTGCTTTTTCATCAAGTCTAGGAGTCCATCCTTCACGGATTCGATGTTCATCTGGAACATCGGGTCTTCTATGACATCCGGATCGGACTTGTGCAAGAAAAACATGAAATACGGGCTTTCGCCGAGATATTTAAACGTGTCGAGGAGCAGGTTCAAGTAAGCGAAGGATTCCGGGAATCGCGCGGAATCTTGCATGTCGATCACGTAGATGACGAGGTCGGTCTGCAAGAAAAACAATTCCAGGTTGTCTTTTTCCAAATAGCTGTCCCGGTATTCTTTCTGGCCGCCCAGGTCCCAGATATGTATCTCGAAATCTTTCGTGACGATTTTTTCACGCGCCACTTTCTTGGTCGGCTTCAACCTGCGCAAGAATGACGGGTTGATGCGCCCGGAAAGCACGTTGATGATGGCCGTCTTCCCTGCGTTGTCCAACCCGAGGAACATGATCTTCTGTTCCTTCTTGTCCTTCACGTAAAACTCTGCCTTCTTTTCAGCCCGGGATATCAACCGCGACGCCACGATGATGTCCCGCATCAGCTCGACGCTGATGATGTCGGTCAGCCTGTTGATGATGTTTTCCTTGAGTATGGAGAACTTGATCGGATCCTCGACATCGCCACGCCCTTGCATCAAGCTCTCGAATGGTTTGGAGGGATCCAGGTCGATCAAGTCCGAGATCTTCGTGATGAACGCCGCTTCTTCAAGTAGCTTCGCGGTTTTTTCATTCACCTTCTTGAGCGCGGTGATCGGGGCTTCCAAGATTTCGTTGACGCTTGAAAATTTCTGGCCCTCCTTTAAAAACCGCTTCGATATCGCATCCATCAATTGCTGCATCTTCTTGGGCTCGCTGCTCATGGTAACTCATGGGAAAAGTTAATCTTGTCTATTATCATAACACACGCATTTGTCATACTAAACTTTTTTCCTTATCCGACGAAAAAAATATGTCTTTTTACTCGGAATGATTGCACATGGCAAATTACACGGTCGGTCTCGGTGGCACGTTCGACCACCTCCACGGTGGCCACGAGAAGTTGCTCCGCGTCGCATTTGACATAGGATCCAAGGTCATCATTGGCCTCGCGAGCGATGAGCTGCTCGTGAACAAGAAATTCAAGGAAAATCTTCAATCCTATGATGAACGGGCACGGAATCTCGAGCAGTTCGCCGCAAAGCTCCGGCGAAAGAAGGACTTGTCGATCATCAAGCTCACCGACCCGTTCGGCGTGGCCATCACCAGCCCGGATCTCGACGTGCACGTGTCCAGCGAAGAAACGTTCGCGAGCGCGCAGAAAATCAACGAGATGCGCCGCAACAACGGCTTGAAGCCTCTCATCCTCGTGATGATCCCCATGGTGCTCAAGGCGGATGGCGTCCGCTTCAGCTCCACCGGCATCCGCCAGGACATGGCAAAGAAGGAATGAAATGCTTGTTGCTTCAGAACTCAAGATCCTAATCATTTAAACCAGCAACGAAACTGCGATTTATCATAATAGGGTCAGTCATCATCAGCGATTATGACTGGGTTTCGTCGCCCAAAAATCTCGCAAGTACGCGTCGGTCGCCGCCTTCACCATCTCGTCGGTGATGGATGGGTAATCCCAAGCTCGTGTGTCTTGCATAGCCTTGTCAGGAACTGGCTTGGAAACCCTGAGCAGCGCCTCGCACGCGTCAAATTGGGCGCCCACGTTTATCCGGGAACGCTTTTGCTTTTCCCACGTGGCCTTCGCAACGCCCGCCAGCGAAAACCGGCCGGATTGATCGATAATGTGGCCAGCCGCGGTAAGCTTGGCAAATCCTTGCCATAATTCGGAACCAGTGAGAATCGCGTGGTTGATG
>JAUQYW010000013.1 GCA_030587525.1 Candidatus Sigynarchaeota archaeon | reverse complement strand
ACCGAGATAAAAAATCCCACTCTCTTTGGTCTTGCTTTGCAAGCAGTCATTTTTATTTACACGATCGGGGTATTCTTGCTCTACCGGTGGTTCAAGACGGGAAAAAATGTCCGGTCGACATTGCTTTGGTCACTTGCATTCTTGTGCTATGGCAGTACCTTCATCGGCATGGTATTCCAGTCACTTGGCTACGTCTGGGCGGATATGAAGGTTGCAGGCATCTTTTTCTTGTACCGGCAGACCATGATCTGGTGGATCGCCTTGATGTACGTGGGAACGGCCAGCGTCGTGACGAACTCCAGGAAAAAGCAAATTATTCCCGCCGTCGTGTTCTTCGCCCTTGGATATGCCGTATTTATCACCGGGTTGTTAGTGGTTGGTGATATCGATTACACGATGTATATTTTGCTCTATTCCTTCTGGACGCCGTTGTGTGCCGCGATTACGTACATTTTCTATTTATATGGTCGTGATACCAAGTTCGCGAGCCCGAAGATCATCGCAATTGGATTTGCGCTGCTCGGCATAACTTATTTGGCCTGGTCGCCGTGGCATAAAGTGGCATTCTATTACATCTGGTTCTTCCTCTTCAACGTGTCGATCGCGATCATCTTGCTGGGGTACGTGCTGCTGCCCTACGAGATAAAAGCAAAAGAGAATGCCAGCGCGTAATAGATAGTAGAAAAAAGAAAAGGATCCACGGATGTTTGCTCGGGTCGTTCATTTCAACGACAGCATTTTCTTCAATTCTTTTTCCGGGATATCGAGCATGGTAAGGCTGTCGATGTGGCGCACGAGGCCCTTTCTTTTCTCGTAATACTTGATCACGTCGACGGACTGCTCCTGGTAGGTGTTCCATCGCTTCTCGAACGTTTCCTCGTTGTCGTCGGCGCGGTGGATGAGAATTTCCTTGCAGTCATCGCACTTGCCCGCCACCTTTGGCATCAGCTTGGGGTTATTCGTGCTGTAGATGCGATTGCATTTCGGGCAGTTAACCCGCCCGAGGATCCGTTTCTTCAGCGTGTCCTTGTCAATGTCGATGACGGCCACGACGTTCAGCTTGGTCACCTTGTCCAATGCCTTGGCCTGTTCAAGCGTGCGTGGATACCCGTCGAACATGTAACCATGCTTTTTCACGTCATCTTGCTTCAAACGTTCCTTGACCATTTCGATGACTATCTCATCGGGGACCAGCTTTCCCGTGTCCATAAAGCCCTTCGCCTTGAGCCCAACAGGCGTGGACTTTTTCACGTGGTCTCGCAGAAGATCACCAGTACTGATGTGGACGATCGGGTTGAATTTATTGATCATGATTGCCAGCGTCCCCTTTCCAGCACCTGGGGCGCCGAATAAAACTAAGTTTACCATGATCAGTAAGTTAACGGGTTATCTAAAAAAGGTTGTTGCGTGCAAGGGCGTAGATTGTCCTAGCGATCGCCCTCCACGTCCCTTGATTTTCATTTCAGTCTTGAAAATTGGGATTTCACGGCTAGAACATCATTTCCTTGAGGAGTGCCAGGATTTCATTGGCAATGGCCGAGGATCCACCCGCGTCGTCCCAATCGCTCGTCGGCAAGAATATTTCATGCAATTCTTGGAGCGCAGCCTTGATTCTCTGCATAGAATCGGGGGATTGATCCACGACGTATTGCTGGAGCGGTGCTACTTGTGCCATGATGTGCCTTGCGAATTCCTGGTATGATTTATAGCTCGAAAACAGCGAGATATCCCATTCTTGGTTCAACAGTTCATTACACGCTTTCGTTAAAAGGTCCACGAGTTTTCCTTTTTTTTCCGCGAAGATCGTTTCCTTGATCTTAAGCTTGTCAGAATCTGGCTCGTTAAACTTCACGAACGCAATCTGTATGACAACCGTGGCAAGCACACCGCAGAAGAAATACATGAGCACGCACATCACATCTACTCGTCCGCGAATGAAGGATTTAAGGACATCAGTACAATCCCCAGCGCTGTTCAACCATTTGAAATCATTCCATATTCAATATTTTTAGTGGTAACAAACCGATCTCAGCCAGTCAAGGCCATCTCCGATGATTGATATGAACACGAAGCGGAAAAAAGCTTAAAATGGTACAATCCATCTATATATAAATTTTTGAAGAAAGTAGACCACTTTATTAGGAAATCGAATTATTTTTAATAACCAATCAAACCGATATAGATGGATAACCATGGAACCAAACATGGATGGCAAAAAGCTATACCGGCGAACCAAGTCGGTTTGCCCCGAATGCATCAAAACTATCGATGCAAACCTGGTTCTTGACGAACTCGACGGCAAAGACACGGTCTTGATGCGAAAGAAATGTGCCGAACACGGGTTTTTCGAGGATATCATCAGCAGAAACCCGAAAGAGTATGAAAGAAACCAGAAATATTACCACGATTACTTGACCATCGAGAACAAGGACAATATCAAAGATACTGGCGAGGGCTGTCCACACAATTGTGGTATGTGCTCGGAGCACAAATCATCGCCGTGCATCGCCTTGATCGATGTCACGAATCGTTGTAACCTCGCGTGCCCCATTTGCTTTGCTAATGCGTCTGCGAAGGGATACATAGTGGAGCCGAGTATGGACGACCTTCGCCGCATCATGCAGCACTTCCGGAACATAAAGCCCGTGCCTCCTGTCCTCCTCCAGCTTTCTGGCGGTGAACCGACCGTTCGTGATGATTTCGTCGATATCGTCCGCATGGGCAAGGAGCTCGGCTTCGTCGAGATCATGCTGACCACGAATGGTCTCAAGATGGCGGCGAAGAATGGCGTGCAATATATCAAAAATATGATGGACGCGGGCCTGAACGCGGTGTACCTCAGCTTCGATTCTGCTGACAGTCCTGAAGTGTACAAGAAGACGCGTGGCGTCAACTTACTCGAGCAGAAAAAGCGCGTGGTCGAGAATTGTCGCAAGGCAGGCTTCAAGGGCATCATGCTCGTGCCCACGATTGCCAAGGGCATCAACGATGACCAGATAGGCTCGATCCTGGAATACGCGAAGAAGAACCGGGATGTCATCTCAGGCGTAGTGTTCCAGCCCGTCTCGCTCTGCGGTCGTATCGACAACGAGCAGATCCGCGAGTTGCGGTACACGTCGAGCGATCTTGCACAAGAAATCGGCCGGGTAACCGGGATCAAGGATACTTATATATATCCAATTCCCGCGACCGGGAATCTCACGAAATTGATTGCATGGTACGACTTTGCCCCACGATTCACGATGGCTGCACATCCTGACTGTGGTTTTGCCACGGTCATGTCTGTCGATGCGAAAACGGGTAAATGGATGCGTGTTGAGGACTGGTTCGATGTGGATGGATTGCTCAAGTGGGGTGACAAGGTTTGGTGCGATTACGTGGAAAAGAACGAGTGGCCCAACATGGCCGAGAAGTTCATCGGCCCCCTCGCCAAGCTGTTCGGGGAAAAGATCGGCAACGTGGTCAACCAGGCATCGGACTTCGCCTACCGCAAGGCCATCAAGGCGTACTTCATGGCCGGCGCCATGCGATATCTCAAGGGCGTCAGTGGTCCCGTCGCTGATTTCATCCCCATTATGCTGAGCCCAAGACTCGAAACCGCAGCCAATTTCTTCGAGCATGGCAACAACTTGCTCGTGTCTAGCATGCATTTCCAAGACGTGTATAACTTTGACATCGAGCGGGTGCAGCGCTGCCTGGTCCACTATGGCACGATCGACCCCGACGACCCGACCAAGATTTTGCAGATACCCTTCTGCGCCATGAACAGCATCCATCGCGAGAACATCGAGAAGAAGCTCGCCAAGCAGAAGGTCAGCATCGACCCGAACGAGGTCACTGCAAAAGCCAAGGAATTCGTTGAACGGGAAGTCACAGGGAAGAAATAAGTCCACGGCACGAGTGTTTATTCGATTTATTGAGAAGGATCCTTCCCTCTCCCTTTTTTTCAAGCTTTCGCATCAAGCAATGATTCTTTCCATGATACTCAAGGAAAGAAAAAAACGACGCACACGGCAATCCCGAGAACGAGCATCGATTCCTGGTCTGTCACCGCGGGATCAAGAGTGATTTCGATGTCCTTGTGGCTTATGATGAAGGAACCCACGTCGAGCTCGTGCTTGAACACCCGGAACCGAAACAATGATCGCGTGGATTCGACATGCAATGCTATTTTTTTGGTGATGTGGCTCTTGTATTCGTAAGCCTTTGCGAGGCTCTCGTTCTTCTTCTGGAGGGTTCCCAGGGAAATGTAATCCCTCGGTTCCACGTGATCCCGTTTGAATGGTTTCAAGAAGTTCACGAGATCGTGGTTTCGCTGTCGCGAGAGCATCGCGAGCCTGATCTCGTGGTTATTATCAAGCACGAGGGCATCATCTCCTCCTTTCAACGAGCGGATAGCAACGCATCCTGCAAGATCCCCCCGGCGATCGTTCACGTCGTGCTCGTCAGCACGGTTATTTCGCGCGATCTTGAAAAAGCGATTCGACGCGATGCCAGTGTCTGGCTCTTCACTGTGACGATCGCCACTTCTTGCTCTGAAATCGAGCGCCACGTCGAAAATCCCCGAACCATCGATGTTTTGCATGATCTATCCCCTTGTAATGAGAATTATAGTCCTTTCTTTATTGCGTTTCTGGAAGTGCACGTGGCGGTCGTGGTGCCCTTATTCCGGGTAAGCGTATCTTGGGGATGGACACCCGCGCCTGTCCCGCTTTTGTAATGGTTTTTTGCATGGCTTTCATCATCAGATCGAAGCCGTCTCCCGCGGCCTGCATTTTTCCTTGCAGATCCTCCTGACCTTCCATTGGCTCCAGGGCCATGGGCACATCCGCGTTTCCGACCGGAGGCCGTGCCGGCGAGGGCTCGGATGCCGGCACACCTTGGCTATTCAAGAAATCCGTGTACCTCGATGGCACGAATTCCTCGATATGCATACCGGGATTCTTGTCGATCTTGGCCTTCAATTCCGTTATCTCGGCCATGTCATAGACAAGACCTGAAGCCGTGTTGTAGAGCATGCCCGTGATGTTCACGCCGGGCTTGATGATCTTGAGAATGCTCAAGTTACACACCTGTACAAGCACGTTGTCGATTTCGTTCTTGAAAATACCGAAATACTTGGTTGCTTTTTCCCTCGTGGCAAGAAGCTCGCTTAGTTTGCTCTGATGCGGAATCTTCTCCAAAAGTTTCGCGTGATTTTTGTCCAGGATCGATTGATTCGCGTTCGTGCACCTCGTGTGGCCGAGCACGATGACGTCGGTGATCGGGTCATTCATCATAGCCAGGATGATGCAGCGGATGGTCTCCGCCGTGACGAGATTTCCGCCCGACCTGATCACGTAGGCCTCGCCCGACTCGAGGTCGAAGATGTCGACCGGGTCGATATATGGGCTCATGCACGTCACGATGACGCACTTGACTGCGTGGCCTTCGTGGTTCTTCGCCATCTTTCCAGATTTTTCTTTCCAGTAGGCAATTCCCATGTTTTTTGCGATCAATACAGCTTCCATCGGTCATCCCCTTGTTCTTTGCATCGATGTCCATCTTTCCTTGATGAATAAAATAGGTGAAAAGATCAAGTTCAAGTGCTAGGGGCCGATTGGGTTGCCCTGGGTTCCTTGAACATCTTGACGATGTCCTCGCTCACGTGCGGGATGATGTTCAAGAACGGTATGATGCTCTTCGCCAAGCCACCGAACGAGTTTTCCGAGTCGCCGATGACGACCATCTTCTCGGGCTTGATGTTCTGGAATACCTCGGGAAGGGTGTTGATCATCTGGACGGCGAGGAACCGCTCGTCGGCCGACTTCATGGCGTTTACCTGGCTCTCGAAACCTTCCGCCTGGGCGAGCATCAGCTGCCGTATCTTCTGCGCTTCACCCTCCGCTTGTGCGTTTAACCTGAGCTTGATCTGGGCGGCATCTCCGTCCGCGGTGATGACCTTCTGCTGGCGTGAGGCATCGGCCTCGATCTTCACCCGCTCGCGTTCCTGATTCGCGACAGCGATCTCACGTTCCTTCGCCTTGAGATCGATGATTTGCCTGGTCTCTTGTTCCTGTGCGCCGACCTTCTGCTGGACCTGGAGTTCTTGCGTGCGGGCAATTTCCTCGGTCTTGGCCTTCGCGATCCTCGCGATCTGTTCTTGCTGGCTCTTTTTCAACTGCTCCATGTTGCGCTTCAGCGTCTCGTCGAGGATATGGACCTCCTTGATTTCGATGGATTCGATGATGATGCCCCAGTCAGTCACGATTTCGTGTAGCCGGTCAGCGATGGCCTTGATGATGTCCATGCGTTCCCGGATGATCGTTTCTAGTTCCATATTCGCGCACGTGGTCCGGATGATCGCTTCCGTCGCGTTGCGCAGCACGTGCTCGACAAAGTTGCTGGACCGCGGATCCCAAGAGACCGCCGAGTACGCCACGTCTGGCTTGTTCACCCGCCAATATAGGTAGGCTTCCATCGAGATGTCTTGCAGCTCCCGCGTGACCAAGTTTTGGTGTGCCTCGAGGGTCGTCTGCTGCGTGGTCGTGGGAATCACGATCACGTCATCGATGAGTGGCAGCTTGAAAAGTCGCCCTCCATTGCCAGCGGTCTTCACGCGACCATTCCGAAGGTGAATAACAAACTCGTTCGTCCTGAACTTCTTGTATCTCGAGACGAGAAACAAGAGTATGAAGAATCCGAGCAGCACGAATGCCACTATGACGAGCGCTCCATACTGCCCAAACCAATCGTGTTGATACATCACGTTTCATCAACCTCTGTGTGTATTTTTTACCTTGATTGTGGATATTTCTTTTTTTTTCCATCTTTTACTGTGATTTCCAAAAACTGTAACTGTTAAACATTGAACCGCTTCGTGCGCCGTACCTCCGCCGGGTCATCATCCACCAGATAAAATCTTTTGCCTTTCACTAAGGCCGTGTCGCAGATATACACGACCGCATCGCGTTCAAACGTTTTATCGGGGTTGAGCGGCATCACCGCGATCTTCTGAGAGCCCATCGGCAAGGACGGCGTATCGATCCGCACGATGCCCCCGTCGAGGTTAACTTTCATGGACACGATTACTTTATGCCCAATGAGCGGCAATTCCGCGGGGATGATGTAGGTCTCGCTTCTCGTGACCTTGCGCCAAATCTTTCCCAAGGCCTTGTTGAACAAGAATGGCGGGACAAACGCGATGCCAAGCAGCAAGAACATGTTGATCTCCGCTAATCCAAAGAAACTCAATCCGAAGGCTCCGGAAAACATGAGGTACCCCGCGAGCAAAAGCAACAACGGGGCTTTCTGGCCCTTGTCCGAGGCGATCATAACCGCATCGGGCGATTCAATGCTCGTACCTACGTTCAGGTTCACGGCGATATTGCTGTCGAGAGCGTGGTCGTCGTGGCCAGCACCATGATCGTGGCCATCATGACCTGCCGCTTCATGACCTGCCGCATCGTGGCCGGAGGCGTCGTGGCCGGAGGCGTCGTGGCCGGAGACATCGTGGCCGGAGACATCGTGGCCGGAAGCATCGTGGCCAGAGAAATCGTGACCCGACGCATCGTGACCGGAAAGGTTGTGGCCGGACACATCGTGACCGGAGAAATCGTGGCCGCCGACGTCATGGCCATCCATATCATGACCCGACGCATCGTGACCGGAAAGGTCGTGGCCGGACACATCGTGACCGGAGAAATCGTGGCCGCTGGCGTCATGGCCATCCATATCATGACCCGATGCATCGTGATCGCTCGCGTCATGGCTTGAAGCATCGTGATCGCTCCCGTCGTGGCTTGCGGCTTCGTGTTCCGCTCCACCCATGCCATGAGAAATAGACACGCCAAGCAAGACCATCATGATCAGCGTTATTATGACTCCGGCGACGAAAAGTCCTAAGAAAATTTGGAACAGGAAAGTCGTTACTTGTAACACACCGAACACCTGATTAGAGCGATTTTTTTCATGTTATATTTCGATCGATTCCTTGATGAAAGATCGTATGAACACAGATATAAGGATTGTGTCCACGACCCTAATGATATATGGACATATATAGTCTATATAGTGACACAAATCTCACTTACTACCATGAAAAACGTAAGTGCATTAATCATTCTCGTTTCCACTGCTAGATCTGGCATCCTTCACCGGAAAGGGCCTGGAACTCAGACCAATATTTCGATCATTCCTTATTTGAAGACGAGACCTTGGCCATATCCTAAATCCATGATACCATAAAAAGAAATGTCATCCCGGCTCCTATTTTGTAATATATAGGCTATATATTCTATATATGTCGGGTGAATGGAATCGGATGGTGCATTTTCACCAATTCCGACAAGAAACAAGTGATTTATAATGGCGGGAGGTGCATCATCGAAACGATGCCATCTCGGAGATTCCTACCGCAATTCCAAGGAGTATCAATGCCTGGTCGTCAAAAATGGAAGGATCCATGTTAACGAGCGTGCCTGAAGAGTCACCTGGCATGACCGCGATCTCGCGTCCCTCGAACGTGATACTGCACCGCCTTGAAAGAGCGGGCTTCGTTGCAATGCAAGTAATTCCGTCGTGATCGCTTCGATACGTGAATTCTGTGGAAAGCCTTGTCGTGGCGCGCGTGAGGGTCCCGAAACATGCCGCAAGGTCGATATTATCTGCGTATTGAACATTACCGCTGTAGAATAGCATTGTATCGTGATCGCTTCCTCGAACGACCAGCAAGAGAACATCGACATCGGCCTCATCGCGGACGATGCAATAAAATCCACCACTTGTCATTCTCGTGACCTTGCTCCCGATGAATCGCGATTGCTCGTTCACGAGCGCGATGCCATCCACCCGCACGTTGCCCGACAAGTGAAAATGGCGGCAGGCCATTAGGCTCGAAGAATATTGGCTTCGATGGAGTCTTTGCCCTTCTTCTTGGTTTATTGATTCCTGTGCCATTGCTATTTCATTCGATCCTTCTGTCGAGCCTTCTTCGGGTGCAAGGGTTTCAGCTTCGGCCACGGGATACACGAGACATGCAGCGACGGCTATGCCGAGCACGGCCATCGCCTCCTGGTTGGTCAGCTCTGGACTTACTTCGATATCAAAGTGGTCATGAAATCGGTCGATCGTCGCCACCTCCCGCGATCCCGCGACGACGGAGAAACTCTTGGAAATTTTTGGAACCCGGGCACTGAACACGAGCCTCAGGATGTCGAAAAAGTCGATGTGCAATGTCCCAGCCTTGGTCGTGCACGTGATCGTGCCAGCTTTGTTGAACACGCCCCGGCCACGCCGGGCGACCCCTTCCGGGACGTAAACTTCCATTTCATGCCACGGATACGGGAGATAGAGGTTGATCAAAGACTGCCCCGCGTTGTCAAGCACGTGCAAGTCATAATCGACGGACGAGTCTCGCATGGTAACGAAACCGATAGGATTATTGTCCTGGTCCAGGATGGCACGCTCTTGCTCGATAATCCCGCTCGTGTCAACTTTCTTTGGGATATCGGTCACGATGAAAGATCTGCAAGCCGCCATCTGCACGCGTGCATCACCATCCTCGTCGATCCACGGTTATTCACAAGCATTTCTGTCCTCTTGAACCTCATAAAAATTTGAAATTAAAAGGATGCCATCTTAACGATTTTCTATTGTCTATGTCTTTGATCATAGAAAAAGAAGATGATCATATCGAGCGTTTTTGCATGTAAATCCGGCCACATTTCTTGCAGCGGAACTTGTTTTCCTTGGTTGCGGGATCGGGCTCGAAATCGTAGTCAACGCTGCCGCAATCGGGGCAACTTGCGACCTTTTTCACGAGGCTCAGAGCAAGTTGATCCTTCTCTTCTTGTTTTTTGATTTCTTTGCGATACAAGGCGGGCAAGATCAACGGGTCGTCGAAACCATTTCGTTCGAAGACCTTCCACGCCTCGAGCTTGGCAACTGCATCGATCTCGGCATCGCTGCGCAGTTTCGCGAGGGCATCGCTGGGGCTGTTATCCCCGATGGCGTGAAGCTGGGGGTTCTCTTGAATCTGCTTGACCCATCGGCGAAGATTTATGCCGACTGCCGCCCAGTTGAGAAACCGTTTGAATAATGATTTTATGGGGTTTTGATTCTTGAAAAGATCGTCGAATGGCGGCTTAAACGGGGAATTTTCAGGATTGTTTTCCGAATCATGGAATCGATCGCCCCCACGTCGTTCGTTTTCAGGCACGAGCATGTCGCCGGGATACACGGCGCCCGCATTTTTGCCCGGGGCCTTCTTGGCATGCTCGTACCCCGTGTATTTCATCTCTTCAGATTCGCTTTCCAAGCGATCGTCATTCGAACGGCGGCGTGAATCGTCCCGCCACGCTGCTGATTTCCAGATTGGCTCTCTCGGGGACTTTTTCTTTCCCCGGCGGGACGGCTTGAACGCCGGCACGCGACCATCTGGATACCCGTCATCCCAGGTCCTGCTTTCACTGCCGAGTTTAAACGCATTATTGTTCGTCTTTTCATACGCGATGAACGCTCCGCAATGGGGACAATAATTGCCTGGCTTGAAGTTCAATGGTAAAGCACCTTTACAAGCATCGCACCACTTTCGTCTCGACACGGTAAAAAGCCCGGGAATGCCTCCGGATTCGTTATTCCATCCTTTCTTTCCCATGCAAGAGCAGATCAAGACCATGGCGATGGCGAGCGCGATGTAGTATACGATATCATCGTAGAAATAGAATGGGAAATAATAATAGCTAAGGAGCGATAAAATTACAACTAGTGTCGTGAGGAGCACGAAAATCCAGACAATCATTTGCTTATTTGAAACTGCCCGTGACATTGTCCTTCATGCTCTTGCAATTCACACTAGTACATGTGTCCTAATTATTTATATGCGCCCCTGGAAATACTCGTCATACGAATGCGAAACAGATGCATTTCGGATTAAACCGAGATTAAAATGAATAAACTGAAAATCCTAGCATTCATTCCCGGATCGAGAATAAGGCTGATAATTTTTTTTAAGTCGAGACTTGATCTAGTGATTATCAGCACCGAAGAAATTGTATGAGGCAATATCCTTGAGTGAAAAAAAGAAACCGGCGACATGGAACGAGCTATTACAAGCGTCGCAGAAAAAATCCGATGATTCTGAAAAAGACAAGAAGAAAAAAGATAAAGACAAGGAAAAGGAAAAGGATATCGCCGAAGGGCTTGAACTTGATGCTTTACTCACTGGCAAAGCACCTTCTGCTGCTCCGGCAGCCCTAAAATCCACGGACCTTTTCGCGTTGCTCGAGGAAACCGACCAGGCAGCGAAAGGGCAATTAAAAGGACAAGTACTCGATGCAATCGAGGGGCTCACGCAAGCCTATGGTGAGATTCCCATCGCCAGGATTTCCAAGCGCATTAACGAGCAGAGCAATGATCTCGTCCTCAGTGTCCTGGAAGACTTGATCATCGATGGTGCGGTGAAAGGGCAATTATCGGCTGATAATCTCATTCCCGTTGAAGGCTCAAGCAAGATTCAAATCGACAGGAGCGCAGTAAAAATAAAAGTACCTGTAGCACCAGCTACCCCCGCACCAGTGGCGAAAGCACCAGTTACCCCCGCACCGATTACCAAGAAAAGCGCGCCGGAACCACCGAAACTCTCGATAGATAACTTTGTCGAGCCGCCGTACGTTTCTCCGCTAAAGGTTCCAGCTCCTGCAAAATCCCCTTCGGTACCGAAGGCTCCCGAGGCACCAGCTTCAGCGATCCCAAAAGCTCCTGCTGCACCATCGATCCCGAGCATTCCGGAGCCTCCATCGATTTCACTTGGCACTGCTAATGAACCCGGCCCCGAGATTGAAACGCCCGCCCCGGTATTGCCACCTGAGCCTATCGCGCCTGTCAGTGAACCTGTGCCAGCCGCGCCGGAAATTCCTGATTTTCCGAATCCAGATTCTGTAGAGGCACCACCTGCAGCAGCGATTCCTTTCGTTCCACTCGCACCCAAGGCTCCAGCGGCGACCGCTCCAAAGATGCCGGCAACTCCTGCTCCACAAGGAATCAAGCCCGGGCTCAAGCCCTTGAAGATGCCGGCGCCCAAGCCTCCAGCACCCGCGGTCCCAGCGATGCCGAAGCCCGTGCCAGCAGTACCCGCGCCTCCAGTTCCCGCGGTGCCGGCGATGCCAAAGCCCGCATATGCGGCACCAAAGCCCGCATTTGCAGCACCAAAGCCTGCATATGTAGCACCAAAGCCTGCATATGTAGCACCAAAGCCTGCATATGTAGCACCAAAGCCTCCAGCACCGGCGGTGCCGGCGATGCCAAAGCCCGCATATGTAACACCAAAGCCTGCATATGTAGCACCAAAGCCTCCAGCACCGGCGGTGCCGGCGATGCCAAAGCCCGCATTTGCAGCACCGAGGCCTCCAGCACCGGCGGTTCCTATGATGCCAAAGCCCGCGTATGCAGCACCAGCGGCGCCTAAGCCCGCCACGATTCCTTTTGCACCGTCTGTTCCTCGCGTAGCAGCACCAGCGATAGCAAAGCCGGTTAGCAAGGAAGAGCAAGCAGCGATGTTCGAGCAAAAAGT
>JAUQYW010000194.1 GCA_030587525.1 Candidatus Sigynarchaeota archaeon | reverse complement strand
CCGGTGTTCATTTAAAATCTTGAAACGCATTAACTCTCCCTTCACAAATCGTTTCCAAAATGCCTTGAACTTTATATATTTTTATTTGGAACGTGAGCGATGGTAGAGTATTGCATTCACTACCAGTTCATCCACCGGATGATCTATAATGCCAGAAAAAATACTCGAAAACCAGTTTTTCGTTTTGGAACACGATGCAACAAAAGGAACGATTACCATCCTTGACAAAGGCAAGAAAAACAGCCAAGTCTTTCTCAAGAATTGTGCCTGGGGGTATAAATCCGCGGGTGGCGAGGCGATCTTGTCAACGGATGCGTCTTACACCCGATCCCATGTCGTGAAAGTCCACGAGGATAACATCGGTAAAGGCAAACTCGCTGAAATCGAATGTTCGGGGAATGCCCCCACCTTGAATATGCTCCTGAAAATTGCGCTTTACGACCAGGAACCCGCGTTCTTGATGGAGCTCGTGCTTGTCAACGGAACCAAGGAGGAGGTCCACGTCACCGAGATCTATCCCGCATTCACGTCCGCGAAGGCTGGAAGCGGGTTGTTTTTTATGAAGAATCCCAAGAAGACGAAAATGCTTGAAGCGGGGCTCGGTGGCGCGTTAGATCTAAACGTGCGTTGCATCTTCGGGAACGAGGAGTCCGATTCAAATGCAAACGTGCTCGTGCAAGATATCGAGGGCAATCGATGCTTCCTATGCGGCGTGATGGAACGTCCAACGGCCATGGTCAGCATCGCGGCCAATTCGGACGAGTCCGAAGGCCTGATCGACGTTTTATCGAGCAGGCATAGCTTCGGAGACTGGAAGATCACGAAGAGCATCGTGCCGTTCAAGCGCGCCCGCCCCGGCGCCATCATCTCCTCGACACGCATGTACTTCGATCTCGATCCAGCGAAATCCCCGCATGAGATGCTCGAATCGTATGCGGAAAAACTGGCGACGTGCCTTGGCATCGTGCCGTGGCCGCGTGATCGCGCTGTCCCGCATGGCTGGAATTCCTGGGGCAACCCAACGAAGACGGATCCCAAGGATGAGCATGGAAAAAACACTTCGGTGTACATCCACGACATCACGGAGGACCGCGTTCTCGCCAATTTCGACCTGGTTTATAAAAAATTGGTGAAATTCGGTCTTGAATACTTCCAGATCGATGATGGCCACCAGACGCACGTTGGTGATTGGGAAGCAGATCCCGCCAAGTTTCCCCGTGGCTTGAAGCCGGTCTTCGATGCCATCCACGCTCGCGGCGTCAAGTCCGGCTTGTGGATCAACCCGTTCGAGCTTTCGGTCTCCTCGAAGACTTACGAGGTGCATCCCGATTGGGCTCTAGACTGGGAAGACTCGTTCCCGATGAAGAGCAAGTCGCTTCGACCACTCGACGTGTCGCGCTCCGATGTGAAAAAATGGTTGCAAGCCATCTTTACCCGGTTCGTCAAGTATTATGGCGTTGAATGGATAAAGAGCGATTTCACCTACAACATCATCGGTGGCAAGAACTTCCAAGATCCTGACATGACCGGCATCGAAGCGATGCAAGAAGGCTTCAAGATCATCCGCGATACCATCGGCCCCGGCACATTTCTTGTCGGCATCGGCGGTCCTTGCGCGTTCCATTACGGGCTCGTGAATGCCGAGCGCATCACGCTTGATATGAACGCGGCGTGGGGCAAGGACGGTATCATGATGCCGAGCGAGCAAGGCATCAAGCCAAATGCCCGTGTCATCTCGCGCCGGTATTATTTGCACAACCGGGTCTGGTTCACGCACGCGTGCGCGATACAATTCAGGGCACCCTTGAAACACAACGAGATCATCGTGCAAGCCACGGTTATCGGGTTGTCCGGTTCCGTATTCAAAGTTGCGGAGACGTGGCTCAACATGAAAGACCAGGACTTCGACATCGTGTCGAAGATGCTTCCCGTCTATCGCCCGAAGGGTCGCGGGATGCGGCCGGTAGATCTCATGACCAAGGAATATCCCGAATGCTGGGATCTTCTCGTCGATGACGCGGGCAACGGGCTGGGCGCATATCACGTTGTCGGATTATTCAATTGGGGCGAGAATCAGTATCTTGGCGAGCCATTAGCCGAGGAATACCGGGAAATCAAGGTTGATTTCAAGGATTTAGGCTTGGATCCTTTGAAGACTTATATCGCATTTGAATTTTGGACCAACACTTGCAAGGGTGAATTCAAGGGATCCTACACGTCACGAATCGAGCCACGAAGCGTGGAATTGCTGGTGTTCCGGGAAAAAACAGGCTTTCCGCAGTTTCTATCATCGACTCGCCATATCACGCAAGGTGCCGTCGACATCGTTTCATCCACGTGGGATGGTGCAAAAAAAATGCTCGCCATCACGGCCAAGGCTGTTCAGGATCACGAGCACGGGGTCGATGTTTACGTTCCATCGCCGTGGAAGTTGAAGAAAGCAGCGGTTAACGGGGTCAAGGTCGCCACGAGCTTGAAAGCAAATAGCCACCTTGTCGTGGCATTCAAGAACAACATCGCCGCAAGGCTGGATATCGAGCTCGCGTTCGAGGGTTGCTAAACAATTCAGATTTACCTGAACAAGGTTAGACACGAAGCGGTGGGTGCAAGCAATCGAGCTTGCTTTTTTATTTTCTTATAAAATGCCTTATCTCGTGCTAGTACCAAAATTTATTACCAGCTTTGGTAAATTATTGTATGACACCTATCGCGGGACATCATGCTAGTTCCTCGATGGCAATCAACGAGCTTGCTCGGGCATTGGCGATGGTCTCTACAGCTGACTTTAATTGGAAGATTATCTGCGGTGGCGCTGGTGGTGTAGGCAAAACCACGTTTCTCTTCCGCTACTTGACCAATCAATTCGTCGCCAACACAAGTCTCACGGTCGGCGTTCAATTGCATTCTCAAACCATCGAACGGCAAGGCAAGAAAATCGGGCTTATAATTTGGGATTTGGGCGGCCAAGAGCGGTTCCGCTTCTTGCAAGATAGTTACATGAAAGGTGCTTCAGCCGGCATCGTGTTTTTTGATATAAGTAACCTTGGGTCCTTGCTACAAGTCAAGGATTGGGTCGCCATGTTCCGGAAATTTGCTTCGCCCTCGATCCCGATTCTCCTCGTCGGGACCAAACTGGATATCGCTGAAGAGCAGATGCATTTACAATCCGAAAAGGAAGCTCTCGTGTTGGTGAAACAACTCGATTTGATTGGATATTTACCGTCTTCATCGAAATTGGGAAAGAACATCGAGGCAGTAATCTATACCGTCGTGGACCTGCTGGTTGTCCAAAAATTGAGCGGCCGGCAGGCCGGGACCATCGGCGGGATCACGAACTGACCACGCGGGAAAATCCGAACCGGAACGATAGGTTTTTAACACGTTTCGACATTTTTCAGTCAGTGCTTTCAAGCATGTCCTAATCGAGTTGAGAACATGAAACGAAAATGTTTTTTTTCAAAGCATGGTATCCTTTTCAGCCTCGCTTGGCTGATATTTTTTGGCTGCATCGGTGCCGGGAGTATCATCCATCCTGAAAATGATGCAACTACCCTCGCTGACGGGCGTATTCATTCGAGCGCGGCCACACGCGTGATCAACCATAACTGCACGAACTATAACTTGATTCCCGCGTCATACCTTGATGCGATCATGGCCTCGAACTTCAACGTGCACTACGCGCACACGTCACACGGCGGCCAGCTCATCGCTGGCCTCGATCTGATCGAGGCGGAAAATGGCACGTTTAACGTGACCATCGAAGACAACGTGTTCACGCAAGAAACGGGTGCACTGAACATTATGAACGGCCAGCACAACGCGACCTACAATGAGACGTATATAACGCCGGATCTCTACTGGGAGACCTTGCCTGGCATTGCATTGACGCAATATACGCTGGATAATCACCCGGTCAACGTGAGCATGTGGGCCTTTTGCACGCAGCTGGATTATCAGGATGCAACCTGGGTGCAGTCCTACCTGGATAACATGACAGCATTCGAGAACGACTATCCTGGAATCACGTTCGTGTATTTCACCGGGAACGCGCAAACCGAGGGCGAAGAAGGGTACAACCGGCACCTGCGCAACGAGCAGATCCGACAGTATTGCATCGACAACAACAAGTGGCTGTTTGACTTTGGCGATATCGACACATGGCACGGCACCGACCAAAACACGTACCAGTTCAACGATACGCAAGTTCCCGCCGAACATCCAGCATACCACAATCCAGATGGTGACAGCCACACGACCGACGGGAATTGCAAGCTCAAGGGCGGTGCCACGTGGTGGTTGTTTGCAAGGATCTTAGGCTGGCAAGGTGTGAACGACACGGGCTACGTCATTCCTTGGACCCCGGCGATAGAAGGCTTCCCGGTCACGTGGCTCTTGATATTCATGGCCCCCGTCATTATGGTTCTCGCGGTGCCGCGTGCCAAGCGCTTGTACGCGTGATCCCCGTTCCTTTTTCTTTTTTTGTAGGTTTCTGAATGCACAATCATGATGACAAACCTTTAAATTCGGAAATAAAAGCTATAACATCTACAAGACGTTACTGAAATCAGCATGGTATCTCTCGTACGCACTTGCGGAGCTCGTTGATTCGATGAATGGGTGGCAATGCTCGTGGTAAGCCAAGGCGAGGCGCTCGTGGAACTCCAGTTCCTGGGGTACATGATCCCGGTCATTCTAGGCATAGAGCTCGGCGTTTATTTCTTTTATCAGTTTTGGAAAAATCGCGACACGAAGCTCCGGTTAAACCGTATTTTACTCTCCTACGGGAGTTTCACGATGCTTATGGTCATCGGCGCACTATTTCAAGTCACCAATCGACTGTTCTTCGGCAGCGCGAACGATATTCTCGCGAAAATCGGTTTCTTTGCCATTTTCCTTGCACCTATTGGATTCATGATCTTTATCATTATCAAGGAATCGGCCCGGTTGATCAACTTAAAACTGGCGCGCGCTATCACCCTTGCCAGCGTGACGCCGATCATCTTGCTTTTCTTGCTTGGTATGCAAAATCTCTTGTTTCGCTTGAGCATCATCATCACGGGCTTGAACGCATTTTTCGTAATTGCTTATCAATTAAAATTAATTCGGGTGTCGATGGGTGCCATCCATCACCGGGTCATCCAGATCTTTGTCGGCGAGCTCTTGGCCCTTTCATCGTTGATCTTCGCCGCGAACGTGGTGTTTTCCTTCATTCCCATTCCTCCCGAGACATTCTTTTTCATCGGCATCGGCTTGCTCTCAAGCGGCTTCCTGATTATGTTCTGGGCTGCCAATGATTTTCCCCCCTTCTACGAGTTTGATTGGCGGGCAAACCTGCAAAAATTATTCATCATCGACCAGAAAAACAGTCAATTCCTCTACGCCCGGGATTTCTCGAAAAAGATCGATTCGGCCACGAGCAGCGAAGCCAAGGAGCGGGACAAGCTGCGGGACGACTTGTTTTCCGGTGCAATCGCCGGCATCGAAAACATGCTCTCGACGATCACGGATTCAAGCAAGCAGAAGCTTTCCGAGATAAACCAAGGCGATGCGTTCATCTTGCTCGAGTACGGGGGGAAAGCTCCCAACCTCATCACCTTCGCTCTCGTCGTGAAGAAAGACTTGAGCAGCCTCCGGCATTTTTTGCAGACCGTGAAAAACCAATTCGAATCCTTTTTCGCAGGTATCTTGAAAAACCTCGACACCTTGGAACTCACGGGGAACACGAGCCGGCTCTTCGAAACGTTCGACATCGTCGTCAATAGCATGATGACGGAGGGGGTACGTTGACATGATGCTCTACGCCTTCCCCATCGACGACCCGCTGCGACCATTCACGCTGTTCTTCGAGTGGGTTCTCGCCTTCATCTGTTTCGAGCTAGGTGTCGTGTTCATCGTAAAATACAAGAAGCATAGGGAGACGAAATACAAGCAGGAGCTGGCCTATGCAAGCATATTCTTGGGATTTGCAATCTTGTGGTTCTGTTTCATCCCGGCAGATTACTACGCGGGAAATTCGGTCATTCGGGATTATCTTACCAATACTGGCTTCACTGCGCTCATCACGGGCGCATTTCTCTTCATTTTTTTCACCGAACGGCAGCAAAAGTTTTTTTTTAAGAAATACTTCTTTACCCTTGTGTATATGGGATTATGGACCATTTACATCGCCTATATTTTCATCGATATCAGCGTTATCGATTCTCTGAACTGGATCTTAGTAGGGGTCTTCGGTATATCTTTCGTGCTCTTCTTGCTTGATATCTCAAAACGGATGAAGACCAAGCGAGATGTCAAGGTAACGATGTTCCGGTTCATGGCAACCTTCGTCGTTTTTGCGTGCGGTTATGTGCTCACGATAGACGTGAGCCTCGATCTCCTTGGCCTTCGAGGTCGTCTCGTGGGATCGATCTTGTTGCTCGGCTCGTTCATCGCCATCGCCTTGCAATTCTTGCGGCTCCCGCCATTTTACATGCTGGATTGGAAGCAGCAAGTCGAGGACATCTACGTGATCGACAAGGCGGGCGTCTGCTTGTTCCAGAAATCTTACACGGAAAAACCAAAAGCGGTCGACGACAATCTGGTAACGAGCGCGCTGTCATCGGTGAATTATATCTTGCAAGAAATGACCGCTGCAAAAACTGAAGGCCAATCAACCCTCAAGAAAGGAGATAAAAACATCACGATTTTCACGAGCGAGCTCGTGAATGGCGTGGTCATCAGCAAGGAGGAGAATTACTTGATCAGTTACAACTTGAAAAACTTCATCCAGACCTTCGAGGCCATTTATCGCCGCATCTTGATGGATTGGAACGGGGATTCCAAGGTGTTTCAACCCGCGGAAAACATCATTGACAAGATCTTCTCGAAATGAGCAATGAAAAAGTAAAAAGGAGGATTTCCTCCTAAACGATGGAATCGGGGTAATTAAAGTCGGTTTATTTTAACGGTTTATCCGCCATCGTCTGGGCCGCTCTCCCGGCTCGTTCCTTCAGCAGCTTCTTGAACAAGTCATAATCCCTCGCGGCCATTTCGTCCTCAAGTATTTTGAGGTTCTGGGCGAGGTCATTTCTTTCTTTCTCGATGTCTTCTTTCGCTTCCTTCCACGTGGCACACGATGAAGTCAAGTCAGCGACGCTCTGCTTCAATTTTGCCTCGGATTCGAGCAGGATGGACTTGTCGCTTTCCAGGCCCTGGATCTTTCCTTCAAGGGTGACCTTCATGTTGTTTTTCTCGTCGATGAGGGTCTTGATTTGCTTGTCCTTCTCGTTGACCGTGGACTCGATCATGACCTTCATGCCGTCATTCTTGCCGTTGAGTGACGAGATCGTGTTATTTTTCTCCGAGATCGACGCGTCCTTGTCCTGGATCGTTTTCTCGAGGCCTTTAACCTTGTCCAGCAAGTCCCTGTTCGTCGCATTTGCCTTTTTGAGTTCAGCATCCAAATCATTCTTCACTCTCGTGAGCTTTGCGATTTCATCCTTCAGCGTTGCGATTTCTTTCTCTTGGTTAGTAATTTTCGCCCGGAAGTCAATTAATGTCCTTCCAGGCACCTTATGGTCCTTGTCTGGTTTTTCTTCAACTTTCAGCCAGTCTATGCTCGTAGCGTTCACCTTTGATTAGTGCCGACGCACGAATAATATGCGCAGCGAATTAGTCCTAGATCACCTTTAGCTTATATATCAATTATCATGGGAATACAGGCATTCGCGCGACATAGCCGGATTCTTTACAATATCCATCTCGTCCCGCTTCACGACCTCAGCTTCCCCGCGACCTCGATCGCTTTCTCGCGGAGCATGTTCGACACCGTGCTGTATATGAAGATATTTTGACCTTTCTTTTTCCAGGTTTCGACGATTTCCATGCTCGTCGAATGGATGCCGAACGGTTTATTGGCCTTCTTGCACGCGGCGAGAATTTCATCGCAATATTTCACGAACTTCTCGTCCTTGTATTGCCCAAGTATGCCCATGCTCATGGTAAAGTCGGACGGGCCGACGACGACGCCATCTATCCACGGGCTCGAGATGATGGCGTCGATGTTGCGTGCCGATTCCGGTGATTCAGCTTGCACGAGGATCGTCGTCTTTTCGTTGGCTACCTTGATGTATTCCGCCGAGCTGGAGACCGGCCCGAATTTCGACAGGAATTGGCGGATACCATAGCTGCGATTGCCCGCGGGTGGGTACTTCGCGCACGAGACGGCGCGGCGAGCTTCTTCCGGCGTGTCGACGTGGGGAATGAGCAGGCCGTCGGCGCCCATGTCGAGCACCCGCGCCATGTATTCGTAATCGTTCTTCGTGGATCGCACGAGAATCGCCAGGTCATAAGGTTTCGCAGCAATGACGACATCTTGGACATCTTGGTAACTCGCGGGGCCATGTTCTTGATCGATGATGACAAAATCGAATCCTGCGTCGGCGATGATGGGGATTATTGCCGGCCGGGCAAAATCGTGTATCATGGTGCCGGTTATCCTCGAACCCGCCTTGATCTTCTCTCGGAGCGACATCATTTCACCTACAATACTTGAGCATGATTCGGCATTTGATTATTTTGATCCATAGCAGTGCACCGCGCGATACGTATAAGAATTCCCGGGAAGAGATTTGTATGGTGACGCCATCGGTGGCTGCGAGATATCATACCCCGATGGTGAAACGCGAGAAGAAAAAATGAAAAGCGTGAACAAAATCATGTCATACATCCCGAAATATATCTTGAAACGCATGTTCCCCGATGATTCCTTCAAGAAAGTTGCTGGTGGCATCGAAGTGACGATGGTGAACGTAATCTCGCCCTTGAGTGTTGATGAGGTTCCAGCTGACGTTGAAAACTACATCGATGCAAAAATTGACGGCAAGCCGCTTTCCGCGGCTGACAAGAAAAAGATAAAGATCGTGACCGGCGGAAAGACATTCACAATAGCAAATGCGAAGACCTTTGCAGGCGTGGTGATTCCTGTTGGTGATAAAATTGTCGTCTTCGTTCCTTCCACCCTTGAAAAGGGCAGCGAGCACGAGATCTCGATCATCATCAAGACCGAGCACCCGTTCGAGCTGACCGTGAAGCGAAAGATCGTGTAAGATTATATCTATCCATTTTTTAAGGAATATCCTATTCCTATATCTTGCTCGATCGGCGTCCACCACATCTATATTTTCGAATTAAGATCACTTGGCCATAGATGAAGGCCAACAAGCACAAGAAAGGTAGCAGCGAAAGCCACAGCCAATGGAAAGGAACCAGCCCAGCGTGTTGCAGCGGTGGATCGACATCCTCCCGGGAGGCATGCTGGATGTCCAATATTTCCAACCGAGCAAGGAGTGGACCGAGGCGAGCATAGAAGTCACTATATTCTTCTATTTGAGGAACGGTCGTCGCTCCCTTTCCCCATCCGATTTCGCTAACTGCCAGCAATCGCGGGAATACCTGGTATTCCACCCTGGCCGGAGTTGGACACCATTCAGACCACAATGGCGATTCAATACCCAATACATTGGAGGAAAACTGGGATTCCAGTTGTGCTATTATCTTTATAATGGCATGAGAGAACTGTTTACGTGCCTGATTTCCCGCAGTTGATCTTTCAATCTCTTCCTTCTTTCCACCAGGATGATCTGCAGAACAAGAATCGAGCAAGGAATAGTAGAGAACGCGATAACACGGATCCTTCAAGCATCTTGTTGCATACCGATGGGAACGATGATTTGGTCAAAATGGTAGACACGGATATGCTTACTATCCTGCTTTAGCAATGCAAGGTTGTTTTTCTCTTGAATTCGATAGCAGCAGCGATTCTTTCAAGAGCGGTTTGATGACCTCGCAATAATGATCCCGTATCGAGTAGTGCCCCATACCCGTTGCACGTGCCAAGACGGTTTGCGTCAGTATGGACTTGGTCTTGGTCATTCGCGCCATCACGGCATCCGCCGCGTAGATCGAGGCAACGGCGAGGATGAACGGGTTCCTGCTCAATTTCATGGCCTTCGGAATGGCATCGAGGATCCTCGTTGCCCAAGCGCTCAAGGTGTTGATATAGGGTGTCACGTCTTGGCTGCCGCGTCTTTGCTTGAACGTGTCAAGGAATGTTGGATCGAGCGAGAGCCTGCTCAACAACCGTTCCAAATAATCCTTGCTGCAATGCGTGGCATGTTTCAAGCCACAGAAACGTTCGAAGCACGGGAGGTCCCTCAAGATCATCTTGCAAGTGACCCGGTGGCCACGGCCTTGAAACATGCTGCAGATCTCCTTGATCGTGAATATCGCGCACGATGGATATTCCCTGGATGCAATGAGCGTGGCGGTGGCGATCAAGGAGACGTGATTCGGGATCTTGAAATTTTCTTTACTCGCGGATAAAACAACCTCGGAATACAAGCAGAGGGCGCGTTTTTGCACGTCCGGCAGGAGTTCCCGGGTGTCTATGATCAGCTTTGCCATTTTTATGCTCCACTTGAGGAGTTTATTGGTAGTTTCCATGCTTCGCGCACCTTTTTCAACGCGAGTGACATCAACAACCGAAATGCTAAGAAGTTGCTTCGGAGGGTATCTACCTTCCAGCGTAGAATTCATCCGATCGAGCTTGCACGCGATGCAGTCGAGAGAATGAGGGGATTTGGAACCGGCGGTCGATCACCTCGATTATTTTTCCGAC
>JAUQYW010000268.1 GCA_030587525.1 Candidatus Sigynarchaeota archaeon | reverse complement strand
GGGGCAGGTACAAGGCATGGTTGCGGGAGGATCCAAAGGATCCATCGCTGAAAGGAGGCACCCAGTACTATTACAACGAAATTAACCGCGTGAACAAGGCGTTCGGTGAATACATGACGTTTTGGGAGAATTATCTCGCATTACAATGAAGAAAAGGGGTGAACCGGGCTTAGAACAAGCCATCACTTACTTTCGTCAAGTGCCAAAACTATCTGCGATATCCGAGATGTTAAGATCTAGTAGTATAAATATCGTCAAGACGGAGCTATGATCGATTCTATAGGTACCATTCATTCAACGTGGGAAACGCTTCGATTGGGATAGGCGTAGTACCATGCGCGTGAAGGATGATAATGGAACGGGATGATCGCGTCAGCCTGGATTTCACCGCCGATCCCGAGATCGTGCGCCTGGTCGTCCGAGCGGAGCATTTGACGCATGGCTTCTATTTCAATCCTGCTTTCGCCTCGGAAATCTCGCTCATCGATCCATTACCCCACCAGCGCATCGCAGTCTACGAACACATGCTTCCCCAACCCCGCCTTCACATGCTGCTGGCCGACGACGCGGGCGCGGGCAAGACGATCATGTCCGGTCTCTACATCCAGGCTATGCTGCTTCGCAGATTGATACGGCGCGTGTTGATCGTGCCACCCGCAGGCCTTGTCGATAACTGGAGGAAGGAGTTGCGGGCACTATTCAACCTTCACTTCGAAATAATCCCTGGATCCGCTGCGAAGGCCGCGAATCCATTCGTCGGGCCGGACAGCAATCTCGCGATAGTGTCCATCGACACGCTCCGCGGGGATCGTATGTTCGCTCGCTTGCAAGAGCCTGGTGTCATCCCTTACGACCTCGTGATCTTCGACGAGGCGCATAAGTTATCCGCCAATCGATTGCCCGACATGACGTTTTACCGCACGGGACGGTACAAGCTCGCTGAGGCAATTGCTGGCGTGATGGATACCGAGCCGCGGTGGACGCTGCCGTGGAGTGCCAACCACTTGCTCTTGTTGACTGCCACGCCGCATATGGGAAAGGATTACCCGTATTATTGCTTGTGGCGGTTGCTGGAGCCAGAGATATTCTCTACGTATGAGGCTTTCGAGCAATATCCGAAGGACTTGAAGAAACGGTATTTCATCCGGCGGACAAAGGAGGAGATGATCGATTTTGAAGAGAAACGCATCTATCCCATGCGAACGTCCAGCACGTTCAAATATGACCTTTCCACGGGCGCCGTTAGCGAGCAAACCTTGTACGAGCGCGTAACTGATTACATTCAAAACAACTATAACCGGGCTCAAGTCCTGAATAGATCCGCGGCTCGTTTAGCCATGTCTATCTTCCAACGGCGGCTTGCGAGTTCAACGTATGCTATCTTGAGGTCACTCGAGAGACGGGGGACGAAGTTGCAGGGTTACCTCGACCGGTATCGATCGCAGCGCCTCGACGATCAAGGTTTCATCGAGATCCAGGAAGAATTGAATCACGTCTCGGATCCACTGGACACGATGACGGCAGACGAGGAAGAAAGTGATGAGGGCTCCGAGCAAAACGAGCGCAAGGAAAAACAATTGGAAGGTGCCACGCTCGCTAC
>JAUQYW010000166.1 GCA_030587525.1 Candidatus Sigynarchaeota archaeon | reverse complement strand
TCGATCTCGAAGGCCATGTTCGCGGCATCAACGACCGCGGGCTCGAAATCTACGTAATCCGTCTCGCGCAGGTCGAGGCACACGAAACGGCTCATCGCCGCGGTGTAAATCACGGTCTCGATAAGATTCTGGATCTTTTTTCTCGCCTCCCCGGCTGTCTCGTCACGGTTCGGGCACACGCGATCGAGCTTATCCTCGGGGCAGAAGCATTTCCAGTTCCATCCATCGATGCTCATATTTTTCGCGTGCTTGCATGGTTTCCCGTTCTTGTCGCCGAAATCCTCGCAATCGAGAGTGATGTATCCGTGTTTCGTGACGTTCACGTGGAGGAGCCCGCCGCAGCAGTTGCATGTCGCGAGTAAGACCCCGTAGCCACCTGCCGTGTTGAAGGTAAACCCGAACCCGGTTTTTTCTTCATCAATGGTGCCTGGTCTCTTGCTCGTGGTGATGATCACCCGGTTTCGATTTCCGTTGGGCGTTCGTAATCGAGTTCTATGAATTTAACCGGCGGATCTCGTGATTTCAACCCAGCTTTTAACGCATCGAGTGGCACCCAATATGTTATCGGCGGGTAAAAGTTGTCGTGGTGGACTGGGATGACGATTCTTGGCTTTAATAAATCCACGATCTTGAGCGCGATCTTGCCGGCATCGAGCCGTCCTGCGACCGGCGCTATATAGATATCCGGATTGGCATGCTGCTTCAAGATCTCTGGAAACTTCTCCCACAAGCTTCCAAACATGACGATGCGTGCGTCATTACCAAAATGAACATCGAATCCGAAAACATCCCCCGCCGGATAATCTTTTAACAGTCCACGGGCAATCTTGCTATTTTTCCATACTTCCGGATTGAATAAAACCCTCATTACCGTCCTGAAATCGAACACCACGTGTTTTGACGGGATCACGTTCACCGTGATACCTTGTTTTTCTAGTTGCACGACATCCCCGCCATGGATGACATGAACTCTATCCAGCGTAGCCTGGATTTGAGAAGGATCGATCTCCTTTCGCAAGTGCAGCTGGGTGTCGATGGTCTTCTTGGCAATCTCGGAACAATACACCGTAACGCCTGCCTTTTTTGCTAGGATAGTTGGAACGTCTTGCAAATGGTCGAAATGGCCATGGGACATGAATATCGGTCCTTCATTCACGAAATCAATCGTGTTTTTAATTTTCGGATCCGATTTTTCAATCCGGTGAAACCACGGGTCAAAGAAAATGCGCTGTCCCTTCCATTCAACGCAAACATTGGCCGTGGCGTTCCACGTGAGAGTGATTTTTCCCATTAATCGTCTGTGTATATTCGGTTTTATTCAAAATATAGGTTTCGTGCTTGTTTCCCACCCGGTTTTGGCCGGTTTCAGAAATTTTCCGCTCCTTTTTCCTTATAAATCAGCAGCACGGAATAATGTCAAGGAGATCTATCCTTCCCCCGCTCAGCGCGAAGCATTGATAACCAATATCAGAGGATCCCTATTCTCAAGTTAATATTGTTAAATTAACTAACTTTATATGGCTCCATTTGATGTTGAATCCACGAAGCAGCAACGTAAAAAGGGATACTGGCAAATCGTTGCTAGTGCGGGATGGAAAATCCAGCCAATAAAATCGTGAAGGCGAGATATTTATGGTCGTGTTCATGGATGTCGCGGATTCGCATCTTGGCTTCCGCTGGGACAAGGATTCGCGTGATGAATGGTTTGAATTGCAGAAGATCCGCTGGTACGAGAATGATATCTACAGCAGCTGTTCCGTTAATGAAAAATCGCCCTGGTGCAAATCATTACGCAACATCTCACCGAACGCGTCACTATGGGCGTGGACGTGCCCGATGACATGATCTTGCTCTGATTCGTCTTTTTTAAACTCGGGGATCAATATATGGAAGAATAAATAAACAACAAAACGAACGGGGATCACGATATGACCGGGCAGCAAAAGGCACCGAAAACATTCAAGATGGCGGCCGTGCCGGCCACACTGTCCAATCACGACTTTATGGCCATCGGCAGCACGATCACAAAGTATACAAACACCATGGAGTGCGGCCTGGAAGAGCAAGCTATCGGCATCAACGTGCCGGATGATGATACGGAGAATAACAAGAACCCGTCTATCAAGTTACTCGAAACAACCCCGTCTGTGAAGATCATGTCAAGCGACCGGCTCCCGCTTATCTACTTCCAGGATGGCATCCAGCGCACGCAATTCGTGGGGAACGTGTTTTCCGACAAGATCAAGCGCCTAGTGCCCATCTTATTCACCACAGTCGGTGCGGTTATCGTGAAGCTGGATGGGGAGCATATCCTTCGGCACCTGGATCCCATCATCATCGAAAAGTTCATCACACCAGATCCGGATTTACTGCCGAAGGAAATCGCAAACGCAATTCCCAAGGAATATTTAAAAGTCGTATCTGGCTTCACCGCGAGTATGCACCCCAACACATTCCGGGAACGCGTCCTAATGGACGAAGTGAGAGCGCTCCGCCATGAGACCGAGCGTAGTATTGTACGCCAGTTTGAGAAAACTAACCCGGATGACTGGCTCGTTCTCGATGGGCCAATATCGAATTTCGATCCGGGCGACAAGCGTGTGGGCATCGTAAAGCGTCATTATTTGAGCTGGATCGATCCCGACGTGATGTTCATAGCACTCAAGGACTTCGTCGTGAACAACGGCCAACGTATCCGGTCGTGCAAGTTTCAGATCACTTACAAGTCTCGTGGTTCTATGGAGGCAATCGCTTGTTACACTAAGCTCTTGTACAATTTTAAGGCGGGTATGGCGACGAACCCGGAATTCAGCCTCATCCGCGTCGAGACACCGTTCAAGCACGCGGCATCGTTCGACGGGATCCTAAACACGATATTGGATATGAACACGCCCATGTCAAACCCAAGTGATCAATGGGACAAGAAAATTTATCCGATACTTATGGCCGAGAAGTTTTTGAAGGCCACTGCTAAAGATGATACATTAATCAGAACCGCATTTGGAGGGTTAGATTTCGCATGAGCAAAGATGAAAGCACTAAAAAAGAAAACACTTTTAACAAGGAAGAATGCATCAAACAAAAGTACATCCAGGATGTATTCGTTGGTATCGTGATTTCCGACATAAAGGGACCGACCACGTCGCAAGAGTTCCGCATCGGTTTCAACCGGTCGGTGGACCTGGAGCTAGGCGAAGTCATCGCCATCATCGACGAGCCTCGGGAGTCCGTCGTATATGGCATTGTGGAAGAAATTTACAACTTTGAAGACGTGAAGGATTACGTCCAGAAAATGATGGAGAACAATTGGGATTTCACGAAGAACAGCTTGATCAAGCGAACGGTCCTGGCCTTCGCGGATATCACGCTCTTGCGGCGTTACTCCCAGAACTTGAAGTTTGATCACGCTTTGCTCGGTATCACGCCGAATCAACCCGTATACCGCGTTGGTGACGAGGGGCTGCTTCAAGCCTTCGATTTGAAGCGAGAAGGCGTGCCGATCGGCGTGTATGCGCTGTCATCGGGTCAGATCATCGACGATGCGGTCATCCGGGTCGATATTCCCTATTTGCTTGGTAAGGAAGCGGCGCACGTGAACGTGTCGGGACAGTCCGGGTTCGGCAAGACCGCGTTCGTGCTATTCCTGCTCAAGTCGCTGTACGCGTCTATGCCAAAGGAGGACCGCGTGAAGGTGGTCATCTTCAACGTCAAGCAAGATGATTTGTTGTGGCTGGACAAGGACAATGACGAGCTCACAGCCGAGGACAAGGCATTGTATACCATGATGGGCGTTCCAGCCACGGCATTTGACAAGGTTGTGTTTTACGGGACAGATTTATACAAGAAAGAAACCAAGAAATTCACGCTTGCATCGCTGCGTCCTGATGTGAAGAAATTCTACTGGTCATGGAACGATGTGAAAAACCATATCCATTTTGCTATTGGTCCCCTCGAAGATTGGGATGACAAACAAATGCAATGCTTGCACATCGCCCAAGAACAATCACTTCCAGACATGAACGCTGCGTTCAACTATGCAAAATTGAAATCACTCGATAAGACCCAAACAACGCCTCATTACGCGTCGTGGGGACGATTCGCTCGCATCATCAAAGGTATCTATCTAAATAACAAAGGATTGCTTCGAAAGAGTACCCCGATCCCTTACGACAAAATATTCAAGGAGAATGACATCCTTGTCATCGACATCAACGAAGCGTACTTCACGGAATCCACACAACGATTAATCTTTGGCAAGATCGTGGATGATTTACAACACTTGCATCAAGAAAAGAAGTTGAATGCAGACTTCTTGATCATCGTGACCGACGAGCTGTCCCGGTACGCTGCAAAAACCGCCGACGAGAATCTCAGAAAGGTGAAAGAAATCATCAGAGGAATTGCCGCGCGTGGTCGGTCCATCCAAACCCCGCTCTTCGCGCTGGAGCAATTCCCCAGCGAGATCGACGACCAGATCCTCGGTAACATCAACACGAAGGTGTTCACGCGCACGAAGCAGAGCGAGCTGCGGAACTCGCTATATGCGCCCTACTCGGGGCGCGTGAAGTTCGAGATGATCAACCTGAAGAAAGGCTACGCATTCGCCGAGAACTCGCAGTTCCCCGACTTGATCAAGATCCGATACCCGCGACCCCCATGTGCACAGAAAGACAAGGGCTTTTCTACGAAGATGGTGAGGCCTGCTGACGAGGCTGCTGGAGCGGACGCAGTCAGCGACGACGATAACGCACCTTCTGGTGATGACTCGATAACCGATAATATGGCTGCTCTCCAGTAACGAGGTGGCTAAATATGACGAAATTCTTGTTCACAGGCGATATGCACCTAGACCCTGACACTCCAACTACAATCGCGCGGAAGCGACAGGAAGAGTTCCGCAAAGTGTTCAAGCAAATCATCGATATTGCCATCGAGCAGCACGTGTACGGGGTTTGTCACGCGGGAGACTTGTTCAATTCCTCCAGTCCCGCGCCAATGGATGTCAAGTTCGTGATCGAGCAACTGCAACGTCTTGCTGCCAGTAACATCCAGTTTTTTTATATCCGGGGCAATCACGAGGGTACCGCGAATCTCACCGAGCTGTTCCGAGGCTGGGCGGGAGAGTACGTGGATATCCCAGGCTTTACCAATGTGCAGCTCATTGATCCCCGGTTCGACGAGGCGCGGAAAGCACGCACAATCGGTTACCGGGACGTTTCCGGGAACATTCGCATTTATGGCCTTGGTTATTTTCATGGAGAGACGGGCGCTGTCATGAACAAGTACATTGATATGGAAAAGATTGACCAAGACAAGTATAACATCTTGCTTATACACGCGTACATTCTTGGTGTAAACGATAGTCACATGATCAACGTGTCGGAAAAACCTGTAAGCTCGAGCGACATCATCGGGTTGAACCTCGATCTGGTGGCTTTCGGACACTCGCATAGCAAGGTTGAACCGAAGAAGATCGATAACACTATATTTTTTGGCCCTGGTAGCCCGATTGATTGGCGATTCGGGCACAGCGGAAGCCACGGCGTTTACATCGTTGACATCGATGCGGGGAACAAGACTGCGAGCTTCGAGTGGAAGGACATCGATACAGATTACTTCATGACCTCGATTATGATCGATGGTAAGGATGAACCAAGGCCGAAATCATGGTACGAAGGCGAACTATCCCACAATCTGACGGACCTGCTGCAAGAAACGACCAAGCCTATAATCCTCCGCGTGGCGTTCAAGGGGATCTATACGCCTGGAAGTCCCGAGCTCGAAGGTATCGCCTTGCGAAACTTCATCGAAGAAAAGATCACTAGCAAGCGGTTATTTTTTCTCGATAACGTCAGCACGAAATACGTGGGTTACAAAGCCCCGAAAGAAGTTATGGACATCCAAAAAATTCGTGAAATCGTGCTGGACGAGGATCGCATCTTGAAGTTCTTGAAAGACTCTGGCGTGGACGAGGGCCTCGCGAAAAAGTTGAAAAATATTTATATTGACGTTAACCAGGCATTCGACGACCCAAAAAACTTGACAAGAACAGGAAACTTAGATGGGAAAGTGGACAAGGTGCTCACGGACCGGATACAGACCCAGATCAGCAACCATTACTCAACCATTGTGACCGAAAAGGACTTAGCTGCTATCAATTTCACGGTCACGGACAAGGGGAAAGCACTTGCATCTCGGGCTACCAAGAAAACCACGAAACCGGCGAAGAAAATCGGACAATCAACCTTGCTATAATGAGGAAAGCATCGCATGTACATCACTAAAATCATCTTGGAGAATTTCCGGCAGTTCAAGGGAAAGCATATCGTCAAGCTTGGTCCCGGGTTTAATCTCATCCAGGGACCGAATGGAACGGGGAAGTCGAACCTCTTATATTGCGTGTACTTCGGATTCTTCGGCGTAGCGCGTATGAAAATGAGCGTGAGCGAGGATCTCATTAGTTTTGGCGAGGAATACCTCCAAGTCGAGATCGAGTTCATCAATAAAGGAAAGAAATATGCGATTTGGCGCCATGTGACCCGAGATGGATCAGGCGATGGCGTCAAGTTCAAGGAATGGAGCGTTGCAAATAACAAGTTTATAGACACCTTAAAGGACGAGAAGAACGCGATTAAAAAGGAGGTTGAGAAACAGATCGGTATCAAACAAACCGTCTTCGAGAAAATTTGCTATGCCGAGCAGAAGCAATACGCCAAGATCGTTCGGGGTGAAAAAGAGTTTATGGACAACGTCTTGCACGTTATTCCTCTCTCGTTCATCAAGGACACCATCCATGAGATGGTCCTGCGCGCACCCAGCGCAGAGGACCGGGGTAAACGATACGCAGGCTTAGAGACCATCATCAAGAACACGGAAGAGGATGTTTCCAGAGCCACCGGGCTATTAACCGGCGCGAGGGACCGGGAACAGCGGATCGTGCGAGATTCGAGCGCCTTGGTGAAGAACAACGAAGAATTCATCACCATTGACAAGAAGCTGCTACCGATCCAGACGACGATCGCCATGTTGGTAACGAATAATGGCATTATTGAGCATAGCACGCCCGAGGTTAAGAGGTTCGAGCAGGCGATCCAACAATTCGAGGTGACCAAGGGTACGAAAGCATCGCTCGATGCCAGCGAGGAGTCATTGACGGTGGAATCCGAAAGCTATGAAAAAGACAAGGATGGCATGCAAGAAAGGAAGGATAATGAACGGGAAAAACTCGGTGGTATCGCCGCGACGATACAGACGAACGAGAAATTAATCGCCAACATGAAAGGCTTATCCGGCAAGCCTGAATGCCCTGTCTGCAAGCAACCCGTGACGCCCCAGCACGTCGCCTCGGAAGTGGCAAAACTGGAGAAAGTCCTCAAAGAAAAAAAGAGTGAACAAGGTAGGATCAACAAGGTCATCGCGGATCTCGATTCGAGCATTTCAGAAATTGAGCAAAAAATTGATGACTTGTCGTCCCAGATCCGGCAGATACAGCTTGACAAGAAAGAGCTCGATGGCTATATCAAGAACAAGAACGAGCAGCAGAAAGCAGTAAATGATGCTAGCGCGAGGTTTAAGGTGGCTAGATCGGAGCTCACGACGCCGCTCACGAGCGTGATCACGCGGTTCAACGCGGTGTTCAAGGAAACTCATACCTTGACCGACACGTCAACCCTCCCTGACATCAAAGATATATACGACCACATCAAAAACGCCGTAAATATAAAAATGGACGAGTACACCTCCGAAAAAAGCAAACTTGACAGCGATCTAGCCGAGACACAAAGAGAGATTGCGACCCATAAGCAGACCGTCGACGGTGCAGGGAAGAGAATTGCCGATGCGCAAGATGAAATAAAGAAATTGAAGGTGGAAGCCTTCGTCAATGCAAAAACCACCCAGCTTGAGGCAACGATCATCGAGCTTGTGAAAGAGTTCCGAGAACAAAAAATCGCAGATCTCAATAAATATACGTTGGATTGGTACAAACGGCTAGTGGTCGTGCCGACATTCCGTGATATTCGCATCGATAAGGAGGATTATAGTGTTTCGGTGCTTCCTATCCAGGATATCGTAGCAACCAACGACTACAAGGACATCAAATGGTACGCAAGCGGTGGCCACGAGACATTTGTCGGCATCGCGGAGCGACTCGCGCTGATCGAGGTATTCGGCACGAATTTCGGTATGTTCGATGAAATCACGGACAATGCAGATAAAAATAATGCGAAAAACTTAATTTTGGAAATGGCACAATCAGGCGAATACCTGGAGCAGATCATTGCCGTCACGCACTTTGAGGTCGGTTTAGAAGTCGCCGGGAATATCGTGACGGTCATGCCCATCAATGACGACACCGGCAAGTACACTGGCTGGTCCAAGGTTGGTGAATCGTAATAATGAAAGAAAGGGGAATGCTTGGCCATGACCGAAAATGAAGAGAAGCCACGCGCCGGGAGCCCGCCGGGGCCGAGAAAGTTCGTTATGAAAGCAGCGCCAGTACGGGTGCCTGAAAAATACAAGCGCGAGCTGAATGCCGAGCAACTCAAGGCGGCGACCCACGGGAACGGCCCAGCGCTCGTCATCGCGGGCGCCGGGTCCGGCAAGACCCGGGTGCTCACGTACCGCGTGGCGTGGCTCGTGGAGACGGGTGCTGACGCGCGCGGCATCATGCTCGTGACGTTCACGAGGAAGGCAGCAGACGAGATGACGTCCCGGGTCGAGAAACTCGTCGGCATATCGAAGGACACGCTCATAGCGGGCACGTTTCACCACGTGGCCGGGCTCTTCTTGCGCCGATACGCCAAGCACATCAAGTACCAGGAGAATTTCACGATCCTCGACCGCGACGACGAGGAGCAGCTGTTCAAGAAGGTCCTCGGCGCGTACTTGCACGCCAAGCAAGATGAGCTGAAAAAGCGCTTTCCCACGGCAGCGAACCTGTCTGAGATCTACTCCAAGAGCGTGAACTTGCAGAAGAGCGTGGCGAGCATCGTGGCGACAGCGTTTCCGCAATATTCGGAGCTGACCAAGGACATCGAGGGCGTCTTGCAGCAGTACGCCGCGGAAAAGCGGAAGCAGAACGCCATGGACTTCGACGACATGCTCGTGTATTTCCTCGCCCTCATCCACATGGAACACGTCGGTGACGAGATCAAGAATACCGTGAAGCACGTGCTCGTCGACGAATACCAGGACGTCAACCAGATCCAGGCGGACATCACGATTGCCCTAGGCGAGAAAGCGAAGAGCGTGATGGTCGTGGGCGACGATGCCCAGGCGATCTACGCGTTCCGTGGCTCGGAGATCAAGCACATCCTGGAGTTTCCCAAGCACTTCACCACTCCAGTGACGACCTATTATCTCGTCGAGAATTACCGCAGCACCCCGGAGATCATTGCCTTCGCGAACGCGAGCATCAAGCATAACAAGAAACAATACCCGAAGGAGCTGCGAACCGAAAACCAGCACGGGGATAAACCCGCCATCGTGCAATGCGAAACGAAGGACGAGGAAGCAAATTTCATCTGCCAATACATCTTGAAAGCCCGGGATGAAGGGATCCCGTTGCACGACCAGGCCGTGCTCTTCCGGACCGCGTTCCAGTCGCAAGTGCTGGAAAAAACGCTCGTCCACTACAACATCCCGTACGAGGTGCGATCGGGCATCCGGTTTTACGAGAAGGCGCACATCAAGGATTTGCTATGCTTCGCCTTCGTCATCATGAACCCGTCGTACGCGATCGCGTGGGAGCGCATCCTCACGCTCTTGCCCGGTATGGGCACGCGCAGCGCCGAGAAGGTCATGCAAGTCATCTCGCCGGCGAGCAATCCCCTGGTCGAGTTTATAACCATGGACGCGGCGAAAGCGCTGCAAGGGATGCGGGTCGAGAAGGCAGCGTTAACCCACATCGCAAAGATGCAAGCGGTCTACCGTGAACTCGTCCTGGACAAAAAATCGAACGTGATCCTGCCAGAGGATAAGTTGCCATTGCCAGCGGCGCTGCTGGAGAAGTTCCTCGCGTTTTACGAGCCATACTTGAAGGCGAGGTACCCGGATTACACCGCCAGGATCGATGACTTGAAGGAGATTGTCGGCCTCGCAGCCCGGTACCAGTCACTCAGTGCCTTTCTCGGGGAAGTGGCCATATCCGAGACCTTCATTGGCCAGACCGGGATGGGAACGCCGGACACGGAGGAACAGCCACTCGTGCTCAGCACCGTGCACCAGGCCAAGGGCCTGGAATGGACAAACGTGCACGTTATGGGCGTCGTGGAGGACATGTTCCCACACTCGCGATCGAAATCGAACGAGGATGATTTCGAGGAGGAGCGCCGGATGTTCTACGTGGCTTGCACGCGGGCGAAAAAAACGCTCGTAATCAGCTACCCCGTGTTCAACGATGCGTTCCCGACGCCGGGCAGGAGCGTCATCTGGCAGCGGTCGTCGTTCATCGACGAGATCGAGGCAGATAATGTGTTCGAGAAACTGCTGATCGAGCACGAGAAAGAAAATCTATAGATTATCACTATTTACTTGCAGTAAATCAAGAACGAGCAATCGAAAGATTTTCGGTAGGAACGAGGAATCTTTCTCTACACAAAACAAGAACTAACGATCCCCGATCGAATTCATAACAGATTTCGTAGATATTGCTCGTCGAAGGCCATATTCCCGAAATAACACAGAACCTTAATAATCTGATACGGCTAGACTATTAAATAGTGGAATAGGATTCTTAGCAGTACCTAAAGGCCATACCTTCGCGGGATTGTGCACTATGACGGTTGAAGTAAAGCCAGTGAAAGTCATATGTCCCCTTTGTCGCAAAGAGACAAAGGTTGAAATCCCCGTGTTCATCGTGAACGATGCGCAGGATGGTATGGTGAAGGTGCAGATTCCGCAAGGCGCGTGTTGCCCCGAACATTCGTTTATGGCTTTTGTTGACAAGAAATTCATGGTGCGCGGTTATCAAAACGCCGATATCGAATTCACCATCGGCGACAAGGAAAAAACCGCTGCGCAAAAGAAGGAGGAAGGCCTCAAGGATTTTTCCGTGCCGGATCTGATCAACACCATCGGACCAGACATTTGCTCGGTGATCATGCGAAGCATCCTGGTAAGCATCCCGATTCTCTTTTTGGACACGTTCGACCTGTACAATCGCGTTGATAAAGCGGTCATCTTGCTCCGCGACATGGAATCCGACGATCTCGTCATCACGGGCGAGAAAGTGACGCGGGAAGATTTGAAGGACAAGAAAGTGCGCCGCAATAACGCCTTGATCGTTGTCCCCTTGTACAAGGCAATCATGCGGTCGCCATTTCCCGAAGGATTGAACACGCGTTTTGAAACGGATTTGCTGCGCGAAGCGAGCCAGCTTCCCGACCGGACATCACAGATCGTATTTTTACGAAAAGAATTGGTCAAGATTTCGAAAATCATCGATGAATTTGTCAAAATCTTGAAAAATGCGGACAAGTTATATGAGGAAGACATTCCCGTCGCTACCAAGGAAAAATTCAATTACAAGCTCGATGCGAAAAACATCGATGTGATCAAGCAAATCATCGAATTCAAGCACGATAAGAAACTCGCCCAAAAAATCATCAGCAAGTCCCTGGACAAGATCCGTACTGATTTGTGGTGATTTGAACCATTGTACCTGCACGCTCGATGATCCGCGCATCGTGCGTTCCTTTTATCATACCATCGCTCGTCCTCGTGGGATATACGCATGCCAGATTCCAAGTTGATCCGGATCCATGATTTTTCCGATACCGTGAAGCAGATATCGTGGAACGGCGATGAAAAGCAGCCTTTAATCTCGTTCTTGGTCGATGGCAAGCAAGAGATCTTCGTGTTCAACACGGACGGGGAATTGAAACAAACACTAGCGGGGCATCAAGCAGCCGTCCAGTGCCACGACTGGATCGCGCCCGACACCATCGCAAGCATATCTGTGGACGGCGAGATGCGATTGTGGACGATGCGGGGTTCCAGGTTCGATTGCACGAAGATAAAAGAACCGATTTTGAAACCCGGCGGAATTGCCGGGACAAAACCCGTGAAAAGACCGGCCTTGCGTTTTCTAGCGTGGTATTCGGACACGATATGCGAGATTTTCGAAAACGGCAAGCCAACTGCCGTGAAGAAAAGCTTTCCTGGCAAGATATTCGGTGCAGCTGGCATCGATGATCAGTTCATTATCGCGTACGAGGCGGATGATGGCTGCATGGTTGAAGTATGCGGTCCCGGCTTTATCTTTAAGCGATCAAGAAAAATCACGTTTCCTGCACGCGTGACGCAAGTAGACATCATTAAAAATACCGACGCGATCACGGGCATCATCATCCTTGGCGATACGGGCAAGATCGAGGCTTCCCCGCTGGATGACAAGAAAGGACACCAGCTCGGATCGGTGGGAGAAATAACCGCATTTTGCACCGACAAGGAGAGCCGGACCTTGTTCGCGGGAAACAAAAGCGGGAACGTTTCAACGCACGCGTTTCGGCTTGATTTTTCATTCGGCGACAAGATCGCTAGCATCGAGGCTCACGAATTTAAAATAACGGTGTTAGCCTTTATCAAGAAATCCGGCTTGCTCGTTGCCGGTGGTCTCGACGGCGTGGCAAAATTTCACAAGATCTCCGATGGGTTTCTTCAAAAAGCCAAAGCCCCTGCCGAGAACCAAGAACTTGACTGGAAAGAAAAGGAGCGTGCGGGTACCAAGCTTTCCATTGCAGAGGAAGCAGTCGAGAAAGGAGATATGGCTCGTGCCAAGGAACTTGTCGAGCTCGCCAGAAAATCCAAGGTACCTGGCCTCGAATCCAGAATAGATGCCATCGAAGCCCGGATGAAACTCAAGTCGGAATCGAAAAATGAATCGGAATCGATAAAATCGAGGTTGCTTGATTATCTCGATAAAATCGCTGAAGATCGCGGTGAAATCTTGCTCGACGAGATTAGCAAGGCTCTGGCCATTTCTCATGACGACCTGAAGCGATTGATCAAGGATCTAGATGAGGAAATGGAATGGGAATATTCAGAACAATACGAGTGCCTATTTCTCTTCGATCGGACAGTCTCGATTGCAAGAGAAACGGATATCGAACGCCAGATCGCCCGCGGACTGGATGAAACTCATCGCTTCAGACGGGACGAGACTCCTCGCTTCAGGCCCCGCAGGCAATTTGGGCAAGTTAATCGGTTCGAACACCAGAGGCCTCGCCAGCAGCCGAGACCGGCCGGCGTTCGCGAGGAAAGAAACGACGTTGCTGCGCTCGGGCAATTCTTCAACCGTGTAAAAGGCCAGATGAAAGCGGCCATCATCGATCCCGAGCTCAAGGTGATCGATCTCGTTGGTTTGCCAGACCTCAGCACCCAGCTCGAGCATTTATCTAGGCCTGCAAAATTCATCATCACGGACGGGATCATCTCTCCTCGAATCGCATCACAAGCTGAAAAAATCGGGATTAAGGTGATCATCGGGCAGCGGATTCATCCAAACCTTGACCGTGCCACCTTAAAGGTGAATTGCCTTGAGTTTGACGAGATTGGACGAGCCGTGACAACACCCGGGGAACCTCAACCCGACTCGCTTGCTTCAAGCCAAGAGAAAAAAGGTCCTGCACCGGGCTTGGAGACCACGTTGTTGCAAGTTTTGCGGGAAGACAAATGGAAGAATATCGACGATATCCTTTCAGAAGCACGGATTACCGATGGGTTTGAAAAAGATTTAGCAAGGGTAAAGCTCAAGCAGCTAGCGGGACTGGGCTCCGTGGAAACTGAATCTTATAAGAACGTCCAATACTTCAAACTATCAAGGAAGAAATGATCCGGAAGCGAGCCTGGATTTCGACCTCGTGGATTTCTTTCCAATTCGTATTATCGTGATGCTCGTGGAACAAAAAAGTAAAGGTGTTCATGCCACCGAAGCCATGACCTACAAATCCAAGCGAAAATTTCACGTGGTCCTCGGCGGGATGTCATTTTTATCGAGTTTTGCTGTCATTATTTACCTTCTTGCTGCCGGGGCATTGGTCTTGACCAGCACCCCGGTTTCGCCTTCGGAGTTCTTTCTACCCGTTATTTACCTTGACGCGTGCATCGTGGTCTTTTCGGCATTGAACTTCCAGCGTTTGTTTCGGTATCCTTTCAAGGGAAGTTGGCGGTCACAGAGCGTTTTGAAAGTGGACTTTATCATATCTGCTTTGCTTGCCTCTATAGCATTCATTTTAATCGTGAATTTCCTTGTTGGTGGCGGTACTTTTGCGAGTTACGCTGAATTTCTTGCCTATTTCATGAGCTTCACCATTGGTCTATTGATAACCGGCTGGATTGGAATCGCCTTTTCGTGCGAATTGCATGATAAGGAATCGGTCAAGGAAACAGGGGAAATCTATGCTGAGGAGGTTATGGGTTTTAGAATGGTCATGAAACGGACCTTCGTGTATTTCGGGAAGCATTATGCTCAGTTGCTCGTGCTGTTCATCGGGATCGTAGTCTTGGTCCGTGTTTTATATATCATCATCATTTCACCGTGGCACGCGTCATTGCTTCGCGAGGAGAGCGATCTAGTTGCTTGGCTCCTGGAACACAATTACGTGGCTGGCGTTTCGGTTCCACAAAGCATCTACGATCGAGCCCGCAATCTCTATTATCTCCAGAATTTCTTTCTCTATATCCAGGACGTGTTCAAGTCCACGTTTAACTTTGTTATGCTGGGGATCGGGGTTTCCGTGGTGATCAAGTCGTATCGCGGCTCGGATCCCCTCCTGTCCGGCACGTTCAGCAAGGCAAAGCGGCACACTGGAAGCCTAGTCGTTATATCAGCATTGTTCGCTGCATTGTACCACGGCGGGCTTTTATTTTTCTTGTTTCCCGGGATCATCTTGTACGCGTACTGCATCTTCGCGTTTCCAAACTTGCTGGTCGTCGAAAAATACAAGACCTTGCAAAATTTCGGCGAATCGAAAAACCTGGTAAAAGGAAACTTCGCGAGGGTGGCCCTCTATGTCGTCATATTTTATTTCATGCAAATCGGGCTGCAATGGCTCCTGGGTTACATCAGCGATGCCGCACTCACGGGCATGGGTGGTGATGTGGCGCTGCGTACGTGGCGAAATGATCCTTACACTTACTTTGGCACTTTGGTCCTCTTCGAAAGCGTGACCGGCATACTCACCGCCTTCATCACCCCACTGGAAGCTGCGCTCGTCGCCATGTTGTTCATCGATCTGAACGCGCGCCGGAAAGCCAAGGTCCGGGAAGCCCAGAAGGAATCGACAGCGAAAGGGCGGACGCAATCCTTGAAAGAATTACCTTTTGAACAGCGGTTGCAAAAAGCAAGATATTGCCCGAGGTGCGGGCTCTCGGTGAGGAAGGGCATCACCCGTTGCCCAAACTGCAAAGCAGAAGTGCCGTGAAGGCCCGAGCGATCTCCCCGGCTGGCCGGCCAACGACGTGATCTGCCCCAAGAACAAACTGACCCTTGCACCATAACGAGGAGGAATGAGACACATATGGCAAGCGTTGAACAATCGGCCGAGCAAACCTTCGCCAGCGCCGACAAGAGCCGATCCATAAGCCCCATCGAGGAGAGGCTGATAGCCTTGCTCAAGGACGGAGGGCCACTGTTCCGCGAGCAATTGAAGCGGCGTATGGGCATCCCGCGCACCACGATCTTCGAGGGATTGAAGAAGCTCATCGCACGCGGCGAGGTGAAGATCTTCCCGTTCTACTCGTCGGAGAAACTCGGCCGCGGGAGGCCCCTCGTGCTGTTCTGCTTAGCCGGCGACAAGAAATGACCCATGATCACCGCCACGGTCGATATACACGCTAGAGCGTCGTTTCCTTGCCATTATCGGGTCGAGCAAGACAAGCGCTGGTGCTATGTGCCCCACTGCTTGTGTGAACATAAGCTGCGGTGCGAGCTCACGCCATACGCTATGGATTTGCGCCGTAAACTTTGGGACGACAAGATGCCTATGTAAGCGAGCTGCTGGGCTGGTACATTACCAGATGGGTTACAAAGCGAGATGTTCCGACCTCTCCACCGAGGATTTGAGAGGCTTATTGAACGACGGCAAAGCGGTCTTGTTAGTGGACCGCACGCAGCTTGAACCGCCTCGATGACGAGGATTTCGAGTACCTGGCCCACGCACTTCCACGCGCTGCAAGCGTTCTACGCGGCGGCTACAAGGGGCTTCTAGCCGGTCCTGTAGACGGCAAGGTTACGGCAGGCTCTCGGTCAGCTTCACCGCACCGTTCTCGCCGCCAGCGCCAGCGCTCACGAGTGTGACCCGCCATGGCCTACCCTTGATCTCGAGCAAGCCGCCTTCACCTAGGGTGAGGCGACCCCGCTCGGCCTTGCGCTCGTCGTAGAGCCCGATCTCCGCGGTCAGGCCACGTCGCGGGGACCCATCCGGGCCCGTCCAGTCGTCGATAATGATGTTGCCGACCGTTACTTTCCAGCCATCGATCGTGGCAACGGTCGTCTCCTGGATCGAGATTTTGCGCGCAGAAGATTTGCCCATGGTGTTATTCATTTCCGCTCCAAGATATTTAAGTCCGCAAGAAAAAGTGAACTTGCCCTCGTAAAAAGCGGGGGATAAAGACTATCGCGACCTCATAAACCCTTAAAAAGAATGAGGCAAGTTATCCTCTCTATGGGAAGTCGGTTTTGGGCATCGAAACCCCGGCTTTTTTGGATAGCGTTCGTAACCGTCTTGATGGGATACTTCGCAATCTACGGCGGCATCGAGACCACGAAGGCGTTCCAAACCCTGGAAAGTTCCAAGGTTTTGAATCAAAGCGGCACGCAATTCTTGGTCGGCATTCCGCTAAGCGTTGAGGTTGGTTCCAACTACAGCATTCGGCTTGAGGTGAAGGACAGTGGGGACCCCGCGGTCATTCGGGGCCGCGTTGACTTCTACGCCGATAGCTCCCTCGTCGCCTCCCGGAACTGGTCCTGGTCTGAGTATGGCGATGAGGACGACCCGTTCCCCCAAGTGAGTCAGATCGTACAATTCGTGTACGATTGCACCAACCCCGTCACCAACTTCACAATCGCCCTAGCCATCGAGGCCGGCG
>JAUQYW010000161.1 GCA_030587525.1 Candidatus Sigynarchaeota archaeon | reverse complement strand
CGCCGTGCCGCAAGACGAGACGGTGGATTGGTCAATTTTGAACATCGATGGTACGACGCTCTTGGAAGGATCGAATAATACCATTTTACCCCCGATATCAAGCTCCCTCGTGAAAGCCGTTGATGTGCGCGACATTTTCAAGTATCTTGCATTGAAGCTCGAAGGGCGCTTTGAGGTAGACGATGGCGGGAGCTTGCGATTCCTTGCCAAGGATACCACGAAGCCCGAGGCCGGATCAGCGAGTTGGCCAGCGATCGAATCCGCGCTCGCGGGAGTTATCGGCAAACAAGTCGAGCTGGTGGCGTACAGTGCAGCTGATGGAAAGCCAAGCGATCGCCCCGTGACCGGATTTTTGGCGACCAAGCCAACGAAGTTCACTGGCGCTTGCGTGCTGGACGAGGACGGCCTCGCGTGCATCAAGCAGCAGCTCACGCCCTCGAATCCCCAGCTGTTCGATGTGCCGATCGCGGAGATGATCGAGGAGCATCTCGGTAAAGACGGCATCGTCCTTGAAATCGAAGGTTGGGAGCCGAATCCATCTATCATCATCGCTTGCCGCTGGCGTGATGATGGCAACGTGCTCGGTGAAACATTCAAGCCATTCGGGCGGCCTGGCGATCTCCCGATGCTCGATCCGAAGCTCGAATGGAAGATCCTCAGTGGTTCCGGACGGGATTGGAAGATCGAGATCACGACCCACGCGCCGGCAATCCATGTGTTTTTCGCCAGCGACGACTTGGATTTCTGGCTTGATGACAACTTTTTCTTGATGCGTGGTGGCAAGAAGGCCGTGAAAATCACCTTCCTGGAAGAAGTTACAGAAAAGGCTATCCGGGAGAAACTCACCATCGGCTCGCTCTACGATCTTCTTGATTGAAAAAACGATCCTTGCTTCATTTTTTTTCCGTTGCTTATGATGGCAAGCAATCTCGCGTGAAAAAGAAAAAGGTTAGAAAAAATTCATTCTTTTTTCTCGGCCGGCGCAGGCTTTTCCGCGTCTCGCAAGACGCGGCGCAACACCTTGCCGATGATCGATTTCGGCAATTCATCGGCAATTTGTATTGACCGGGGATATTTATACTGGCTGATGTTTTCCTTGCACCACTTCATGAGGTTGTCGACCGTGACTTTCCCCTTGAATTCAGGCTTGATCGACACGGTCGCCTTGATTTCCTCGCCGATATCAGGATCCTTGCTCGGCACGCCGTAGACGCCGACTTCCAGGATCGCCGGGTGCTGGTACATGAGGTCCTCGACTTCCCGCGGGAACACCGAGTGGCCCCGGTACTTGATCATGTCCCGCTTGCGGTCCTTGATGTGCAAGTAGCCTTCGCAATCGATGCAGCCGATATCGCTCGTGTAATACCAGATGACGCCTTTCTTGTCTTTCCGGAGCACCTTTGCCGTTTCCTCTGGCTTGTTGAGATATCCTTTCATAACCTGGGGCCCGCTCGCGCAGATCTCGCCGATGAACTGCGATTCACCTTCGGTCCCGCATTTCTCGGTACAATAAGGCTCTGTGTGTAAGCATTGGGGGAGGAGCTTGTCACCAGTGTCGATGTCCACGATCTTCATAAACGTGTCCGCTACAGGCAAGCCAACAGTGTTGGGGCGAGGCCGGAGGAAGGGATTCGCCGTGAGCAGCGGGCTCGTCTCGCTCATACCGTAACCTTCCGTGATGAGTGCGCCGGTCAACTTCTCGAACTGCTGCTTGACCTCGAAGGGCAAGGGCGCGGCCCCGGAAAGGCAACCCTTGAAATTCTTCAGCTTCTTCGCATAGACCTGCGACTTGGGATCCTGGTTGATGCGGTTCCAGATGGTCGGCACGCCGGGACAGAAGACCATGTTTTGCGCGGCGCCTTCCTTGAGGAGCAGGGAGATCGGGGTCGGAGGCCTCGGGAATAAAATCATGTGATATGCAAAAAAGTACCCAATACTCATGCCTATCGAGAGCCCGAACGAGTGGCTCAATGGAAGCACGCACCCCATACCACCATTCCCATGCGTCTCTTCCATATTCGGAAGTTGTGTATATGCCAGGTTATAGCCTTGCTGGCAGTTCGCCAGGAGATTGAAATGCGTCGTGATCACGCCCTTGGGCGTTCCGGTCGTGCCGCCAGTATAGATCAGAACGGCGGGGTCCTCGTGAACGTTGATCTCGCGCTTAGCCGGCAAGTCGACCGGGATCCCGTCCTCGATGACTTTCTGGAACGGGTACACGTTGATTTTTCCAATACTCGTTGGCCAGACTTTCATACGCGGGATTTTATTCAGCGCCGTACCGAGGATGCGCTTGATCGGGGGAAGGTATTCTCCCGTGCCGGTCATGATGATGAAGTCCAGCGTTTTCATCTGCGAGAAATCCTTCCCTTCCATATTTTCCTTGAAAAGGAAGTCCAGGATGATGAGCCCTTTCGCCTTCGAATCATTAGCTTGGTGGGCAATCTCGGAGAACCGGTTCAGCGGGATGACGGGGTTTGCCACGGCATCGAGTCGCAAGATGGCAAAAAATGCGATGATGAACTGGGGAACGTTTGGCAAGTCGATGAGCACGACGTCGCCTTTTTTTATTCCTAATTTTCGCAAACCCGTGGCGAACTCGTTCACCAGCACGTCAAGTTTGGTGAAGGTCATACTCGCGCCTTCAAAATAGAGCGCACTATGATCGGGAAAATCGCGAGCGTTGTTGCTGATCATCATGTCCAGAGGGTATTCTGCATAATCGAGTTGGCGTGGCGTCTCCTTGGGATAGAATTTCTGCGCATAATCGGGCACGTCCGGAATTTTGGTCCATTTTACCATAATTGTCACTTTTCAACATTGGGGTCGTTCAAATACGATCTCGGAAACCCTAAATTGTTACTCTAAATGTCCACGTATTGCTATTTAAAGCTGCAAAAGGACGTTGCATAAAACAGCAAAGGGGCTTTGTATAAAAACCAGCGTTTGCACGGTCATCACAACCATGTTGCCCATCTTGAAAGCATTGCACGACCATGAATTGTCGTTCGCAGCATTTTCAACCAAGATCCACGATCGCGAGGTGGAAGTGCTGGACGAGTCGATTGTTGCCGATTTTTCAAAAGCTGCGGGGGAATATAGCCAGAAGATCAACGACGCCTTGAAGGTTTACGCGGGCATCGATTACAACACCGACCCCGATATGAAAACAAGCGCGAAAGCACGGATCAATTACGCCTATGATTTTCTCTCGCTGCTCATAGACATTGTGAAGGCCATGGATGCTAGTCCGGTGAACATGAAGGAAGTCTCACGGAGGTTCGACCTCCTCGAAGATTTGCTGCTCCAGAAGGAACAACTCGTGCAAACCACGTATCTCGAAGCTGCAAAGCTCGAACTTGCCTCGTTCCACGATCCTTCCATCCGAAATGATCTCGAAGAAAAACTCGCCCGGTTCATCAATAAACGAAGCGAATCCGGCTAAAAACAGATCTTATCAACATTCAGTGCTATCTTTTTGAATAACTGCCGTCTCAAGACATGTATCAATCCTTTTCGACGGGGTAAATCATATATGACTCAACGTACCACGCGGAAAACATTCAACAGCAAGCAAGGGATTTCACCGAATCGCCTCCGCTGGTACAACATCGATCTCCGCTATTTTCCCCGTTCGATCGAAGTGGCTCTCCAGAAAAGCGTTGAACAGTTTTTCGAGGGCGATTTCCCCAAGAAGACCTTGTTTCAGCGACTATTTCCCTTGGCCATTTCAGTTTACGCCACATTGGTGTTCATCGCCTACATGTTATATCCAAGCACGTATTACTTTGATACGAATACCATCAGCGATCTTGGCAATCCCATCTATAATCCATCGGGTTACGCCTTCTTCTCCGCTGCATTCATCTATCTATCCATCATTTTGATTCCTTTCTACCAGTTCGTGCACAGGGGATTGGAACCACTAGGAACGCTTCTTTCGAAGCTTGGATTGATCTCGAACATCGTCGGTTCTGCCAGTTTCATCGTGCTGGCCCTTTTCCCGAATACGCCAAACACGATAAACGTTCACATTCCAGCAGCGGTTGCATCGTTTGGCAGCATGGTGTTTAGCGGTATATTTTATTGGATCGTCATTATAAAAGACGCTATTATAAAGAGCGGGACCCGCCGCGTCATCGTCTGGTTCGGCGTGGCGACGAATGTTATCGTCGGCATTGCGGTTGCACAACTCATCGACCCGGTTACCTTCACCTTCAAGAATATTTGGCCAGGAACAGCTTTCTGGGAATGGACACTCTTCTTCTCTATCGGTATCGACATTGTATTGCTGTTCAATTCTGTTCCGGAGATTAAGAAGAAACAAATCTTCTATAGGGTCGTCAAAGGTAGTGGTGTCGGCCAATTCGAAAATGTTTGCATCTATCCCATTAACAAGCTTCCGGAAGATGCGCAACTCGATGAAAATGGCCAATCTATTCTGCGGCGCGAAAAATCTACCAGAACCCAGTGACCTCGCCTTCTCTTCTTTTCAAAAACCGGCCTTTATGTGAAATTCTCGTGGCTGAAACATATGTAAAAGTTGCATTAATAATATTAGACGAGATTGTTATTAAGATATACGAAGGATTCTACTAGTAATTTCCTCGCGTATCAAGGTGAAATCTCAAGATGAAGCATGAATCGGCAAACCAGCTGCACTGGTATAGCGCAACTGGCTTGCGATACATCCCCAAGAGCACGATCGAGGCGCTCTTCCAGGAGACCCTCGAACACTTCATCCAGGGCAAGTATCCAAAGAAGACCATGTTCCAGAAACTGTTCCCGCTCTCGTCTTCGGTCTATGCAGGTTTGATGCTTGCCGCGTGGCTGCTGTTCCCCGGAACCTACTCCTTGACCACGAACACGATCAGCGACCTCGGTAATCCCGTCTTGAACCCGACCGGCTACTTGTGTTTCTCGATCGCATTCATCTACCTCGCGTTCATGATGATCCCGTTCTACCAGTTCATCCACAAGCGGTTGCAGCCGATCGGAAAGATCTTGTCCCGGATAGCCTTGATCATCAACATGGTGGGCTCCTGCGGGTTCATTGCACTTGCACTGTTCCCGAACACGGCAGCAACCTTGAGAGTGCATCTTCCCGCCGCCATTGTTTCCTTCGGCGGCCTCGTGTTCGGTGGCCTCCTCTACTGGGTCATCATCGTCAAGGATGCTATCGTCAAGACAGGCACCAAGCGCGTCATTCCCATAGCAGGTGCTCTCACAAATATCGTTGTAGGTGTCGCTGTTATTCAACTGATGGACATCTCAACGTTCACGATTAAGAATGCGCCTGCGACGTTCATTGCACCTTGGGAGTGGACATTATTCTTCTCGATCGGAGCGAGTATCATCATGCTATTCCGCTCGATGCCAGAGATCCAGAAGAAGATGACGATCTACAAGCTGATCGAGGAAAAAACTAGCTCCGGCAATCTCGATGCAAAAATCCTTTTCGCGAACCGGCTGCCGGCTGAAGATCGATATGGTCCGTGCACGGGCATGAAGAAAAGTCATCGTGGCGTGAAAATTGTCCTGACCGCGTGATTCTTTCCTTCTTAAAACACCTTCAGTTCCTAGCCTTTTTTTCACGGCGGTCGAGCACGTCGATGAGCACGGCGGGCGCGTCCGAAAAAATGCCATCGACGCCCCAATCGAGAAGCCGTTCCATATCGGCAGGCTCGTTTATTGTCCAGATATGCACCGCGATTCCCAGCGCGTGGGCAAAATCGATGAACCATTTGCCCCCGATGACCGTCAAGATCCAGAATTTTTCAGGGATCTGCAAGGCAGCGTAGGACAGCTTCCGGCCGAACAATTCCTCTTGCATCACGGTCCTGCCCAATTCGATGCAATGCCTCTCGCACTGCCTCGCCACGGGGCGCTGCATGCATTGCATTGCGGTGATTTTACCACTGTTTGCGGTGCAGTGCCGGTGCCGTTTCGCCCACCGGTTTGCGACCTTGCGGAACTCGATAACTTCCATGGTGCTCGCGGAGGTCGGGATGCGGGATGCTTCCCGGAAGCGCGCTATTTGCTTCTGCCAGAACGACGCGACCATGACGCGGGACTCGGAACCTTCCTCTATGCCGAGATCCACGAGTTTTTTAGCGAAAAGCGCTGGCGCTCGCGGGTCCCGTGACTTGATATCTATGTTAAATCGGTGGTTCTTGAACGCGGGCAAGATCTCGTCGACCGACTGGATTTTGAATCCTTTCCCTCGGAAAGGATGATTCCCTTGATTATCCTCGAAGTTATAGCCCGCATCCAGCTCTTTCAGCTCGGCGAGCGTGCGCTTGTGGATCGCGCCGCGACCATTAGTGGTACGCTGCAGCACCGGGTCGTGGAAAAACACGAATTGGCCATCCTTTGTCAAATACGTGTCGGTCTCGATGACATCGGCGCCCGTCATGCGAGCCGCATCTTCGAATGCCTCGCGCGTGTTTTCGGGAACCTCGGCGCTGTTTCCCCTGTGCGCCAGCACGAGAGGCCGCCGGTTTTTGAGGAACCGCAATGTACTCTTGTTCCACGTGATGCATCGCCTCGATGTTAGCGCTCGTTAATGCCGCGCTCTGTCTTCCATTGGTTCAAGGTCGTTAAGACCTTTTCCTTGCGCCGCGCTTCCCAGCTGGAGGCCTTGTCTTGCTGCTCCCGCTCGCCCATTTCCAGCAATTCCTTCTTGATGCTCGTGAGCACGCCCATCACGCCCATCGCGATGCACGCCCCGAGCGGGAACCCGAAGTGAAACTTCATAGAGTCCCGGTTGAGATATACCCGCGTCAGCGGGGTCATGTCGTAGACCGTGATAGTGTAATTCTCGACCGTGTTAACGACCAAGGTGTGCATATCCAGCTCGATCGAGATATTGTGCATCTCGGCTGAGTTGAATCCTTGGATAATGGAAGTGGCGGAAACCGTGCTCGCAGATGGCATAAACATGTTGCAATTCTGCGAGGCGGTATTATGCAGTGCCTCGGAATAGAATACGCTGTTGCCTTGAAACACGGTTACGGAAAAGGTGATCTCGGCGACCTGGCCACACGGTGCTTCGGCATAACCGCGCACGACCACTCGCAAGTCGGTACCATTCATGTCGGGAAAGGTATAATTCAACATCTGGTGTGCCGGAGCCGGGTTCACGGCTTGATGGTTCACGAGGAAGGCTTGCCCTTCACCAAAGGCTGTTTCACTTATTGTCGCGGCAAGCCCGATGGACGATGTCCCGATGACGAGCATGGCCAATATACCAACCAACTTGAGCTGGCGCACCTTCCGGGTAGCGAAATACACGTGATCACTTCCGATATTTTTGTACGTGGCGATTGGAGGCCTCGATCCCCTCCACCAGATCGCCTTGAATTTCGCGTCCTTTGCATAGCTATCCTCGACCACGAGCAAGATCAGCGGGATCATCTCGATGCCACACAGCAGCATGATAACATCCCACCAGCCAACCTCCGGATAATCGTAAAAGAAAATGATGCCAGGGATGACGACGATCACGAGCACCGTGGTCAAGCTTATGATCGCGAGAATGGACCACGCCGTCATTTTTGGATGGCTTTCCATTACTTTAGATCGCCCCGCTTTCGTGGATCATCCCCTTCAAAGATGCAATCGACGAGTTGCTGCCTTATTTCCTTGAGATTTTCGTAGGAGACCTTGCATACCTGGAAGGGCCAGCGATGGATGAAATCGATGACTAGCTCGTCGGAGGAAACCGAGCCCTCTGACCCCGGATGATGGATGACGCGAACCCCTTTCACGTTGATAAAGCCCGCCAGGAACAGCACTTTTTGCCTTGTACCAAACAATTCCCGGAGGACATAGAGCTGCTTTTCAGTCTTGTCTGCAACCACGATGGTTGCCCTGATGTAGCGCCGTAACATATGGTAAAAAAAGAGCCCCGCGAGGAGGAGGAAAAAAATGGAGAACCCGGCTAAGTTCAGGCTCGTATTTCCGGTCAGCAGCGGCATTATGCCCAATAACGCACAGCAGAGGGGGAGGAACCAACACATACCCTCTACCCGGCCATACGCCTCGACAATGAATCGTTGAGGTGAATTTTCGAGAATGTAAATATTATGTTTCCTCTTCAAACGGTCAACAAGCCTCATTTGAGATCCTCCACAAGAACCATGATTTTTATCCCTTTTAAAACCGTGTCACGCACCGTGGGGCAAAAAAATTTATGCGAGAAGGTCAATCGTTGCATATTATACCACGGATCACGCGATATTGATAGCGACCCGGCGTGGGATTATGACAGGAATCCGAAACTTTTTCGTTGGGATCCGATCGTACTTGCGGAAAGTCACGCAGATGACCGTGAGGAATCTCCAGTACGATTTCAAATACAAGTTCAAGATGCTGCTCAACAGCTTGTACACCATGATCAATCTCGCCTTGTTCACGGTCATCGCAAAAGTTGTCCAGCCAAAAATGGGCGCTCTTCCCCCTGAATATTACCAATTCGATGTCTCATCAGGGTCTATCGAGCTGGCGTTCATGAAATTTTTATTCATCGGCACGTATTTCTGGGCGATCTTCACGCACCCATTCGAGGACACGGTCCAATGCTTGCCCGAGGAGACCCAGAAAGGTACGATCGGCATGTTGCTCACGAACGGGATCGACATCCCGGTCATCTTGATGGGCCGGTTCTGGGCATCCTTCATCATCTCGTTCATCCTTGCCACGATCGTTGTCACGCCGTTTTTCTTCCTGCTCGGCATGGTCACCGTGGATTTATTGCTGGCGATACCGTGGATCCTCGTCGTCATGGCATCCATGACCTTGTTTATGCTCTGCGTGTCGCTGTGGGTCGCTTCGTTCAGCTTGCTCTTCAAGAAGACCGGCGTTCTGTCGAACGTGTTCATTTACGGCCTCAAGGTCGCGACCGGCATGTATTTCCCGATCTTTGGCTTGGGCCGGAGCACGCTCATCCTGGAGTCGATCCCCGTCGCGTCCGGCATCGATTTCATCCGGGATCTGTTCATCGTCGGTTACCCGGTCGCCCACGGGAATCCCGTGGCGATTGGTTTTGGCTGGCAAGAAACGGTCGTGCATTGGCTTGAATTTCTCGTACAATCCCAGGTCATCGGCGTGATTGCACTCATCGTCATCTCCATCCTCTGCATCAAGTTGTTCGTGAAGAAAGCCAAGCTTATCGGCTCGATCGAAACCTATTAACATAGAGGCAAAGTGTACATGGATCGGAAAATCAGGATAACAGGCTTTATCCTCGTGGCCGTGCTGGCTTGCGTTCACGTTCCCGCAGCGGAGGCGGCATGGCAAGACATCGTTATCGTTCCCGGCGGCGAGGTAGATTTTCCCCAAGCCTTCAATCAAGGAGATCGCGTGAAGATCTCCTTGCTCGTCGATGGCGGCCTTGCACGCGTCGTGTTCATGAATGCAAGCCAGTACGCGAACTGGACGACCAACAGGGCGGAGAGCGAACATGACATGGTTTGGATTTACGACAACGTGGGCACGACGCAGCTCGATAAATTCTTCGTGGTGCCCGCCAACGACACGTATCATCTCGTCATAATCAATAAACTCAACGTGAACGCCGGAAACATCACGGCTTACCTTGAATTCACGATCATCCCGCCCCCGGCAATCCCGGGATTTCCAGCGATGATGATCTTCGCAACATTATCGATTGCCACGGCGATAGTAGCAAAAAAAGTGGCGAAAACAACAAGATCGGGCAAGGGGGGCGAAAGCCGGAATGCTTGAACACGTGGTCGAGGTCAAGGACCTCGTAAAGCGATTCCGGGTCGGAGGTAGCCTATTCAAACCAAAATACGAGGCTATCATCAACGGCATGACGTTTACCGTCCAGGAAGGCGACCATGTTGCCATCATCGGGGCAAATGGCTCCGGCAAGACCACCCTCATGAAAACCATGGCCGGCATCTATCTTCCCGACGCTGGCACGATACGGATCCGCGGCTATGACATCACCACTGAGCTGCCGAAGGTGCTCGAGCACGTGAGCTTCGTGTCACCGGCCCTCAATTTCTTGAAAAAACTGACGTTGCGAAACAAGATCTTGTTTTACGCGAAAGCGCAAGGCAAGGATCCGGAGCCTGCGTTTAAATTCATCGAGGAATTCGGCATCTCGAACATGCTCGACGAGCTCCTTGAAGTCGCTCCCTTTCTTGGCAAGGCTCTTCCTTACCGTCCCCTTGACCACCTGCGGGATCTGGTCGATGTACTGCGGCTTGAGGGCGGACTTGAACCCCCCCGCC
>JAUQYW010000135.1 GCA_030587525.1 Candidatus Sigynarchaeota archaeon | reverse complement strand
CAGCCAACGATGAAATAGCCCTTCATCTGCGCGTTCTCCTCGGCTTTCTGATAGAGTTGCTCATCGAACTCGGCAGCCCGTACGTAAGTCTCGGCGTCAAACACCACCTCGATGTCTTTCCCGTGATGGATCGGGACGGCGTCGTAGATATGGACGATCTTGCTTTCCCCAATTTCCAGCTTCCCGACGAGCCACCCGTAAACCTCGACCCACGCGTCCTTGTTGAGCGCGTTGGAAGCGAATCGCAAAACATGGAGCATAGCTTTCATGTAGGCTTCTGGTTCAAACAACACGGCTGGTATTTTTTGCTCTTTCGGTCCTTTCTGCTCGGTCATCGACACGCACGAAAATCTTGTTGATCATGAAGGAATAAATGACTCTTGCCGTTCGGGCATAAATAACTAACGCGCGTGTTTCCCGGAAAAAACACGTTGAAATAGGATCTACCTTGATCACACTTGATACGAAGCGTCGCGTGATCTAATGGAAAATCTAGACATAGTCAACAGCTTATTCAAGGAATTGGAAGATGCCGAGTATTACGGGGATACCATGGCCATGAATTCCCTGTCTAAACAAATTTACCGGAGGTTGAAAGAGGCTGGTGAAAAAATGCTCGGGGATCCCGCGCAGCATGCAGATGCAGCAAACATGTTCTTGTCAAGCGCGGAAATCATCCAACCCTTCGATCTATACGAATCGGTGAACCTAGTCAAGAAGGCCATCAGCGTGCTCGAAGATGCTGCGCGAAAAGCGCGCGATGATGGCGATTTCAAGCAAGCTGGCGATCATTTCAAGAAGATCGGGGATATCTATGGCGATATCCTGGATGATGCCATCATGGCCCGGCGTTCCTATGCGCGGGTCATAGAGAACAATGAGCGATACTTGAAATTTAGCGAAGTGGCAAGCAAGACCGCCGCGCTGAATCTATACAACTATTACTATAACCTCGCGGAATTGAACTATCTCGTGTCGAACTGGCCCGAAGTCGAGCGATATGCACGCAAGGCCATCGATTGCTCGAAGAAACACGAAAAATATTTCATGGTCGCGACGTCATACAAGTTGTTACTTCAAACGCAGATGCAAATGCAACTTGGGAACAAAGCGAAAATGCTCGACCTTTTTTACGAAGCACGAGATTATTTCGAGAAGGCACTCCAGAGCAAGACCGCACCTTCTAAAAAGAAAAACCACATACTGATCGCCGAGATCTACCACGTCTTCGCGAGTTTTTACGACTTGCTCGAGGATGTAGAGGAATTCAACCACATCTCGGAAAAAGAAGCGGAATGTTACGTTGACATTGCCAAGGATTATGAACGACAAGAAGACAGCATCGGCAGTGCCCTCCACTACCACAGTGCCGGGCTCATCTTGAAAAAGGTGGGGAAGTATCAAGAAGCCCATGACGTGTTCGTGCTTTCTGGGAAATATTACGACGCCGCGGGCGTGCTTGATTCCGCGGCGGATAATTACATGGCTGCTGCCAACTGCATGGAGATTACGGATCATTTTCTCGAGGCGATCAAGCTCATCCAGGTGGCAGACGTGCTCTATGAACAATCAGGCTTCATCGAAATTGCCATCGCGAACACCTACCATGCCCTCGAGATCCACGATTACATCGTGGGGGAAACGACCATCTTGCGAGATGCGATCGTCAAGGGCTTAATTGATCTGCTTGAAAAGCTCTCGGTGATTAGCGAGCCACGCGATGCGGCGCATTATCAGGTTGAGATCGCTCATGTCGCGTTCCAGGAACGAAAAATGGATTTATGCTTCGATCACTTGAGACTGGCGCTGGACTTGCTAAAGAGCTCCCATTCGATCACGCCCGGCGATTCCAGCGCGGCTTCGTGCAACGACATGCTGGCCATCGTGCTCATCGCGCTGATCTTGAACCGCGATGGTGATGTCTCCGATTACATTGCCATGCTTCAAAAAGAAGGAGAAAAGGCGCCGATCGGCAAGAAATATCATTCGGTGGCGCGAAAATTCGTGAGCCAGGCGAATGTCGTGCCCGACACGACGAGAAAAAGCTTGAAAACCCCTCTCGTGTTTAACAACCCGCTGATCCGGAACCTGGCGTTGATCTGGTCGTTCATTCACGGCGCGGAACCTTCGAGGCCCGCCGCCTATGCATGATTTTGTTCTTTTCTGTTATGAGCAAGAATTATGAACAAGAATTTTGATCTCTATATCATATCAATATTGATCTCTAGGTGAGCAAGAATTTCGGCGGTAATAATTTGTCCATCATGCGGTTCGCAATTCCAAGAAAAGGCAAGAAGTACGCGTGCATTGACGTGTCCCAAGTGTGGATTTCCTATTCCTCCGGTTACCTTTTCACCAGACACGTTGAATCAACGACCTTCTGCACCCCCGGCTGAGCACTTGCCGGAATTTACCGATCAGCCGAACCCGTTCATCACGACACCACGCGAGTCCAGGCCCGCGCCTTCGGCGAAACCCACGTTCATTCCCTTCGGGCCAAGCGTATCGCCCCAATCCAAGCAACCTGCTTCCAGACCGTTTGTCTCTTCATCACCTCCCGCGCAGCAACCCCGGCCAGCATCAAATCCAGCAACACAACCGGCCCGGTCGAAACCAGCCCCGATTCCCGTGATATCCGTTGACGATGTGGACGAGATCAGGCCTGAACCCGTGGAGCCGGCGATTGCCCGGCCAAAAAACCTGACGCCGATCGGCACGCTGTCGTCCAAGCCACCACCCGTGCAGCACCCAAGCGGGCGTCCCGCCCCCGTCGTCGTGATTCCCGGTCCCGATGCGATCGGGGAGGAACCCCCGGCGGCGGTGCCTCGGATATCATCGATTTCCTCGGCAGCATTAGGCTCCAAAAAGCCGGTGTTGATCTCTGCAGGGTCACCTGCAACGGCAATCAGCTCCAGGGACACGCTGGAGAAGGCTATGAAGCGCGAGCTCGGCTCCTTCAAGGAACAGATGGATGCCCTTCCAAAGATCCCTGCCGTGAAGAAAGAGGCCAGTCCAGCAGCGGAAACCGAGGGCCTGCCGTTCAAGGAGCCCGAAAACCTCAGCGACGTTCTGCGTGAACTGATCAAGATCGACCCCGTGATCAAGGCTTCCGCCCTCGTGAAACGTGATGGCACGATATTAACTTCCGCTATCTCCTCGCAAATCACCGATTCCCTCGTGTCGATCATCGCCACGACGGTCACGAACATTGCCAAGGACATCGTGTTTGCGACAGAATCCGGGGACTTGAAATACATCACGCTCGGCGGCACGAGTGGTATCGTGCACATCGTACCCATCATGGCTGATATATTTCTCGTGATCCTTACCGGCGCAAATTCAAAGCAAGGAGTTATATCTGTTATTGCCAACAAAGTGGAGAAAGGCGTCAAGACCTACCTGAACATCTGATGCGAGCTTGGAATGTTCGGCGATCGCCCATCCATCACTTCTTTTAATATGAACCTTCTTAACGTGCCAGCGCGTTCTGTCTGATCATCACAAGCTGGTTTGATGAACGTGCAAGAGTTCAACGCCGATTTTCACATCCATGGCCCGCGCTCGATCGGCGTGAGCAAGAACATGGACCTGCCGAACATGGTCCATGGAGCTTACCAAAAGGGCTTGCAACTCGTGGCGACCGGCGATTGCTTCCAGCCGGATTGGTTAAAGTACTTGAAAGAGAACCTGGAGCCTGTAAAAGGCGGGTTCAAGTACAAGGACGTGCATTTCATCCTGCAGACCGAGGTCGAGGACGAGGAATCGGTCCACGAGATCATCCTGATGCCCGGCTTCGACGTGCTGGATGCCATCAAGAAGAAGTTCAAGCCCAGTTCGTCAAACATCGATCATGAATGGGGCGGTCGACCCCGGGTCAATTTATCCCCCGGGGAGATCGTGGAAATCGTGGTTGGGGAAGGCGGTATGGTTGGCCCCGCGCACGCGTTCACGCCATTCAAATCGATCTTCCGCCAAGGCAAATTCGACAATCTCGCCGCGGCCTATGGCAACCAGGCAAAGAACGTCCATTTCCTTGAACTGGGCCTCTCCGCGAACACGGATTATGCCGACCGGATCAGCGACTTGCACAAGCTCACGTTCATGACCAACAGCGACGCTCATGCCCCTTCGCCCGTGTCGCTTGGCAGGGAATTCAACACGTTTCTCGCCGAGGCACCCGTATTCGAGGAAGTGGAGCTTGCCATCACGAGAAAGGATGGCAGGAAGTTCACGAGGAACGTGGGATTTGATCCGCGCATGGGCAAGTATAATGTGCTCTTTTGTAAGGCGTGCCGGCGTCGGGTTCTCGTGGAGACGATTTCTCAAGCAGTAGCGGTCTCGACCTTGCTCGGCGGTGAAAAATACGACGCCGAATTCATCCACCACGGGGTACTGTCCGACGCGGAGTACCTTGCTTATCTGAAGAGGGTCAACGCGGGAAAGGTCACTTGCCCCGCGTGCACCCAAGATGGGAAAAAATCACGGATTATGCTCGGCGTGTCGGATCGTGTTCGATTGCTGGCTGACCGTCCCGAGAACGAGCATCCACCACACCGTGCGAAGTATATCACCGTCGTATCGTTAGCCGAGATGCTGCGAGTTGCGATGGGCATCGGATCGAGCGGCTCCAAATCCTTGGAAAAAGTATATGACGATCTCGTGGCGAAATTCGGCACGGAAATCAACTTGCTGCTCTCCGTCGACTTGAAAACGGTAGACATGGCGGAATTGCAAGCAAAATACAAGAAACATGAAAAACTGTTCAAAACGCTCGTTGACATCATTCAATCCTTCCGCGAGAATAAGATCTCGTTCAAGCCTGGCGGGGGTGGGACGTTCGGGGAGCTCGTATTCGACGAGTAAGGAGAGCAACGTTTTTCAAGTTGCGCGCTGAGAAGTATTCATCCACGGGAATGTCGCGATAGTTCGTAACGCCATGATTAACTTGGAGTGACCTCTATGACCTATTTTATGAAGAGTTACAAGGAATACATGAAGAATCTAACGCTGAGCCAAGTGCCCGAATACTTTATGAAGAAGAAGGAAGAGGGAGACGCGAAAAAAGGCAGTTATTTCTTCGTTACGCAGAATCTGGATGATGTATACGGCGAGATCGCGAACCTGGACATATCCTGGGACGAGACGAACCCGATACGGTACCACGTCGGCAAGGAAAGCTCGATCTTGATGAACAACGTGATTGAGAGCGGTACGGGCTTCTCAGAGAAGAAAATCGTCAAGGTGAACGGCCACGACGCGTATTACTTGATCGGGGCTCGCAAGGAAGCACGCAAATCGCGCGTGTATATGACCGCGTGCGTGCTCGCGAATTTCTGCTGTCCCCAGACCAAGCGCAAGTTCGTGGTCAAGATCAACGCGCACAAGGAGAACTTTCCGGGTATGGAGGAGCATTTCCTCGGGATCGTCATGGGCATCGTTTGCCACTGATCGTTTCATTTTCTCGCCTTACCACGGGTCGTGATCACAGTGCCCGAACACCCACGAGACGCGGATTTTTTCGCGAGGACGCGAGATCTCTACGACGAGATCGCGGTCGACTTCGACAGGACGCGCGGCAAGGAACCATGGGAACCGCTCGTGAAATTCATGGCTCTCGATGCCGTGAAGGATGCGGTGCTCGTGGCAAAGGACGCAACCACGACCTTGGACCTGGGCTGCGGGAACGGTAGAAACGTGGCCTTGTTTTTAGCAGCATTCCCGCGTGCGTGTTGCATCGGTCTGGACTTGTCGTTACCCCTGCTGCTCGTGGCAAGGAACGTCCTTCCTTCCCGGTCGCGGGCGTCCCTCTTGCAAGCCTCGATGACGCACCTGCCGTTCCGTGAATCCACGTTCGACATGGTGGGATCCGTCGCGGCGCTGCACCATTCCCCTTCGAAACATTCGATGGCGGGGATCGCGGGACAGGTGGCGCGAGTGCTGGCAGCGAAGGGATTGTTCTTGTTCTCGGTCTGGTGGAAGTGGCAATCCCGGTTCAAATCACGCGTGATTAAAAACATTTTATCACTCCAGCGCCGGCCGGGGCTGGTCCACGTGCCCTGGACGAGTGCAAAGGACGGCAGCGTGCACGATCGCGAGTATTACTTGCTTTCACGCGGGGAATGCAAGGCGCTCTTGCGGGGCCGATTTGCCATCGTGGAATGGGCAAACCTCGGCGGTCCCGGGGGCAGCGATAACTTGTTTTTTCTTGCCCGTGCATCGAGCAAGGAAAAAAATGAGACTTGATGGACAAACGCGTCATCAACCAGGCACGTGGTTATTCCTATGCAGCATCCGTGCCCTTGGCGGGACTTTTTTTACCCCGGGTTCCGAAGCGGGCACTCGCGTAATCAAGGACCCTCACGTACATAGTTAGCCCCCACTCGAGCGTGCCGATGCCTTTTCCTTTTGCCGCCCATATGATGATGGCGGCGCAGTATGCGAAGGTCAGCGGGAGGGCGATCAAGAGGTAGACGGGATATGGGACGCGCAGCGGGATTACCATGAAGATGTGCCCGATGATGAACATGGAGAACGAAAATTGCCCTAGTGTCGTTAACGGGGCCTGCAGCCAGAGCTTTTTCTGCTGGACGCACTCGCGCCGGTACGAAAATGCAAAGAACAACGTGAAGATTCCAGCGTTAAACACGGTGCAATACACGAAGTTGCGGACGAGCACCAGTGGCAATCCATCGAGGTAATAGATACGGAACACATCCGGATTGTTCATGTACGAGTTCATATCGAAACTGAACCCGATACCCCTTGCCAGGATGAAACCCCCGAAGAGGAAGCTGAACACGGCCAGGATGAGGCCGTAATTCGCGAGCTTGCTTACCACGTAGGCATGCTCCCGCATCCTCACCTTGAACCGGGCAATATCTGTCTCGCGCGTTCCCGTTAATTTCACGTAGCTATCGACGAATTCTCCAAATACCAGCGACGTCAAGACGCTCGTGATAAGCCACAAGAATGTCGGCGCCATGGCATCCATATGGAACATAAGATAATAGATGATGTAGGGAAGTTGCGTCAAGCTTTCCGCCGTGACAGCAATGGTCCCGCCATAGTCGTATTTCACCCCGGCGAGAACGTAGACGAGCAAAACGGGATAGAGAATTAACAAACCAACCAGCAGCGCAAATTTCTGGTTTCTACGCAGCTTGGCAAGGCCGAACATGATCAGCTGGCTGAAAGCTATCGCCGTGATCATGTTCATGCCAAGCACGTGCCATATGCCCACCTTATTGGCATTGTTGGCCTCGATGATGATGTTCAAGATCTCGCCGACGACGAACAAATAAATCGACTTTCTCAGGGCATTCTTGAACATCCCTTCGGTCTTCCCCTGGACTTGCTTTTGCTTTATCGAGATCATGGTTCCGATCGCAGTGACGGCGATGAACAAGCAAGGTCCCATCCAATCCAGGATCATATCCGAGAGCGCGAATAGCGAAAGCCACGAGGCATCTTTCCAGTACAATGCCATGTGTCCCCACGTGATATTGAAAATGGCGATTCCGCGTAGATAATCCAAGGAATTTATCCTGCCCAGCCGGGAAATTGCCCGTCCCGTGCGGGCATTCGGCATATCCTTGGTGCTTTTTTCGGTCATAATTCGGTTAAGCTTATTCAATTGGTGATGGCTTTAACCTTGCTTTGATCACATTAGAAACTTTGTTCCCCGTGGAACTCGATGAATTTATCAAAAAATATGACTAGTTTTTGAGATCTTCAAACCGATCCTATTCTGATTTTGGACTCCCTCCCTAAATTAGGCTCGATGATTCCACCTAACCTCGATAGTTTCTTATTCTATCAATCACAGTCTATTTTCATTACTTATCATGAAAAACAATGATAAGGAGATTTCCTTCGGAAAAAGGAGGAAAAAAACCCGTGAAAATCATCAACAAACCCGTACTAAAGCAGAGCAAGGAGGTGGATCGCTTGCCCACCATCGATTTCATGCGCCATGTCTCCATGTTCTTCGTGTTCTATTGCCATTTTTTAATCAACTGGCGCGCCGACAACTGGGTCGCCTGGATAAACCTGCAATGGACGTTCCTGGACTTCCTCGGGATCACTTCGTTCACCGGCTTGTCTGTTCTCGGGAACATGTTAAGTTATTACAAACGCCGGGAGAAGGGAGACACGCGATTGTTCACCCCGGGTTCATGGGTGCGTGCGCTCTGCCTTTTTGGGATCGCTGTAATAATGAACCTCGTCCCGCAAGGATTCATGGGGCCGATTGCCATGCTCGCGGGTAACGTGCTCACGATCATTGCCATCTTCTCGTTACTGACGCCGTTGGTGCTACGACTTAATTGGAAGCTTCGAACCGTGCTATTGGCGGTTCTTCTCATCGTATATTACCCGCTCCTCACGTGGGCGTGGGGCGGTCTTGTCGATGCGGGCATTACAAGTTTACATATCTTACCTAACCACATTTCGGACCCCCGCGTGTTCGTCTATTACGTGCTGTTTGACCACCGGATGCAAGCGCCTTTGCTCACTTGGCTCCCGATCGTCTTATTAGTTTCCATCGTGTTCGACAGATTCGTGAAAACACAAGACAAGGTACCTAAAGCCAGATTAAGCAAGGAATTGAACCGTATTTGTTTGATCGGGATCATCATCGTGGTAGCGAGTATAATCGTCGGCTCCACTATCTTTCCACCATCCAAAGGTTATGTCCCCGAGGAACTGGAGAATATGACCAACCCTGGTTTCATCTGGCATTGGCCGGTCGACTGGCTCCCCATCTACCTCGTGCGGAACGCGTTGAACATGGTCGTGTACAATTTCGGCTTGTTTTGCATCACGTTCTGGTTCTTCGGGCAGATCCAGCTCGTGAGAGGCAAGCGGTTCCCCGCGCAAGAGAAGCTCATGAATTTCGGGAAGCTGTCGCTCACGGGTTTCTTGTTAAGCCACATCCCGTATGTTTACCAGCTCCAGATGCCCTTTTGGTTGTTTTATTTGATCTATATACCGCTGTACATTTTCATCGTGGAAGCCTTCTGGCTCTGGACGACGCGGTTGAAGGGTGTCGGCACAATCGAGTGGGGGATTTTGGTCGCTTCGGCTATGGTGACCAAGGCTGTCGAGCACAAATCAAAAACGGGGAAGTTAAGGAGCACGGGAACGAAGACTGCATTATAACACTTATACTGCATAGTTTGCGGCTCAACCTTTCATGATATTGTACCGGGCACGATTCATATTAATCGTCTTCCAAGAAGAAGAGGAAAGGAAAACCGCCGTGCCACGTTGCGGCACGGCAGGTTTGGAGGGAGGTGATACACGCGGATGGTTGAGGCTTGGCTAGGAAAGGTTTGGTAGAGGTGAGGAAAGGTTTGTAAATGAATAATCGTGATGGGAAAGGAAAAACGCCGTGTTACAGAACAGCACGGGTTTGTGGGGAGGTGATACACGCGGATGGTTGATGTTTGTTGTTTAACGGGTTTGGCTTGTTGTGGTTGGAGGGGATAGGAAAGGTTGGTTTGTATAGGAAAGGTATGATCGTGATGATGATTCGTGGCGGTTATTGGCGCTCACGAGGGATGATATTACATTGATATTTCTGGCATATGACTCTCGATATTATGTACAACTATATGCTTGGAACGTGTTGTCCGGGTTTGGGTGTATCACCTAGAAACATCCATTTTCGTCGGAAACTGAAATTTCACCCACGATCGGCAACGCCAATCACGTTTTTTAACTCTTAAGACTAATATTTAACTAGGATTCGAAGAATTAGCCTTACAAAAGGAACAAGGACTTGTTGAAATCGAGGCGCGGTGTAGCAATCCCGGCACCCGCGCGGGATATGGCTAATCGTGAAGAAAGCACTTGAAAAATGTTATCGAGGTGTTCATTATACAAATCTTCGCCATCCAGGATTCTGGAGAGACGGAAGAAATTCAGTCTGATCAGAAAGTTGCTGATATTCTTAACCCCGCCGAGTGCTACTTGCTTTTTGACGAAGAAGCAAAGACGATTTGGCTCTGGAAAGGGTTGAAAGCAAAGATACGAGCAAAATTTATCGGCGCGAAAAAAAGCCAGGAACTTCGAGGCCAGGTCGGCTTGTCTAACAAGGTGGTAAGTATCGACCAGGGTGACGAGCCTGCAGAGTTCCTCCAAGCGATCGGCGCCCCGCCGCGAGCCGGTTCCATCGTCGCCAAGGAGATGAAGGAAGCCGCCACCGCCTCGTTCGCGCCGAATCCCGATCAAGCGCCACCATCGTTTTCCACGAGCGTGCAAGAACCTGTCGCACAACAAGAACCCGAGCTGATCGAGCCCGTGGCAGTTCCAGAACCGGCCCCTGCGCCTCGGCCCCAGCCCAGGCCGCAACCGAAGCAAGTAGTACAACCCGCGCCACGAGCTGCCCCGGCACCAGCCCCACGAGCTGCCCCGGCACCAACCCCACGAGCTGCCCCGGCACCAGCGCCGAGAGCTGCACCCGCTCCCGCAGCGGCAGAGCCCGCTACCGCGGTTTCGGTCGACGTGAACGTCGATAGGGTGCTGGGAATCTTGAGCAACTTGAAGATACCCGAAGGATTCCAACGCGAAATGGTCATCATCGGCAACGCTGCATATTCCATTTCGGTTAAGGAACAAGTATTCCTGGGCAAGAAGAAGGTCGAACGCACGCTGGAGCCCATCGGTTCGCTTCCGGAAGGTGTGTTTTTCGCCGACGGTTATTCCCCCCGCGTTCTCGTTGAGAACGGTGTGGTCCTCGCCATCGAATTCTTGAAGAAAGAAGCGGCCGAGTACTCGGAAACGCAAGCCTCCGAGGAACCCTTGACCCTCAAGGAGCACATCAAGTCGACGGATCCGAAGGACTTGATGGGATCCTTTGGTATGAAAGTGAAAAAATAAAGATTTTCAATCTATTTCCTCTATTTTTCATTCCCGCGTCGCTGTTTTTTACCTGTACCACTCGTCGAGCTCCCAAACGTCCGCTATGTCGTCGTAACCGCAAAAATCGCAGTGCATTTGCGTGAATTCAATCCCCACCGGCGCGCTGTGCACCTTGGCAGAGCCACATTTCGGGCAGCGGGCGTCGGATGGCTTCTTGAAGCTACTCGCGAACATCCGATGCACCATCGAAGGCTCTGGTTCCTCGAGAGGATCCGAGGTCGCCTCCGCGGCTTGGCCGGGACTCGTGTCAGGCACTTGTGCCCTTTCCATCTCGGTCGAATCGTAAGACTCGTATTCGTGCAGCACGCGATCGAGGTCCTCCTTGGAAAGGAGCTTTTCGCGCATGATCGCATCGCAAGCCTGGTTGATGGCCACGTTAATGTGGGACTCGTTTGACGGCGAGAATCGTGTGAACACCAGGAAGGTAAAGAGATTGTAGACCGCGGTGTAGACGAGCCGCACGGACAAGGGCAGCACGTCGTCCCACCCGGGATTCGTCAAGGGTTCCACAAAGGTCGCCAGGTATCTTTTGAGCACCAGGCTTTCATGAAAATCCGTTCTAACGGCGATCGCGCGCTTGAGTTGCCCAATCGCTTGCTTGGGCAATTCAGGGTTGATTTTATGGGCGCCGTTTTGAACACAATTATCACTGCCTATCAAGGCATTGACTTTAACCACCTGGTCAGGAAAATGGTTCACGTGTTGATCCCAGACGGGCATCGCGATCTCGATCAACCGGATGCATATGGCGACCAGAGCATTCTCCGGCAAGGAATTGCAATACTCTTCGAGCCCCACATTTTCCAGCTCCATGTTTTCCCGGAACCAATGAGCTGGTGAATTCAAGAAAAATAAGATTTTTGGTACTACGTCGAAAGGTGCCAGCGGAGTTACATGCCCCACCAGGCGTTTTCCTTCTTGCGCATGATCTCGATGTACTCGATCAACGCCTGAAGCTCGTCGGGTCGCAGGTCCTCGCGAAACTTGGTCCGCAAGACGCGCACGTGCGGCTCGGGCACGGCGATGTAGAGCGTGTCTGTTTCCTTGACTTGCCGGCCAAATGTGACATCGTTGATGGAAATCGCAACTTCCCGGCCTGCACTCGCCTCCTTGACCGATTCGTTATTCTCCTGGATCTGGTGGATTTTTCCGATATTCTCCCCGTTTTGATTAATGAGATTGTGTTTGGGCACGGCCGTTCCCTTCTCCACCTTCACCCCGAAAACAGCGGGATTCGACCGCCGGAAGACAAATTCGGGCATGATTTTCAGCACCGCCGGCTTCACGAGGTTTGCCAGAACGGTGAGTTTCTCATCCTCCTTCACCTTGTCGACGTATGCCTTGTAGTCCTCCATGAGCCGGTAAATCACGTCGTTCGTGAAGATGCGGATGCCTTGCTTGTTTGCCTCCTCCATGGCATCCGGGAGGACCTTGACGTCGAAACCGAGCACGACCGATAAGTACGCAGCATCTGCCCGGCTTAGCGACGCGTCGATGATGTCCTTCTTGGCAATGTCGCCGACCGTCGCCCGTCTGATGTTGATATTGTTCTCACGGAATAGCTTGACAATAGCCTCAAGCGACCCGATCGAGTCGGCTTTCACAACCACGCCTTTCTCCTCGACTTGTATCGCGATTTCTTGCATTTCACTGCGAATCTGCTCGATCGCCTTTTCTTTCTCTTCCGGCGTCCGGACTGCGATAAACGGCGCCCCGGCAATGACGCCTTCCAGGTTTTGGCCCGAAATTTTAACTCCCGCCGCCGCGTTCACCATGTCAACGTTGTTGAACTTGAACCGCGGGTCTCGGATCTCGTCCATGGGCCTTGGCTGGAGCAGGGCCTTGACCTTGGTCTCGATGGGCTCCTCCAGCGTGCCGACGATGATCGTGTCATTCTTCTTGAGGTAACCGTCATAGATGATGGCATCGAGCGTGGTACCCAAGCCTTGCGTTTGCTTGACCTCGAGCACGACGCCCTTGGCTGGCCCGTCGGTGTAGATGATATTCTTCTGGAGGAATGACTGGACGAGCCCGACGATCACCATCAAGAGATCCGGGATGCCCTCGCCGGTCACCGCGGAAGTCGGCACGATGGCGACGCTTTGCGTGAAGTCCTTGATGTTGTCGAACCGATCCACCATCTTGAACCCTTCGTTCATGAAATCTTCCATCCATTGATAGATGACCTTGTCGAGCAGCTCCTTGGTGAACGGGGCTTGGCTCTCGTAGGCTTCCCTGAAGGATCTGACCCCCGGTTTTGTCTTCCACCCGTTGATCAAGTCGATCTTGTTGGCCGCGACGACGAACGGCACCTTCCGGTCGCGCAAGATGCGGATGGCTTCCCACGTCGTGGGCATGGGCCCGGATGTCACCTCGACGACGAGAATGGCGATGTTCGCGATCGCCCCGCCCCGCCGCCGCAAGTTCACGAAGGCCGTGTGCCCCGGCGTGTCGATGACGAGGAGCCCGGGGATAATGAGCTTGCTGGCTTTTTCCGGCGGCAAATTGCAAAACTTCACGATGTCTTGGATCGGCAAAAACGACGCGCCGATGTGCTGCGTGATCCCGGCGACCTCGTGCTTTTGCACGACAGTTCCGCGGATAAAATCCAGTAGACTGGTTTTTCCATGGTCAATGTGGCCGAGCACGCAAATGATTGGCGCCCGCACGGCTGAGCCTGGTTTTTGGGATGGAGACGGCGACATGGTGGATCACGGGTGAAGAAAATTATCGAAAGCTTATTTTCTTTGGCTTAGTTTTGCATTACAAAGGAATGGATTGAATCCCCATTCTGCCGAGGTGAACTACACGAGCCAAAAAACCGAACGATCTCTCGTTGTCTTGAAACCGGATGCAGTCTTGCGCCGTCAAATCGGCGTGAACGTGCTCAAAGCGTTGAAAAAGCTTCCTGGTGCATCAATATTAGCCTTCAAGGAATTTGACCTTCCGGAGGAACTCGCGAAACAGCTTTATGCGGAACACGAGGGGAAGATATTCTACCCGTCGCTCATCGAGATGATGACGTCGCCGATCGGCGTGATCGCCATCGCCATGGAAGGGCCGGGCATCGTGTCCTCGATCCGGGACCTGCTCGGGCCGACGTTCGTCGAACGAGCTAAAACTGTCAAGGGTTGCTTGCGGGGAAAGTACGGCATCGTGAAGGGCGTGAATGTCGCGTACGCTTCGGATTCTACGGCGGACGGCTCGCGGAATATCGACTTGTTCGTCACGGAAAGCAAGCTCGTGATCGACAAGGCTCCCGCGGCGAAAGCATTGGACAGCTACATCGCGAAATGGGACGGCAAGTTTCCGGACAACACGAAATCGATGCAGAAGGAGGCATTCGACGTCCTCGAGGCACTCGACGATGTCAAGGCCGTGCTGCAAACCGAGAACCGCGACGCGTCCGAAGAGGACGTGCGGAGCTTGCTCAAGATCATCCTCGACTCGCTGCTCAATTGAAGGTGAACCTCCTTTCTTTCCTTCCAGCAAAAACACGATTGAAATATTTGCATTACAAGTGATCATTGCATGAAACTTCGATTACATCCCGTCTTGACCTTCCTTGTTCGCTTCACGGCAACGTTTCTCCTAGTATTTATCGTCGTGTATCATATTATCGTTCCCGCCATCACAGCTAGCCTGGGATTCACGGATACTTTCAGTGTTTGGAATGAGATATTGCTTGGAGTCATGTTCATTGGCCTTGAAGTCTTCTTTTTTCTCACGGCACACACGTTATTCTCCATGGCATATGCTGCGTTGAATTTCGTGTACTGGTGGCTTATTGCTGCTAGTCCAATCATACAGCGCGACGAAGGCTTTCCAATCGAGCTCCCCTACGTCTCCGCGATTTGCTGGGGTGTTTTCGTGCTCCTGCTCGTCGTGGCCCTGTCTGTCATCATCAACGGGATCACGGTCCTGATCAAGAACGGGATCGAGATCAAGGAGAATCCCGCCCAGAAGCGCGGCAAGATCCACTGGGGACGGGTTTCACGGGTTCACGCCGTGATCATCGCTGCTTGCGTGGTCGGGGCTGTTATACCAGGCGTGGTCTTGACTTTTGGATTGTACAAGCCCGCGATCATCATTCAGCCAAAAAATTACAACGTGACCTATAAATTCTGGGCACACGCGCCGGATATCTCCTTGTATAATGATTCGGTCCTCGATGAGCTCGACGAGCACGCGGTCACGCTCGACATGTGCGGTCCCTGCTCGGGAATTCCGACCAATGCAACCATCGAGCATTGCAAGGCCTGGGAAGCGAGGTGCCCGAACGTCACCTACAAGTTCGTTCGTGCCGGGCCAAATATACGGCAGATAATCGCCGATACCAAGATTGTTCTTCATCTTATGGTAGAATACGAAAATAATGACACCCTCTCAAACTGGGAGGGAGTAACCTACGATATAGAAAATCCGACATATGAAACGTTGAACGGTTTCAACTCGACCGAGGAATGCATTGCCGCATGGGAAGATCTATTTGCATACCGGGATCAGCTCGAACTTAATAGGACGAGCGGGAAGCCCATCGTGATGGAATCGATACACTCGTACAGGCAGATCGATGACTTCTGGGACGGCGATGCTGACCTGCAAGCGATCGACGGCTATGTCTCCGTCTCTCCTAATCATTCCTGGTCAGTGTACGCGCCCATGCTGTACCGCTGCGGGTATTCCGACTGGATGACGCCCCCGTACGGTTCCGTGACCGTGGACCCGAACCGGACCGAGAATGGCCCCGCAGAACCGTTTGAATCGAGTTACAGCTTTTACAGGTCACTATATCACACGGTCAACGCGCTCCCGATCGC
>JAUQYW010000124.1 GCA_030587525.1 Candidatus Sigynarchaeota archaeon | reverse complement strand
GTCTGGAATTGCTTGATGCCTGGGTACGCCTTATTGCTCGCGAGGGCTGTGTATGAAGTCTTCACGATGTTGCCAACGGTGCCCGCGGCAGCAAAATAATTGAGGAAGATCAACGGCACGATGATGATCCACAGAAACAAGGCTCGCGGCAGGTTAAACCCGGGTATGAAGCTCATGCCGATGATGGGAACCCCGTAAGTAGCGATCAGGAGCAACAAGGATACGACGTACGCGCCCCTTCCCCGTGCCTTGTTGATGAATTTTGCTTCGAGAAACCGGTGATAATCCGTAACGCTATCGGAGCTCGGCCGTGCAAGGTAGAACATTTCCCACACAGGATATAGCACCAGCACACCGAGCGCAATCACGAGCAAATAACTCCCAACAGGTTGAATTTGAATGTTAATGCCCGTAGTCGTAATGAGGAAATCAACGGCGAGATTGATGCAGAATACGACCGCGACCATAAATAATATACCGAACATGATTGACACGAGCCAATCAAACGCCCGAAAGGGCTCTCCCTCGATCTTGTTAACTTTTTGCAAACCTTTCCGTGCCAGGTTGAACCCCGCGAAGAACACGAACGGCGCGAGGATGAAATACGCAAAATTCAGCAAGTTGAGCAAGTCATCAATGAACGCCATCACGCCATCGCCTCTAGGAAGGACGTTATCTTCTGTTCCTTTGCTGCCGTGACAATTTGCTCAAGGTGAGGCCGCGCCAGTTCTAATTCCAGGAAGGGGTTTTCCTTGATTACCGGGCTCGTCTTCACCTTCTCGATCCGGGCTTGCAACTCATCCACCGTTATGACCCGCAATTGCTGGAGGGACTTCACGCCGGCGAGATCGAGCACCTTGGCGATGAGCACGTCGACGCCGTTCACCTTGCACAAGTCACATAGACCGAGCAACTCAGCAAATTCTCTCCGGGACATGTCAACCCGGCCTGCTAGATTCGCGATGAGGGCGAAATTATCATCCAGGTCCTCGATTGTCCAGATCTTGTATTTTTGCAGCTCGCTCGCGAGGTCGAGCGTCACGTGAGGTGTCAAGTTTATCAGCGGTATGTCGTGGCCATACTTGATGCGCCGTGTCATGAGCTTTGCATAGTATATCCATTCCTCGACTTCGGCGATGGACGGCTCCTTGATCATGATGAAATAGCTCGTGTCAGCAAGCTCTTGCAGCTTGTACCACGTGGCAATCGGATCGCGGTGGGATAGCTCGCGGACAGAGTTGATATCAGCATTCACGAGCAGCTCGGCCATTCGCGGGGACAGATTCGGTATTCGAAAGAGATCGA
>JAUQYW010000104.1 GCA_030587525.1 Candidatus Sigynarchaeota archaeon | reverse complement strand
AGGCGACCATGCGCCGCACCTGTTCCCACAAGAATCCTTGGCTCCGGAAGGTGAACACGATCACGTCGCCCGTGACATCGATCTCGGCAGCATCGAGCGCTCTCGTGGTCCTTATGGCGGGATTGATGCGGGCCTTGGTGAATCCCTTGAACTCGTGGTCGCCGGCTAGCATTGCCAAGCCCTTCCTCACGTTATCGATTTTGATCGCGTCGCCCGCCATGACGTGGAAATACTTGTACACGCGGTGCATGGCTTGCCGTGGGTTGATGGCACCGGGCAGCGGCGCGACGGCCCAGATCATGATGTCGTGGCCGCGGATCTTGAGCCACTCGTTGACCTCGCACGGGTGGAGAGTCTTGAGCACGTTGACGTAATAAACGGCGCCAAGCGCCGAAACGCCCCTATCTGTGCGGCCCGCCACCTTGAAAAAGTCGTTATGCGGCCCGTCGCGAGGCAAATACCCGAGATCGTGCAACCCCTCGACCAGCGCCCCGTCCACGGTCCGCAAGCCGGGCTGAAACTGCGAGCCGTTGTACGATTGCCCGTCATACCATGCCTTGACGAGATAATGAAACGGAGCGAGGGCCGTCATGCGGCTGGATCCCCTTATTTATTCAACAACACGATTTTTGCGAGCAACGCGTTGAGCTGGATCATTTCACTTGCCCCTTGATTCAACCGGAAGTCGATTTCACCGACAACCTTGATCAGCTCGATGCGCACGGGCTCGGCGACGTCTATATTGAAAACTTCCGTGTGGATCTGCTTGATGATTTCGGACCCGGCAAGCCCGAATTCGAGCAGGAGTTTTTCCAGCTTCTCTTGCGCCTGATTCAACTGGCCGGCAAGGGCAATCTTGATCATTTCACGGATCTCCTCAGGGTACACGCGTCCCGTGACCTGGTAAACGGACTCCTCCGTGATATCCTTCGAGATCGTCGACACTGCCTGCAATACATTCACCGCCTTGCGGCAATCGCCACCAGACATGTAGAGGATTGCCTCGCCACCTTTCTCGGTGAGGGTGATGGTCTCTTTCTCGGCGATGTAGCGGAGCCGCTTGAGGATGTCCTCGTTCGTGAGGGGCGTGAACCTGAGGACCGCGCAGCGTGATTGGATCGGAGCAATGATCTTGTTTGAATAGTTGCAGATAAGAATGAACCGGCAGGTCTTCGTGAAATTTTCCATGGTGCGACGCAATGCATGTTGCGCCGCCGCGGTCATGTTGTCTGCCTCGTCCAGCACCAGGACCTTGAACGGCGAGTCCCCGACGGGATGTGTGCGGGCGAAATCCTTGACCATGGTCCGCACGACCGCGATGCCCCTCGCGTCGCTCGCGTTCAGCTCCTTGAAATTCTGCGAGAATGTTTCCTTGAACATGTCACGGCCCATGGCAATGGCAGAGGTGGTTTTACCCGTGCCAGCCGGCCCGGCGAGGATTAAATGGGGCATTGACCGATCGTTCACGAACCCCTTGAGCCTTGAAATGATCTCCTCCTGGCCGACGACCTCCTTCAAGCTTCTCGGGCGGTATTTTTCCACGAACGGCATATCTACCATGATCACGTCATACCTCACTTGGTCAGCACGAAGCCCGCGGCATTGCACGAGGGCAACAGAATTAAACTACTAATACAAAGGAATATTAGCTCACGAGGTTTAATACTCTAAAGTAATTAAAAAGGTACTGATCAGCGATCGCAGCCAAACTGGTGCTTTACCGGTGTCAATCCCGACGAAATCAAGAACCCGATCCATCAAGGACGTGCACTTTACCGACGAGCATGTCTGGATTTACGGGACGGTCAAGAGCCTTGCTGATAAACATGTCGAGATCGAAGACGGCACGGGCACGATGGCGATGGATCTTGCCGAGGCAAACAAGGAAGCGGGAACAGAAGCGACCGTCGTGAGGGGAAAGCTGGCCCCGGGCGCGTTCGTGCGGGTTATCGGGGACGTGATCTCGAAAACCAACAAAAAATTCACGTTCACGCCGGTGATCATCCAGAACCTTGATGAGCTCGGCATCGACAAGGAATTATTTTCAAGAATACGCTCGCTTGAGCAGAAGATCGCAGGAGACAAGCAATCATGACCAATCCATTTGCAGACAGGGACGTGATCTCCACGCTCGATTTCACGAAGGAAGAAATCGAGTACTTGCTCGATGTCGCCGTGAAGATGGAAGACATCGCGAAGTACGGGAGTAAAATCCTCGCGAACAAGATTCTCGGGTCGATCTTTCTCGAACCTTCCACTAGAACGAGATTGTCGTTCGACGCCGCCATGAAACATCTCGGCGGGCAAGTTATCGGCTTCGCTGATTGGGACAAGTCATCGATCAAGAAGGGTGAAACACTCTCAGATACGTTCCGTGTCGTGGAAAATTACGCCGACGTGCTCGTCATCCGATCGGAATGGGAAGGAGCTGCCAAGTATGCCGCGGAAATCCTCAACATTCCCGTGATCAACGCGGGGTCCGGGGCACAGGAGCATCCCACGCAATCGTTCCTCGACTTGATGACCATCCGCCAGGAACGGGGCAAGCTGGACGGCTTGACCATCGGGGTTTGCGGCGATCTCATGTACGGGCGGACGGTGCACTCCCTTTTACCATTGCTCATGAATTACGACGTCAAGCTCGTGCTCATTTCGCCGTCGCAGCTGCACATCCGGAAGGAGGACAAGGTGATGCTGGAAACCAGGAACGTCCAGTTCACCGAGGTCGAGTCGCTGGAATCCGTGTTACCATCACTCGATGTCTTGTACATGACCCGGATGCAGCGCGAGCGGTTCAGGTCCGAGGAGGAATACTTGCGGATGAAGGGCTTCTACGTCTTGACGAAAAATGTGCTCAAGAACGGGAAACCCGATTTGCTGATCATGCATCCCCTCCCGCGCATCAATGAAATCGACCCGGACGTCGACAAGCTGCCGCAAGCCGTGTATTTCAAGCAGCCCAAGTACGGGTTGCTGCTGCGAATTGCCTTGCTGGCCTTGATCTTCGACGCGCTGTGAGCGCTGTTCGATTCCTTTTTATTCCCGTTTTTCTTTCTTGAAAAAAGTTCTCCAATAGATCTCGATGAGCTGCGAGATGGGGAAGGTGGGAAAGCGGTCGGGAAATTCAGTACCCGCGAGCGTCGACAGGTCCACGACGAGGCTGCCAGATGCCGTCACGACGTGCGTGAACCAATGTGCCGAGCCAGGATCACGGGTGCCGTCATCGGCAACGCGTGACAAGTTGAATGTAGTGGTGATCGCGTCGCGCTGCCGGGATCGATCTGTGACCTTCATGACATGATTCTTGAAGGTACCAAACTTGACGATGTCCTCGTTGAGCTCCTTGGCATCGGACCAAGCCACGAACACGCCCTTGCCTTTTCCCGGCACGAAGAAGGGCACGTGGAGGTTGAACGCGAGGCCTTCGGGGCAGACCACGAGGCACGGCGGGTTTTTGCGCATGGCGACGAACCTGTGAATGAAGAAGACCGGCAAGGTCTCTACGAGCCCGACGAGCATGACCTCGAACATACCGGTGCTGCTGTCCCACGTGCCGAAGACCATCATTTCGACGATCACGATTGCTAAAAGGATGGCAAAGATCATGAAACAAAACACGGGCCAGGCAGGTACATTCGCCGGGATGACGATCGTTTTCCGGGCATCGCACGCGGCTTGCATGTCCCCGGGCGTCCGGTAGGTGCCAGTGGCGTATTGGCCACGATTGCGGGCATCCAGCGCGGTCGTGATGAAGGGAGGCAGTCGGACCGCATCGAGCAGTCGCGGGGAACGGTCGGTCACGTGGAGGAACACGGGCGCATCCCTATATTAACATGCTGATCGTGGCCGCGTGTTCCTTATCTCCCGAGACGTGCTAGCGATGGACGTGTTCCGAGACGAAGTCCACGACCTTGGTCAAGGTAGGCCCGACAACACGGTCAAACGCGCCGCGCCCATCGAAACCATGTGCACCACCCTTGATCGTGATCATTTCAGCGGGCACGCCGGATTTTTTCAAGGCACCGAGCATCTGCCGGGATTGCTCCACCGGCACGTCCGTGTCCGCGTCGCCGTGCAGGAGCAGCGTCGGGGGATAGGTTGTCGTCACGTTCCGCGCTGGGCAATACGGGTCAAAGGCACGATCTTGCGTCGAAGGGTCGAGACCGGAGATTTCCAGCGGCCACAGGCCGTTTTGGCGGCAATACAGGTAAAACTCGCCGCGATTGTTGTTCCCTGCAGAACACGAGATGGGGGCTGTCCCGACAGATCGAAGGGCTTTCTCCTTTGAAATCCTGGGGAGCCGGCAATAGAACGGGTCAGGCTTGCTGTACCACGGGGCCGTGATATTCCCGTAGCCGTAGAACGAGACAATGGCCTTGGGCGGTGGTTGGATGCAAGAACCGCTCATCAAGGCGAGGTACCCTCCCGCGGAATGCCCGATCACGGCGACACGGCGAGGATCGATGAAGGGCAAGTGATCAGTAAGGCCGGTGCGAACCCAGCGAACCCCATCTTGCAAATCGGCGATGATCTCGGGCAATTTCGTTTCCGGAGCAAGCCGGTAATCAAGGCTCACGATCACGAAACCAGCCGCCACGTATAAGAATTTCTGGTCCGCCTTGATGTCAGTGCGACATCCCCCGATGAGGCCGCCGCCGTGAAGCCAGACAATGACGGGGTACGTCGAACGACCAGGCTGGGACGTGCTCTCCGAAGTGCCGGTTGCATCTTCCCAGAAAACGTCCGCGTGGATGTCGCAGCCTCCCGCTTTTTTGTAGACAAACGTTCGTGAATTCATGATCATCTTTAGATTTTGATGCAATTTTCGTTATTTCGTTGTCTTTCTTCGGCTATGCGCCGTCATAATTCGGGGATTCCTTCCTGCGCTTTCACGATACGAACACCATGATGATGATCATCATATCATTGCTAAGGATATTTACATGTCCAAATCCATCCAAGGAACTTTTAATTGCCGAATAGCGATGGTTTTGCCATGATCCTTAACCGGGTATTTCAAAACACCTTTTGTCTTTCCGTGTAAAAATAGCTTCTTGAGCATCAACACATCGTTGCAGCAATATTCTTTCACTTTTTCCTTCTCGCCGGAACGCCACAACTTGGGCACATCCAAGGGATTAAGAGTCTTACTCGTACCAAGATTCAATTTGCATAGCTCATCTAAACCTACCACATTCCCCCCGATGCATCTTTCAGTGCTAAAAATGTATCATACGTTTTTTGCTGCAATTCTTTTTGAATGTTACCTTTTGTATGCGGGGAAAGAACAAGATAATCGAAACCAAACAAATTATGGCCTATGATCCGGTCAAACTCATTCAATTTATTGATTAACTCGGATTCTTGTCCCTTCTCATAATAGAGCATGGTAGATTGATTCTCGTAACTAATGATGCAAGCAACTGCCATATTTAATTTAGGTATGATTTTCAAGCGCCGCGCCTGCGTCTCTCGAAAATCCATCGATCCTCTACCGGTTTCAAATTCTTGGATGAGATGTTCCGTTTCAAGGTCAAAAAAACATGTCTTGACCATCTTTTTATCATCCTTATTTTGTATTACTTCCGCAGCATCGTCTGTATTTCAAGCCACTCCCGCAAGGACAATGCTCGTTCCGTCCCATCTTCCGGCCAAACGGATACCTGTCCCGAGTAGCCTGTCTAAGGTCAGTTATCGATTCCAAGGCATTTAATTTAATAATAGGAAAAACGCACCATGTTAAAGGGAAATTATCGGCAGAAAAGCAAAAAAAATCTTAGCGAATTCACTAATCATTATGTGGACTCCTCGGGAACCCGGATGAGCTTCTTGAGGTCCTCCTTGGCTTTCCCGGGAAACAAATCTTCGAGCCGCGCGGCTCTCGCAGACTCAATGGAACGTTCAACAAGTGCCGTGTTCCCAGGCGGATCGATGCTCCTCGCCATCAAGAGTCCGGTGAACTCGTGGAACGAAAGCCCAGTCATCTTCCATGCTTGTTTCAAGCCAATTTTGTTGGTCTTGTACAATTCCAAGGCCAGTTCAATGCTTGCGTCGTGCAACGCTTTCAACCCGTATTCTTTTACCACCACGGGTACCGATTTTCCAAGGATCTTAGCAAGCTCTTCGGCGAAACGGTATTCATCATCAGAAACCCGGAAATTGATCTGTTTCATATCTTGCTAGTAATTGCTAGCAAGGCTTTTATAAGTATTCCCGCGCTAATGCTAGCATGCTTGTCATTGATACATGCACGTGGCTCAAAATCAAGCGGCTCGAGGAGGAAGCGGTCATATTACTCAAGGATTTTTTCTATGAAAGCAATCTCCAAGCCACGCATGAGTTGGTCGCAGAATACAAGCGTTACTTGGAAAATTACCTCGAATTAACCAAATTTACCATACAGCCCGTGAAACTTGAGTCCTATCACGATTTGACTGATAAAACTTTAGACGATGCGGATCTTTCGATCATCGCTCTCGCTCGGTCGAAAGAAAATGTCATTGTATTGAGCGATGATGGTGCTGAACTCGATGTATTGCATTTCTTCCACGTCAAAGCATTCAAGTTGTCGGAATACATGCTCTGGCTGGTTGAAAATGATTTTACAAACAAGAATTCAGGAAATAAAGTCGTAAAGAAACTAAGGGAATGGAGAAACATCGATCAACACGCATTAAAGCGTATTATGGAAGAAATTAACAAGGCGTAAACCTGGTGTTGAACCGGTTGCCTTGATCAAGAGAGAGGAATAGAACCCGGATTGGCAGCCGTTCAAGATTCCTAATATTTTATTCCGGGAGCTCATTTCTGGTGCCCGTCTGCCTGCCGCGGGAAAAACTCCTTCACCCAGCACCGTCCTTTATCCGTGACGATGATGTTGTCCTCTTTCAAGGCATCCAAAGTATTCTGGAGCGTGTACCACGGAAAACCCTTGATATCATCTTCACGAATGCCATCTTCCTTGGATAGCAAGATTTGCTCCAGGACCCGACTACGCGCATCCGGACTGAAATCAGACACGATTTCGGCGAGGCGGTCGATTTTCGTCGTCAAGTTAAAGATACTCACCGAGCCGAGAAGCTTGTCGTTGACGGCACTCATGATAAGCTGGGTCCTGGTAATCCCTGCTTCCTCGCAAAAGGCATCCCAGCGCTTCAGCACGCCCTCGTCGATCCAGAACGACACGCTTTTCTTGTTTTTCCCCCGGACAAGTTTTTTGCCATCGATCATTTTCAGTTCCCGGTAATGTATTGAAAACTTATATACAATATCAATACAACTGTAGTAAGCCTCGATCATTTATTAAACTTTGGCTTCCTATAGAGAGTAATCTTGTAACTCAAGATTTAAAGAGGTTTTTACACATGCCTACTACGAAACCACACCTTAACTGTGTCACGATCGGTCACATCGACCACGGCAAGAGCACGACGATGGGTCACATCCTGGTGCTCGCCGGCGGTGTTACCGACAAGGAATTGCGTGACATGGAGAAGATTGCACAAGACTTGAACAAGCCTTCCTTCAAGTTCGCGTTCTTCATGGACCAATTGATGGAAGAGCGGAAGCGCGGCATCACCATCGACCTCGCGTTCAAGAAATTCGAGACCCCCAAGTACTATTGGACCATCATCGATGCGCCCGGCCACGCCGACTTCGTCAAGAACATGATCACCGGCGCCAGCCAAGCAGACTGCGGCATCATGGTCGTGAGTGCCCGCCCCGGCGAGTTCGAGACCGGCATCGGCCCGAACGGCCAGACCCGCGAGCACGCGTTCCTTGCCAAGACGCTGGGTGTCAACCAGCTCGTCGTCGCGGTCAACAAGATGGACGTCGTCGACTGGAAGCAGGAGCGCTACGAGGAGATCAAGAGGGAATTCAGCGCATTGCTCAAGAAGGTCGGCTACAAGGTCGAAGGCATCCAGTTCGTCCCCATTTCCGGCTTGTTTGGTGATAACCTGTTAACTCCCAGCAAGAACATGCCCTGGTACAAGGGACCGACACTGCTCGGCCAGCTCGACACGTTCCAGCCCCCAGCAAAGGAGGATTCGAAGCCTTTGCGACTTCCCATTCAAGACGTCTACTCGATCAAGGGTGCAGGCACGGTCCCGGTCGGCCGTGTCGAAACTGGTGTCATTCACGTTGGTGACAAGATCATCATCAATCCCGCGGGCATCCCTGCCGATGTGAAGTCCATCGAGATGCACCACGAGGGCATGAAAGAAGCCCACAGCGGTGACAACATCGGATTCAACATCCGTGGCATCGAGCGGAAGCAACTGAACCGTGGTGATGTCGTCGGCCCTGCAAACAACCCACCTCGTGTCGCTGGCCCTGAGAACCACCTTCTCGTGCAGTCAATCATGATTTGGCACCCAACCGCGGTTTCCATCAACTACACGCCAGTTGTCCACCTCCACACTGCGCAGGTGGCCATGCGCTTTGCGAAGTTGACCAAGCCCGACGGCACCAATGCAGACTTCTTCAAGGTCGGAGACAATGGCATCATCGAGCTGCAACCCATCTCGAAGGTCTGCGTCGAAAAGTTCGCCGAGTTTGCGCCTCTCGGTCGCCTCGCCATCCGAGACATGGGCCGCACGGTCGCGGTCGGCATCGTCAAGGACATCGTCGCGGCGCCCAAGGAAGAAGCAACGTGAACCAAATCCATTTATAATTTACAATTTCTTTTTTTATCGTTTATCGTTTCAGAAACTCGATTGTTTTTGGCCATCGTTTGTTAGCTTCGAGAAGACAGCGAGTATGGAAAATGGCTCCTAGCTCCGAGGTTTAGCATTCCAATATAGTGATAGATTGATAACGAAAATCAATAGATACATTCTCGTAAAAAAAGAGCGGTTCACTGCCGGTCTTCGTTGCAAAGTGCATCATCGTCGTCCCCGTCATCATCGTTGTTATCTTCGTCATCCCTGTCATCATCGTCGTATCTGTCATTATCGTTATCATCATCGTCAAAGCTGCTCTCGTCATCATCCAAGTTTTCGTAATATACTTGAAGTTGGATTGGAAGGTTTATACTTCTTCCGTTTTGCTTCAAAATAGAGATAAAGAGTTTTATGATATTATTTTTTTCGCAGTTCTGGATTGCATTATTAAATGCTTCTTCCATACAATTTAGAACCCGTGTTCTCGCACTATCATCGAGTGTATGTAGAAACATAATGATTGGTCGGTCATCACGTATTTCTATAGCTTTTATGCAAAGCTTTTCTATGCTGGAAGGTGTTGGCTTGATTTCGTATACCCTCTTTAATTCATCTAGGAAAGAACATTGTTTTTTTGTCAATGCTAGCTGAAACAGAAGAGCACGTTCTACGAGCCTCTTCACCTCTTCATCTATCATTTTTGTAAACAATTCTTTGCCGAGTAATTTGAATTTGTCACATAATGGCCAATTAGTTATTAATTGAATCACAGCTTCATTAATAACCAAGGCGTGACCTGTGAATGTCTGTAATTCTTCAATTTCAGATAGTACCTGACTTGAGTTCGAATGCTCAAGTATTTTCATATAAATCTTCTGCAAGTCGGGTTCTGCTGGGATATAATTAAATCCTTTGAGGAATGAGATGTCCAGATATTTGTTCCCGCTAACATACACACGAAATGTCTCCGGGTCTGGCCTGCGTCCGTAAAATCTGAATAAATCCAGCATCCATAAAGGCCGTATAGAATATAGCATATGATATAAAACTATTTTGTAAATTTGCTGGATATATGCGCCTGTGGCTTTTTGAAGACGTTCCGCAAGTTTTTTACACCGCATGTGTTGAGATGCACGATAAGGGTCTTCATCTTTTATAGCAGTATCGTTTAAAGCCTCAACCAGTTCATGTAAAATGAAATTTTCAGAATCGCCAAATCTATCAAACATGCTATCGACTAATGATGTCAAAATGAGGTTCAAGTTTTTTTCATCTAATATCTCATTTTCAAGCATCTCAACCAATTTTCTAATACGATAGAGTGATGATGCACGATCGATGTCGCAATCTCTCCTGGACCTATGCATTTCACTAGGGTTCCAATATTTGTCATAATGATATCTTTTTTCCAAGAAACTCCCTGGTAATTCCTTATTTGTTATTGATTCATAGAATTCGGGGAAATCCACCTTGGGGTCATTAAGTTCATCCGGAATTATATCATCCGGGACATAAACGTTGCTCCATTTGACGAGGTTCTGAATTTCGTATATCATATTACCATCAAACAGCAACTTGTATATTCGAAGTAATGATTTTTGGGTTGGTAAAGAGCCATATTTTTTTGCAATAATCTGGAAAATACTAGTCGTTTCAAAAATTAAATGTAAATCATAAAAACCATGCGTTTTAAGCAAATTCTCGTAGAGTTCTTGGATTATTTCAGTGTCAGGCTTCACACCAGTTCGTTCCATTAAAAGATCAACATTAATAAACACATGATCTAAAAAATGTTCAAGATTCGAATCCAATTCTTTTTCTGAATTTTTATAAGTGATCTCTAAAACTTCATCAAGGACTTCAGCTGAAAATAAGCAAGCATAACATTCTTGCACATTTTTTTCAATCCCCAATTCTTTAACGTCACCCGGGGACAAGTATCGGAAAAAACCTTGCAATGCAAGGAATCGAATCGTTGGCTGATATCCGCTGCGGATGCGAGCCACCAGCTCTCCTTTCAAGGCATTTTCTGCTGCTTTATCCCCCATATCAGCCAATGCTTTTAATAGCGGAAAGGCAAGGTTGCTGGCAAGAAGATGCGTATCATAACCATTATCCACCCAGGCTTGCAAGTTAGAGCAATGTCCCCAGAATTCATCTTTCAAGTTGAGATCATAAGCAAATATTTCATCCTCATTATCGGAATCAGAACTTTTCTTTGAAATGTCTATGATCTCGTCCATCGAGCTCGCTGCGTCGTATTGTTGAACCTGGTCTTCGGGAATATTGATGACTAGATGCTTACATATGCTAAACGGCATCCCATCGACGAAAATTCCTGTTTGATTTCCAATCCGTTGTAATGACAAATGATCATTTATGAAAAATCTATCGGGGAATAAATCATTCAAATTAAATGACCCTTGCTGCAACCGATCCTTGATCGCAAGGAGATCTTCTTTGGAAAGAGCTTTATAATGTTCCATGATAGCAATGAAGGTCATATATACGGGTTCTACCAATTTATGTAACTTTTCATTCAGAAATGAG